>JAAYLK010000011.1 GCA_012521895.1 Clostridiales bacterium
CCAGCCTGACGGAGCTGAAGGTGATCGACACCTACTGGTCCGACCACTGCCGCCACACCACCTTTTTCACCGAGATCACTCAGGTGGATTGCGAGGACCCGGTGATTGCCCGGACTTTGAAAGAGGTCTTTGCCGCGCGGGAGAGCCTGCGGCGCAAGAAGCCCTTTTCCCTGATGGAAGTGGGCACGCTGGCTGCCCCCTTCCTCAAACAGTCCGGTCTATTGAAAGAGCTGGAGGAGACCGAGGAGAACAACGCCTGCACCATCCTCATCAAGGCGCAGACAATTCAGGGCGAAGAGGACTGGCTGCTGTTTTTCAAGAACGAGACCCACAACCACCCCACCGAGATTGAGCCCTTTGGCGGGGCGGCCACCTGCATCGGCGGCGCCATCCGCGACCCCCTGTCCGCCCGCGCCTATGTCTATGCCGGCATGCGCGTCTCCGGCGGGGGCGACCCCACCCAGAAATTGGAGGACACCCTGCCTGGCAAACTGCCCCAGCGGCGCATCGCCCAGGAAGCGGCGGCCGGCTTTGCCAGCTATGGCAACCAGATTGGCGTGGCCACCGGTTGCGTCAAGGAATACTACCACCCGGGCTTTGTGGCCAAGCGCCTGGAAGCGGGCGCGGTCCTGGGCGCCGCCCCGGCAAGCCTCGTCCGCCGGGAACGCCCCGCCCCCGGGGACAAGGTCATCCTGCTGGGCGGGCGCACCGGGCGCGACGGCTGCGGCGGGGCCACCGGCTCCTCAAAGGCGCACACCGTGGACTCGGTGGAGGACTGCGCCGCCCAGGTGCAAAAGGGCAACGCGCCGGAGGAGCGCAAGCTGCAGCGGCTGTTTCAAAACCCTGAGGCCTCCCGCCTCATCAAGCGCTGCAACGACTTTGGCGCGGGCGGCGTGTCCGTCGCGATTGGGGAATTGGCGGACGGCCTGCAAATTAATTTAGACAAGGTACCGGTGAAGTACCAGGGGCTCAACGCCACGGAGCTGGCCATCAGCGAATCCCAGGAGCGCATGGCGGTGGTGGTGGAGGAGAAGGACGTGCCCGCCTTCCTGGCGCTTTCGGCCCAGGAAAACCTGGAGGCCACCGTGGTGGCGGAGGTCACAAAAAGCCCCCGCCTGGTGATGCGCTGGCAGGGGCACACCGTGGTGGACCTCGCCCGGGACTTCCTCAACAGGAATGGCGCCAAAAAGCGGATGAACGCGGTGATAGAAACACCTAAACTTGAGCGCAAAGCAATCATCGGCAGCTTTTCAGAGGAATTGCTGAAATTGGCGCGGGACCTCAACGGCTGCTCCCGCCAGGGGCTGGTGGAGCGCTTTGATTCCACCATCGGCTCCGCCACGGTGCTGGCGCCCTTTGGCGGCATCCACCAGCTGACCCCGCCCTGCGCCATGGTGCACTGCCTGCCGGTCAAGGGGGGCACTGACACCGCCTCCTTCATGGCGCATGGTTATGATCCCTTTTTAAGTGAAAGCAGCCCTTACCACGGCGCCTATCTGGCGGTGGTGGAGTCGGTCAGCCGCCTGGTGGCCGCGGGCGCGCCGGACGAGGGTATCTACTTAAGCTTCCAGGAATACTTTCCAAAGCTGGGGCGCGACCCCAAACGCTGGGGCCTGCCGCTGGCCGCCCTGCTGGGGGCCTTCCGTGCCCAGATGGACCTGAAGGCCGCGGCGATTGGCGGCAAGGACAGCATGAGCGGCAGTTTTGAAGGCCTGGATGTGCCGCCCACTCTGATTTCCTTCGCGGTGGCTGCCGGGAAGGCGGAGGAGGCCATCTCGCCGGAGTTTAAGCAGGCCGGCCATCAGGTGGTGTGGCTGAAGCCCAACAAGGGAAAGGACGGCCTGCCGGAAGCGGCATCCTTACAAGAAGTGCTGTCGAGTGCAAGGTGGCTGATCCGTGAGAAGAAGGCCGTGTCCTGCCAGGCGGTGGGCTTTGGTGGCGCGGCCTATGCAGTGATGATGATGGCCCTGGGCAACCACATCGGCCTCCGGTTTTTCAACCACCACACCCGTGACAGCCTGCTGGAAGAGAACTATGGCTCCCTGATTTTGGAGATGGCGCCCGGCCACACGGCGGGGGACCCCCTGGGGCAAACCATCGACCAGCCCCAGCTGCGCCTGGGCACGCAAAGCCTGGGCATCGCGGATTTCCTGAAGGCGTATCAGGGAACACTGGAAGCGGTCTACCCGCAAACGGCGGCGGAGGAAGGAACGAAGGCCCCGCTGGTCACCAGCCGTCACAACAAGAAATCCGGGCCGGCCTTCGCGAAACCGCGGGTGCTGCTGCCGGTCTTCCCGGGCACCAACTGTGAAAACGACACCGCCCGCGCCTTTGAATTGGCGGGCGCTGAGCCGGACATCTTCCTGGTGCAAAACCGCACGCCCCAGGAGGTGGCCTGGTCCATTGCCGAGGCCGCGCGGCGCATCAGGGACGCCCAGATGATGCTGATTCCCGGCGGCTTCTCCGGCGGGGACGAGCCGGACGGCTCGGGCAAGTTCATCACGGCCTTTTTGCGCAGCGCGCCGGTCAGGGAGGCGGTGGAGGACTTGCTGCACAGAAAAGGCCTGGTGGGGGGCATCTGCAACGGCTTCCAGGCGCTGGTCAAGACAGGCCTGCTGCCGGAGGGGCGCTTTGTGGAGATGAAGGAGGACAGCCCCACGCTGACGCGCAACGCCATCCTCCGCCACCAGTCGCGCGTTGTGAACGTGCGCGTTTCCTCCAACCTCTCCCCCTGGTTTCACCTGTACGAGGTGGGGGAAGGCTACACCCTGCCCATCTCCCACGGGGAGGGCCGCTTCCTGTGCTCTGAGGACCAGTTGAAGCAGCTGGCGGGCAGGGGGCAGATCGCGGCCCAGTACGCCGACCTTGACGGCAAGCCCAGCATGGACATCCGTTTCAACCCCAACGGCTCCGCCTGGGCGGTGGAGGCGCTGACCTCCCCCTGCGGCCTGGTGATGGGGCGCATGGGCCATGCCGAGCGCGCGCGCGAGGGCCTGTACACCAATTTGCTTACATCCGGGGAGGACCCGCTCTTCCGCGCGGCGGTCAACTACTTCAAGTAATCAGCGATTGTAAAGCAAAGAATATAGCATCCGGCCCAATGTAAAATTTGGGTAAAATTCCGCCGAAAGCAACGCGCTTCCGGCGGTTTCTTTGTTAGAAAGGGTATACTGATAACACACTTGTGCAAACGCATCCGGTTTTCTACAAGCCCGGTGCGAATATTGAAAAGGGAGAAAGAAATGAAAAGACTGCTTCTGTTGTTGCTGGCGGCCTGCCTGCTGCTGGGCACCGTCTCCGCCCTGGCCCAGGAAGAGGTGACGCTGAAGGTCCTGTGGTTCAACGACGCCAACGAATCCGAGGTGTTTGAGAACACCGTGAAGGACTATCTGGAAGCCAACCCCCATGTGAAGCTGGACATGCAGGTAATCGCCTTTGCTGATTTTGAGCAGGCGCTGAAGCTGCAGCTGGTCGGCGGGAACGCGCCCGACCTAGCCCGCCTGCCCACCGCCCTGCTGCCCGTGTTCCAAAGCCAGCTGGAGCCGGTGGACGGCTATGTGGAAGACATCGAAGCGGTGAAGGCCGCCTTCATGCCCGCCATGCTGGCCTACGCCTTGGACCCGGAGGGCAAGATGGTGGCCTACCCCACTGAAGCCACCGGCAACGGCATGCTGGTGAACAAGACCGCCTTTGGAAACGCCGGCATCGACGTGGTGGAGCTGTCCAAGACCTGGACCTGGGCAGACTGGGAAGAGGCCGCCAAAAAGGTCATCGCCGCCAATGAGAACATCAAGTACGGCCTGGCGGTGGACTTCACCCCGCACCGCCTGTCCACCATCATCTACCAGTTTGGCGGACGGATGCTGAACGAGGACCAGACCGCGGTCAACTTCAACAATCCCCAGACCGTGGCCGCCATTGAATGGTTCAAGCGCATGCACGATGAGGAGCTGATTCCCAAGTCCGTCTGGCTGGGCAGTGAGAAGCCCAACGAGCTGTTCATGGGCGGCATCGTGGCCGGCCACATCGGCGGCAGCTGGAACATCAACGGTTACTCCAGTTCCATCAAGGACTTTGAGTGGACCGCTGTGCTAAACCCCAAGGGGGAGATCCGCTCCTCCGTGCCAGGCGGCAAGTTCATCGCCTCCTTCAAGGACAGCCCCCACAAGGATGAGGCCCAGAAGCTGATGGCCTGGTTCTCTGACGCCACCCACAACGCCATGTATTCCGCGGGCACCTTCAACCTGACCTCCCGCCTGGACGCCGAGGTCAACTACACCGCCAACAAGGAAAACTTTGACACCTTCGCCGAGGACCTCAAGGTGACCCCGGCCTTCACCTCCATGGAGTGGAACAGCCCGCTGGTGGGCAAGTCCTCCGCCATCATAAGGGAGACCGTGGTGCAGGCTCTGCTGGGTGACCTGACGCCGCAGGAAGCCGCCGAGGAAATTGACCGCCTGGCATCCGATTTAGGCAACTGATGTAGATTCACCGGACCCCGCTGCTCCGCAGGTTCGCGCTTTGCGGAGCAGCGTTTTGTGATATTTTTCGATATGGATTGTGAGGTGTGGGCGTGCAAAGAGAAATGACAAGAAAAACAAGGCGGCCCCGGGGCAATTTTCACCAGACCCTGGCGCCCCTGCTCTTCCTGCTACCCAACATCTTAATCTTCGTGCTCTTCATCATCATCCCGGCCGTCCAGGGCCTGCGGATGTCCTTCATGAACTGGAGCATCTTCGGCGGCATCACCCCGGCGGGCTTCCGCAACTTCACCAGGCTGCTGACTGACCGGGTGTTCAAAATCACCCTGGGCAACACCGTGGTCTATTCCCTGGCCACGGTGATTCTGCTGACGGTGGTGGCGCTGGGCCTGGCCTTGCTGCTGTACAAAAACAGGATGAAGGGCGAGAAGGCCTACCGCTCGGCGCTGTACATTCCTTCGCTGCTCAGCATGATTACCGTGGGCATCGCCTGGCGCTTCATCCTGGGGGATGAGATGGGCATCATCAACTACCTGCTGCGCCTGTCCGGCGGCAGCGGCCTGGGCTTCCTGTCCGACCGCGCCCTGGCCATGCCCAGCGTGATCGCGGTGACGCTGTGGGCGCAGGCCGGCTACTACATGATCATCATGATTTCGGGCCTCCAGGCCATCCCGCTAGAGCTGTACGAGGCGGCCAGGATAGACGGCGCCGGGCGGGTGAGGACCTTCTGGCACATCACCCTGCCGCTGCTGAAGTCCACGGTGCTGGTGGTGCTGGTGCTGGCCACCATCGCCTCCTTCAAGGCCTATGAGCTCATCACCGTGATGACCAGCGGCGGCCCCGGCACCACCACCAAGCTGATTGTCCAGCAGATTTACCAGGTGGCCTTCACCGAGGACCGCCTGGGCTATGCCAGCGCGATGTCGGTGGTGCTGATGGTCATCATTGGCCTGTTCACCCTGGTGCAGTTCCGCCTGGGCGGGAAGGAGCAGGACTATGAGTGAATCCCGCTTCCGCCTGGCGCTGCGCTACATCCTGCTGACCTTGCTGACCTTTTTGGTGCTGTTTCCCGTGGTGTGGATTGTGCTTTCCTCCTTCAAGCCCCAAAGCGAGCTCTTCCGCCAGCCCATGAGCCTGCTGCCGCGAAACTTCACCACGGAAAACTACGCGCAGGCCTTCAGCCAGGGCGATTTCCCGCGCTATTTTGGCAACTCCCTCCTTGTGGCGGTGTCCTCTACCGTCCTGGCGGTGCTGCTGAACGTGATGGCGGGCTACGCCCTGGCCAAGTACATCTTCCCCGGGCGGGACCTGATTTTCGGGCTGATGCTGTCCACCCTGATGATTCCCTTGCAGGTCATCATGATTCCCATCTTTTTGCAGCTGAAATCCTTTGGCCTGCTCAACACCCACTGGGGCCTCATCATCCCGCCGGCTGCCACGCCCACGGGCATCTTCCTGGCAAGGCAGTACATGCTGACCCTGCCCAACTCCATGATTGAGGCCGCGCGCATTGACGGCGCCAACGAGTTCGCCCTGTTCCGCCGCATCATCCTGCCGCTGTCCGCGCCCATTGTGGCCACCATCACCATCTTTTCCTTTATGTGGCGGTGGAATGACTACCTCTGGCCCCTGATTGTCATCACCGACAACAAGCTGCAGACCGTCCAGCAGGCCCTGGCCAACTTTGTGGGCCAGCTGCAGATCAACTGGTCCAGCCTGCTGGCGATGACGACGGTTGCCATCATTCCGGTGATCATCGTGTTCTTCGCCTTTCAGCGGTACTTCATGACCGGGATATCGGCGGGGGCGGTGAAGGGGTAATTCTGCTCAAGACGCGCGCAAAACGCCCCGGGGCCTCGTCTCCCGGGGCGCGTTCTTTGCTTGTGATTGTTTGCCCGGCCATATCATGGAAAAACCCATTGTAAAAAATACCGGCGCGCGGCAAAAGCCATTGACAAGCCCCCCGTGGGAAGCATAGGATGGTCATATCAAGTATTCTTGATTTGAGGAGGGCTGGGAGATGACGGTGCATGAGCGCAACGCCCTGGTGTTCAAGGCTTTGTGCGATGAAAAACGGCTGCGGATTATCAGCCTTTTGCAAAGCGGGGAGCAGTGTGTCTGCGTGTTGATTGACCAAGTGGGCCTGCCCCAGTCCACGTTGAGCTACCACCTGAAAATCCTGTGTGAATCGGGCATTGTAGAAGGTCGGCAGGAGGGCAAGTGGACCTACTACCGCATCAGCATGGAAGGCAGCGAACGGGCGAAACTGCTGTTGGACCAGCTCACCCGGGTGGAAGACCGGGAACAGGTGACCTGCCTGTAAGCCAGGCCGGGCAGGAATTTTGGGAAAAGAAGGGGCAGTTTGATGCAGACCATTGGCAAAGCATGGGGCTTTTTCCAGGAACAGGTGCTGGGCATGCGCTGGCTGAACGCGCTGGTTGGCAAGCTGCTGACATCCTTGGGCCTGGACACGGGCAACCGCTGGGTGGGCAGCCTGCAGTTTTTCCTGTATGACGTCATCAAGATCGTGGTGCTGCTGTGCACGCTGATTTTCATCATCTCCTACATCCAAAGCTATTTCCCGCCCGAGCGCAGCAAGAGAATTTTGACCCGTTTCCGCGGCGTCTGGGCCAACATCCTGGCTGCCCTTTTGGGCACGGTGACGCCCTTTTGCTCCTGCTCCTCCATCCCGCTGTTCATCGGTTTCACCTCCGCCGGGCTGCCCCTGGGGGTGACCTTTTCTTTCCTCATTTCCTCGCCCATGGTGGACCTGGGCTCCCTGGTGCTGCTGATGAGCATCTTTGGCGGCCGGGTGGCCATCCTCTATGTGCTGCTGGGCCTTGTCATCGCGGTGATTGGCGGCACGATGATAGAGAAGATGAAGATGGAGCGCCATGTGGAGGGCTTTATCTTTCAAGCCGGGAATGTGGACATCACTTCACCCGAGTTGAGCAGAAAAGACCGCCTGCGCTATGCCAAAGACCAGACCAGGGCGACGCTGAAAAAGGTCTTTCCCTACATCCTCATCGGCGTGGGCATCGGCGCCCTCATCCACAACTGGATTCCGGAGGACTGGGTGGCAGGCGTGCTGGGCAGCAAAAACCCCTTTGGCGTGGTGCTGGCCACCCTGATTGGCGTGCCCATGTACGGGGACATCTTCGGCACCATTCCCATTGCCGAGGCCCTGCTGGCAAAAGGCGCGCTGCTGGGCTCCATCCTGGCCTTCATGATGGCGGTGACGACGCTGTCCCTGCCCTCCCTCATCATGCTGCGCAAGGCGGTCAAGTTCAGGCTGCTGGCGCTGTTCATCGCCATTTGCACCATCGGCATCATCATCGTGGGCTATGTGTTTAACCTGCTGCAGGCAGTGATTTTGTAAAACGGAGGGCATCAAGATGGCATGGTTTGGCAGGAAGGAAGACAAGAAAGCGGCGCAGCCGCAAGCGGAACAACAAACATCAGCGCAATCAGGCAGCCCGTCCGTCAAGGTGCTGGGCAGCGGCTGCGCCAGATGCAATGAACTGGAGGCCGCCACCAGGGCCGCCCTGCAACAGCTGGGCATGACAGACAGCATCGAGCACGTGACGGACTTTGTGCAGATCGCTTCCTACGGCGTGATGACCACGCCCGCTTTGGTGGTGGACGGCAAACTGCTGTCCTACGGCAAGGTGCTGAAAACCGATGAAGTGGTGAAACTGCTGCAACAGGCGCGGGGCTGAAGCGCCCGCCCGACAAAGCGTGTGAAAGGAAACAGGAAATGAAGGTATTGTTTGTCTGCGTCCACAATTCCGCCCGCAGCCAGATGGCGATGACCTATCTCAACCACCTGGGGGAAGGCCGTTTCCAGGCGGAAAGCGCGGGGCTGGAGCCGGGCGCGCTCAACCCCCATGTGGTTGACGTCATGGCGGAGGAAGGCTTTGACATCTCCCATAACCCGGTCAACTCTGTCTTTGATTTCTATCGCCAGGGGCGGCAATATGACCTGGTTGTCAAGGTGTGCGAGCAGTCCGCCGGGCAGAAATGCCCCATCTTCCCGGGCGCCAGGCGGAACCTGGCCTGGGACTTCGCCGACCCTTCGGCCTTCACTGGCAGCCGGGAGGAAGTATTGGACAAAACCCGGCAGGTGCGGGACGCCATCAAGCGGCGGATTGAGGAATTCATCCGGGTGTTCAGCGTGGAGCCTTTGAAAGGATCGAGCAACGGATAAATGGCAGCCAACAATCAAACACAGGCTGCCCCGCGGGGCGGCATCGGCTTTTTTGAGAAATACCTGACGCTTTGGGTCATCCTGTGCATGGGCGCGGGCATCCTCATTGGCCGGTTCCTGCCAGGCATCCCAGCCTTCTTAAACCGCTTTGAGGTCGCCCGGGTATCCATCCCCATCGCCATCCTCATCTGGCTGATGATATACCCCATGATGCTCAAGGTGGATTTTCAAAGCATCCGGGATGTCGGCAAAAACCCCAGGGGCCTCTATGTCACCTGGGTGACCAACTGGCTCATCAAGCCCTTTACCATGTTTGGCATCGCCTGGCTGTTTTTCTTTGTCATCTTCAAGGCCCTCATCCCCGAGCCACTGGCACGGGATTACCTGGCCGGCGCCATCCTGCTGGGCGCCGCCCCCTGCACGGCCATGGTCTTCGTCTGGAGCCACCTGACCCGCGGCAACCCCGCCTACACCGTGGTGCAGGTGGCCACCAATGACCTGATTATCCTCATCGCCTTCACGCCCATCGTGGCCTTCCTGCTGGGCGTGGGCGGGGTCACCATCCCCTGGGACACCCTGCTGCTGTCCGTTTTGCTGTTTGTTGTCATTCCACTCAGTGCAGGCATCCTGACCCGCACGCGGATGATCAAACGGAAGGGCGAGGCTCATTTCAAAGAGGTTTTCCTGCCCAAGTGGAACCACATCACCGTGGCCGGCCTGCTGCTGACCCTCATCATCATCTTTTCCTTCCAGGGCAGGGTCATCCTGGAAAACCCGCTGCACATCCTGCTGATTGCCCTGCCGCTGACCATCCAGACCGTCCTCATCTTCTTCATCGCCTACCTGGCTTCCCGCGCGCTGAAACTGCGGCACGACATCGCGGCACCCGCCGGCATGATCGGCGCGTCCAACTTCTTTGAACTGGCCGTGGCCGTGGCCATCTCCCTGTTTGGCGCAGGGAGCCCTGTCGCCCTGGCGACGGTGGTGGGCGTGCTGGTGGAGGTGCCCGTGATGCTGGCCCTGGTCAAAATCGCCAACCGCACGAAAGGATGGTTCCCATCATGAGCAAACCCCGCATCGGCTTCATCTGCGTACACAACTCCTGCCGCAGCCAGATGGCGGAAGCCCTGGGCAGGCACCTGGCCGGGGATGTGTTTGAAAGCTATTCCACCGGCACGGAAACCAGGCCGCACATCAACCAGGATGCCGTGCGGATTATGAAGGACCTGTACGGCATCGACATGGAACAGACCCAGTATAGCAAGCTGATTGACGAACTGCCGACCCTGGACGGTGTGATCACCATGGGCTGCAACGTGCAGTGCCCCTATTTGCCCTCCAGCTTTCAGGAGGACTGGGGCCTGGAGGACCCCACGGGCAAATCGGATGAGGAATTCATCAGGACCGCGAAGGAGATTCAGCGCAAAGTGCTGGTGCTGAAGGAGCGGCTGAAGCCTGCCGGGGAGTAGCACAAGAATAGAATAAAACAAATGCAAAAGACCCACGAATGCGGGTCTTTTCAAATGGATTTTCAGTTCCTGCTAAACGTCGAAGGATTCGCGAATTCTTCTATGAGGCCTTATCGTTCCCTGTAACCGGTCTCAAAGCTGGTGCGGCTGGTGAAGGGGCCCTCCGGCCAGGCTTTGAGGTTGTCACAGGCGATGTTGATGACGTTGTCGTGGGTCGCCTTAAGGTAGTAAAAGCCGGAAATGTGCGGGGTCAGCAGCAAATTCTCCTGCTGCCAGAGGGGGTGGTCTTTGGGCAGGGGCTCAGGCGTGGTGACGTCGATGGAGGCGCCGGCCAGCTTGCCCGATTGCAGGGCACGGACCAGGGCGTCCTGGTTGACCGCGCTGCCGCGGCCCACGTTGAGCAGATAGCTGCCGTCCTTCATCAGGGCAAAGCGCTCGTCATTGAACAAATCGATGGTCTGCGGGGTTTCGGGCAGGGACAGGGCCACCACGTCCACCGTGGGCAGCAGGCGGTTCAATTGGTCGGTGATGTGCACCTCGTCAAAGCCCTCGGTTTCCCCGCCGGGCGTGCGGCGCAGGGCAATGGTGTAGCTGCCCAGGGCCTGCATCAGCTTGCCAAAGTCAGTGCCGATGCTGCCCGCGCCCACAATCAGCACGCGCATCCCGCGGGGGGAGTAGACCGTGCCCTTGCTTTCCCAGGCGCCGGACTTCATGGCGTCGCGGTAGAGGTGCAGCTTTTTCAGCAGCATCATCAGCGCGCCCACCATGTGCTCGGAGATGGCCTGGCCATAGGCGCCGCTGGCGCTGCACAGGACGGTGTCCGGGTGGGAGTCCTTCAGCTTCATGTAGTCGCCTGCCACGCCCGAGCTCATCAGCTGCAGCAGCTTCAGCTTGGGCATCATGGCCAGGGTGCTGGTGTCCGGGTTGCCCACCACGCCGTCAAATTCTGACAGTTCTTCGGGGCTTAGATCCGCGTACTTGGCGTAGGTGAACTTGGCCTGCGGCAGCGCCTGCGCAAACTGCGCCTTGTATTCCTCGCGCAGCGGCATGCTGACCAAAATGTTTTTCAAACTCATGGGCGCCTCCTGAATCTTTTCTGTTTGGAATGTACCCGCCCGGCGGCCTTTGTGACTAAGCGCAAGCCCAAACGGTTACACTGAATACAGACTGCCGATTTTGGCAACAAACCACAAGGAGATGTACAAATGAGCACCATGAAAAAACATTACACCTTGTCAAACGGCGTGGAGATTCCCTCCATCGGCTTTGGCACCTGGCAGGTCCAGGAGGGCCGGGAAACCTTTGACGTGGTCACTTACGCCCTGGAAGCGGGCTACCGCCACATCGACACCGCCCAGGGCTATGGCAATGAAGAGGGCGTGGGAAAGGCCGTCAAGCAAAGCGGCCTCAAGCGCGGTGACCTGTTCATCACCAGCAAGCTGGTCAACCGCGTGCGCGGCTACGAGGAAACCCGCAGGGCGATTGAGGAGAGCCTGGAAAAGCTGGGCACGGACTACATGGACCTGTTTTTGGTGCACTGGCCGGTGCCCGCCGGTTTCGCCGCCACCTGGCAAACAAGCAACGCCGATTCCTGGCGGGCGATGGAAGAGGCGCATGAAGAAGGCAAAATCCGCGCCCTGGGCATCAGCAACTTCCGCAAAAAGCACATCGATGAGCTGCTGAAGACCGCCAAGGTTGTCCCGGTGGTGAACCAGATTCGCCTCTGCCCGGGTGACGTGCTGCAGGAAACCGTGGATTACAGCCGCAAGCAGGGCATGCTGCTGCAGGCCTACAGCCCGTTGGGGACCGGCAAGCTGTTTGATGTGCCGGAGATTCTGGACATCGCCAAGCGCAACAAGCGCACCCCCGCCCAGGTGGCCCTGCGCTGGAGCCTGCAGATGGGCTTCAACCCCCTGCCCAAGTCCATCACCCCCGAGCGCATCCGCGAAAACCTGCAGGTCTACGACTTTGAACTGACCCAGGGCGATATGGACCAGATCAACGCCCTGGACGGCGTCATGGGAAAGTCCACCGACCCGGACCACATTACCTGGTAACACAATCAAGGAGTAAATCATGAAGTACAGACGACTTGGCTCCACCGGCTTGCTGGTGAGCGAAATTTCCCTGGGCAGCTGGCTGACCTACGGCAACGCGGTGGATGACAAGGTGGCCATTGACACCATCGCCACAGCCTACGACCTGGGCATCAACTTTTTTGACACGGCCAATGTCTACAACCGCGGCGCCGCCGAAATCGTGGTGGGCGAAGCCCTGCGCAATTACGCGCGCGAAAGCTATGTGCTGGCCACCAAGGTGTACTTTCCGATGTCCGACCGGCCCAATGACTCGGGCCTCTCGCGCAAGCACATCATGGAGTCCGTGCGCGCCAGCCTCAAGCGCTTGAAGCTGGACTATGTGGACATCCTCTACTGCCACCGCTTTGACCCCAACACCCCCCTGGAGGAAACCCTGCGCGCCTTTGATGACCTCATCGCCCAGGGCAAGGTGCTCTATGGCGGCATCAGCGAGTGGACCGCGGTGCAGATTGAGCAGGCCGCCCGCATCGCCGATGCGAAACTGCTGCGCCATTTCGTGGTCAACCAGCCGCGCTACAACATGCTCAACCGCTCCATCGAAGAAGAAGTCATCCCGGCAAGCGAGCGCAATGGCATCGGCCAGGTGGTCTTCTCCCCGCTGGCGCAGGGCGTACTGACGGGCAAATACCTGGGCCAGAAGGAAGTGCCAAAGGACAGCCGCGCCGCCAACGACAAGATGAATTCTTTCATTAAAGGCTATTTGAACCCCGGGATGGAAGCCAAGGTGGCCAAGCTGAAGGAGATCGCCGACAGGCTGGGCATGCCGCTGTCCCGCTTGGCGCTGGCCTGGATTTTGCGGCTGGACAACATCTCCTCCGCCCTGGTGGGCGCCTCCCGGCCGTCCCAGATTGAGGAAAACGCCAAGGCCTCCGGCGTGTACCTGGATGAGGACACCCTGATGGACATTGAGGAAGCGTTGAACGAGGCATAGGCCCCGCGTGTTGACAAGATTGGCTTGCCGCTTAGCCGGCAGGCCTTTTTTGCACTGGTATTCAAATGCAGAAATGCGCGTGTATACACCGCTGCCATCACCATTTCATCTGGATTTATGCTACACTGTCTTCAGACTACGCCCCAAGGAGCGCACATGAAATACCGCAGCGTTTTTGACATCATCGGCCCCACCATGATCGGCCCGTCCAGCTCGCACACCGCGGGGGCGGTGCGCATTGGCCAATTGGCGCGCAAGCTGTTTGGCCGGGCGCCGGAGGTGGCGGACATCTACTTCTTCGGTTCCTTCGCGCGCACCTACCGGGGCCATGCCACCGACGTCGCGGTGCTGGCGGGGGTGCTGGGCCTGAAAACCGATGACCCGCGCATCCCGGACGCCTTTGAACTGGCCAAGGACAACGGGCTCAAGTACACCTTTTATGAGGAAGCTGCCGTGCCCACCCACCCCAACACGGTGGAAATCGTGCTGCAGTCCGAGAACGCGCGCATCAGCGTGACCGGCATCTCCATCGGCGGAGGCCTGGTGCAGATGACGCGGGTGGACGGCTTTGATTTGCACCTGTCCGGCGAGTCCCCCGCCCTGCTCATCTTCCACCAGGACGCTTACGGCACCATCGCCTCGGTGACCCAGTTGCTGGCGCTGGCCAAGATCAACATCAGCCACATGGAGGTCTCCCGCGCGCAGCGTGGCCGGGACGCCCTGATGGTGATTGAGACCGACCAGCCGGTGCCGCCGGACATCCTGCGGCTGATTCAGGACCAGCCCCACATCTTCAAAACCATCAAGCTGGATATATAGGAGCAGCCCATGTTTAAAGACATCGCCGACATGCTTGCCCAGTGCAAGGAACAGAACCTGAGCATCAGCCAGCTCATGCTGCGCTCTGAAGCCGAGCAGACCGGGAAGACCGAGGAAGCGCTGCGCGAGGAGATGCTGGCCTCCCTGGAAGTGATGAAAAACGCCGCCCGGCGCGGCCTTTCGGGCGTCACCAGCCACTCAGGCATGACCGGTGGGGACGCCAAGCGCCTCAACGACTACATCAACACCGGCGCCAGCCTGACGGACACCACCTTTTTGAAGGCCCTGGCCTATGCCCTTGCCACCAACGAGGTCAATGCCAGCATGGGCCTGATTTGCGCCACGCCCACCGCGGGCTCCTGCGGGGTACTGCCCGGGGTGCTGCTCTCGGTGCGGGAGAAGCTGAACAAGACCGATGAGGAACTGGTGGACGCCCTGTTTTGCGCGGGCGCCATCGGCTTTGTCATCGCCAACAACGCGGTGATTTCGGGCGCCGCCGGCGGCTGCCAGGCCGAGGTGGGCTCCGCTTCCGCGATGGCGGCGGCCGCCGCGGTGTTCTTGGCCGGGGGCAGCCCGGAGCAGTCCGCCCAGGCGATGGCCATCGCGCTGAAAAACCTGTTGGGCCTGGCCTGCGACCCGCTGGCGGGCCTGGTGGAAGTGCCCTGCATCAAGCGCAACGCCGGCGGGGCGGCCAACGCCCTGGCCGCGGCGGAGATGGCGCTGGCGGGCATCAGGAGCAAGGTGCCGCCGGATGAAGTCATCCAGGCAATGTATTCCATCGGCCTGTCCCTGCCCATCGGCCTGCGGGAGACCGCCCAGGGCGGCCTGGCCATCACGCCCACCGGCCAGGAATGGAAGCAGCGCCTCTGGCAGGTCCAAAGCAATGAGTGAGCAAGCCGTGTACCAGAAGGCGGAACGCGACAAGGTGGCCCGCGCCTTTTACGCGGATGGGCAGCTGGTGGCCCTGCCGGCCAGGATGAGGAAGCGCCTGTACATCCTGAATGATTTCGCCCGGCTGTTTGCCGTGGGCAGCGACTACCCGGAAAAGGCAGTCAACGAGGCCATCGCCCCGGTGTATGAGGACTACTGCACCATCCGTCGGGAGTTGGTGGACTTCGGCTTCATGGCGCGCGACGCCCAGGGCTACCGCCGCTTGCAGCCTGATGACTGGCTGCCGGAGCTTTGGTGAACCCGGCCTTGCTTCTACTATAGAAGCAGCCCACATGTGAGGAAAACAGGAAAACCGCCCTGAATCCCATGCATTATGTCCGGAATGGCGACAGAAACGCCATCCCGGATTTTCTTTGAGAAAGTTTCACTTTCTTCAAAATTTTACGCTTGACTTAAACCCGGCGGTCGTGGTATATTACTCGGGCACCCCAAACGGGGCTCGTGAGGGCGCGGTGGAGGTGCGGGGACCTTGAAAACGATACAGAGAATGAGAAGCGCAAAAAC
>JAAYLK010000047.1 GCA_012521895.1 Clostridiales bacterium
GCGCTTAGGCTTTCAGGGCGACTTCCTTGTTGTCAATGACCTGCCAGACCGCAGCGGCCAGCGCGCCGCCCATCAGGGGCGCCACGATGAAGACCCACACCACGTTCAGGGCGTCCGGCTGGCCCACCAGGGACAGGATCAGCGCCGGGCCGAAGCTGCGCGCGGGGTTGACGGAGGTGCCGGTGAAGTAGATGCCCAGGATGTGCACCAGGGTCAAGGTGAAGCCAATCACCAGCCCGGCCTTCTTGGCGGAGGACTCGCGGGAGGTCACGCCCAGGATGGTCAGCACAAAGACGAAGGTCAGGATGACTTCGATGATGACGGACTTGAAGGCGTCACCTTCAAACAGGCCGTTCTGGCCCAGGCCCAGGTCCGCGCCAATCAGGTACAGCAGGATGCCGGCGCCCGCGATGGCGCCCAGGAACTGGCTGACCACGTAGCCGATGAAGTCCGTAAAGCTGATGCGCCCGGACAGCAGCATCCCAAAGGACACGGCCGGGTTGATGTGGCAACCGGAGATGTGGCCGATGGAATAGGCCATCGCGATAATGACCAGGCCAAAGGACAGGGCCGTCAGGATGTAGGCGGCGGTGGCGGCCTCGCCCGCCATCTTGGCGCCGGTGACCGCGGCGGTGCCGCAGGCAAACAGCACCAGCACCAGGGTGCCGATAAACTCGGAAATGTACTTCTTCATGGGAATCCCTCCATCGTTTTCTGATCGTAGTGTATGGACACCGCGTCCACAAACCATATTCACCCTGTTTTACCAAACGAGACAGGAATTTTTGCAAAGAAACCTTGTAAAAACCAACATTTTCTCGAAGGATTTCCCTTCTGGCGGAGGCTCGCACAAAAACCACAGGCCAAAAACGCGCGTTTTAGCGGACGCGCTTTTGTGGAATCGGCCTAGAATGTCCCTCGGCGGCGCCGCTTGGCCTGAAATTTCTTGAAATCGTTGCCGCTTGGTGCTATACTGCTTACACATAGAAACCATGTTTCTACACCGAATATTTTAGGAGGAACCACCAACATGAGGAAACTTCTGGCCCTTGTTCTGATTCTGGCGCTGGCTGTGCCCTTTGTCTCCCTGGCGAGCGAAACCTTTGAAATCGCCATGATCACAGACATCGGCACCATCGACGACAAAAGCTTCAACCAGGGCACCTGGGAAGGCGTGAAGGCCTTTGCCGAAGCCAATGGCAAGACCTACAGCTACTTCCAGCCCTCGGACAAGACCACTGAAATCTACCTGGACTTCATTGAGCAGGCCGTCAACGCCGGCGCCAAAGTGGTCGTTACCCCTGGCTTCCTGTTTGAAGAGCCCATCTTCATCGCCCAGGACATGTACCCCGAAGTCAGCTTCGTGCTGATTGACGGCAACCCCCACAACGCTGATTATTCCGAGTTCCGCACCAATGAAAACGCCGTTGGCATCGTCTTTGCCGAGGAGCAGACGGGCTTCCTGGCCGGCTACGCCGCGGTCAAGGATGGCTACACCAAACTGGGCTTCATGGGCGGCATGGCCGTTCCCGCCGTCGTCCGCTTTGGCTATGGCTTTGTCCAGGGCGCCGAGCTGGCCGCCAAGGAACTGGGCATCACCGGCCTGGAGCTGAACTACCACTACACCGGCGGCTTTGACGCCACCCCCGAAGCCCAGGCGCGTGCCGCTGCCTGGTATGCCGACGGCATCGAAGTCATCTTCGCCTGCGGCGGCGCCGTTGGCAACTCCGTCATGGCAGCCGCTGAAGCGGCCGGCGGCAAGGTCATCGGCGTTGACGTCGACCAGAGCGCTGAGAGCGAGACCGTCATCACCTCCGCCACCAAGGGCCTGGCTGCCGCGGTTGAGCAAACCCTGGCTGCCTACTACGCCGGCGAATTCCCCGGCGGCCAAGGCCTGGTGAAAGACGCGTCCACGGACGGCGTGGGTCTGCCCATGGCCAACAGCAAGTTCAACACCTTCTCCCAGGTGGATTATGACGCCATCTTCGCCAAGCTGGTCGCCGGCGAAATCACCCTGCTCAAGGACAGCGATGTCACCGCAGTGGTTGAAATCCCCGTTGAAACCATGACCGTCACCGAAATCAAGTAAGCAAACCTGCCCGGCTGCCTGAGAGGGCAGCCGGGTTTTTTCACATGGAAGACTCCCAATCCAAGTAGATTGCCATTGATGCCAAACAGCAGCAGGAACGCAAAAAGACCGCCTCATCAAAGCGTTCATGACAGCGTTTGGTATTCACAAAAAGGATGGCCATGAGCGAATACATTATCGAAATGCTGGGCATCACCAAGGATTTTCCGGGCATTCGGGCCAATGACAACATCACTCTGCAGCTGCGCCGCGGGGAAATTCACGCGCTGCTGGGGGAGAATGGCGCCGGCAAAAGCACCCTGATGAGCATCCTCTTTGGCCTCTACCAGGCCGAGAAGGGGCAAATCCGCAAGGATGGCAAGCAGGTGCAGGTGAACAACCCCAATGACGCCAACGCCCTGGGCATCGGCATGGTGCACCAGCACTTCAAGCTGGTGCACAATTTTACGGTGCTTGAAAACATCGTGCTGGGCGTGGAAACCACCAGCCACGGCGTGCTGAAGATGGATCAGGCACGCGAAAAGGTGATGAGCCTGTCCAAGCGCTACGGCCTGCTGATTGACCCGGACGCCCTGATTGAGGACATCACCGTGGGCATGCAGCAGCGCGTTGAGATCCTCAAGATGCTCTACCGCGACAACGAGATCCTCATCTTTGACGAGCCCACCGCCGTCCTCACCCCGCAGGAGATTGAGGAACTGATGCGCATCATGCGCGGTCTGGCGCAGGAGGGCAAGAGCCTTCTGTTCATCACCCACAAGCTGGCGGAGATCATGGCCGTGGCAGACCGCTGCACCGTGCTGCGCAAGGGGCGCTATGTGGGCACGGTGGATGTGCAGGACTCCAGCCCCGCCCAATTGGCCGAGATGATGGTGGGCCGTAAGGTGGACTTCAACATCAACAAACAGCCCGCCACGCCCGGCGCGCCGGCGCTTGAAGTGCGCAAGCTGACGGTGGACGGCCGCGGCGGCAAGAAGGCGGTGGACAGGGTTTCTTTCACCGTGCGCAAGGGGGAAATCGTCTGCGTCGCGGGCATTGACGGCAACGGCCAAAGCGAACTGGTCTATGCCCTGACCGGGCTCATCCCCTCCCAGGGGGACATCCTGTTAAACGGCCAGCCCATTGAAAAACTGCACATCCGCAGGCGCAACGACCTGGGCCTGTCTCACATCCCGGAGGACCGGCACAAGCACGGCCTGGTGCTGGATTATGACCTGCAGCAAAACCTGTCGCTGAAGCGCTATTACACCGGGCAAATGCAGCGCCACGGCTTCATCCGCTTTGACGCGGTGCGCGAGTACGCCAGAAAGCTTATTGCGCAATATGACATCCGCTCAGGCCAGGGGGAGGATACCCCCGTGCGCAGCATGTCCGGCGGCAACCAGCAAAAGGCCATCGTGGCGCGGGAGATTGACATCGCCCCCGAGGTGCTCATCGCCGTCCAGCCCACCCGCGGCTTGGACGTGGGCGCCATGCTCTACATCCATGAGCAGCTGGTGCGCGTGCGCGATGAGGGCAAGGCGGTGCTGCTGATTTCGCTGGAATTGGACGAAGTTTTCCAGCTTGCGGACCGCATCCTGGTCATCTACGAAGGCAGGATGGTGGCCGAGATGGACGCCAAGACGGCCACGCCCCAGGAACTGGGATTGTACATGGCCGGCAGCAAGAAGGAGGACAGGCACCGTGGATAAGGTCAAAAAAGCGTTTTCGGGCATGTCCGCCTCGCTCCTGGCCATTGTGGCGGGCCTGCTGGCGGGCTTTGTCATCCTGCTCATCTCCAACCCCGCCAACGCCGTGCGCGGCCTGTGGACCATTTTGCTGGGCGGCTGGAACAACGGCATGAAGGGGATGGGGCAGGTGCTGTACTATGCCACCCCCATCATCATGACCGGCCTGTCCGTCGGCTTCGCTTTCAAGACCGGCATGTTCAACATCGGCGCCACGGGGCAATTGATGATGGGCGGCTTTGTGTCCGTCTACGTGGGCGTCACCTGGACCTTTTTGCCGGGCGCCCTGCACTGGATCGTGGCTCTCATGATGGGCGCGCTGGCTGGCATGGCCTGGGGCATGATTGTGGGCTTGTTCAAAGCGCTGCTGAACGTGCACGAGGTTATCACCTCCATCATGCTCAACTACATCGCGCTGTACCTCATCAATTACCTGATCAAAATTTCCTACCTGTTTGACTCATTGAAGAACCAGAGCGTCAACGTGGCGGCCACCGCCGTCATCCCCAAGGCGGGGCTGGACCAGATCTTCTTCATCCTGAAAGGCAAGTACCACGACGCCTCCTCCGTCAATGCCGGCATCCTGATCGCCATCGGCATCGCTTTGCTCATGTATGTCCTGCTTAACAAAACCACCTTTGGCTTTGAGCTCAAGGCCGTGGGCTACAACCGCCATGCCAGCCGCTACGCCGGCATCAGCGAAAACCGCGCCATCATCACCTCCATGGCCATCGCCGGGGGCCTTGCGGGCGTGGCTGGCGCCCTGATGTACTTGGCGCCCGCCAGCGGCATGCACATCCACGTGGAAGAGGTGCTGGCGGCCCAGGGCTTCAACGGCATCGCGGTGGCGCTGTTGGGCATGTCCAGCCCCCTGGGCATCATCTTTACGGGGCTCTTCATCGCCCACATCACCGTTGGCGGCGCCTACCTGCAGTCGCTGCGCTACATGAAGGAGATCATCGAGGTCATCATCGGCCTCATCATCTACTTCAGCGCTTTCTCCCTGCTGGTGCGGGACATGATCCTGCGCGCTAACAAAAAGCGCAGGCTGAAGGCGGAGGCCCAAATGAAACCCGAGGAGGAAAGCTGATGGACGCGATTTATTTCCTGGTCCAGCAGATGATGTTTTTTTCCATCCCCCTGCTGATTGTGGCGCTGGGGGGCATGTTCTCCGAGCGCTCGGGCGTGGTCAACATCGCCCTGGAAGGCATCATGGTCACGGGCGCCTTTGTGTCCATCCTCTTCATCAGCAACCTGCAAAGCGTGATGAGCGGGCAGGCCCTGCTGCTGCTGGCCATCCTGGTGGCTGTGGTCTCGGGCATGCTGTTCTCCCTGCTTCACGCCTATGCCGCCATCAACCTGCGCTCCGACCAGACCATTTCGGGCACGGCGCTGAACATGATTGCCCCCGCCGCCGCCATTTACCTGGCGCGCATGCTCCAGCCCAACGGCGTGCAGCAGGTTGAGTTCACCAACACCTTCCGCATTCCCAGCGTGCCCGTTTTGGGGGACATCCCTGTGCTGGGCCCGCTGCTCTTCCAAAACGCCTACATCACCACCTACATCGGCTTGCTGATTTTCGCGGTGTCGGCCTTTGTGCTCTACCGCACCCGCTTTGGGCTGCGCCTGCGCTCCTGCGGCGAGCACCCCCAGGCGGCGGACAGCGTGGGCATCAATGTGTACAAGATGCGTTATGCCGGCGTCATGATCTCCGGCGCCCTGGCGGGCCTTGGCGGCCTGGTGTACGTCATCCCCACCTCCACCAACTTCAACGCCACCGTGTCCGGCTATGGCTTTCTGGCGCTGGCGGTGTTGATCTTTGGCCAGTGGAAGCCCCTGCGCATCCTGCTGGCGGCCTTCTTCTTTGGCTTGATGAAGACCATCGCCTCCGCCTACTCGGGCATCCCGGTGCTGCAGGACCTGGGCATCCCCAGCGACATCTACAAGATGGTGCCCTTCATCGCCACCCTGATCGCCCTGGCCTTCACCAGCAGAAAATCCCAGGCCCCCCGCGCTTCCGGCGTGCCCTATGACAAGGGGCAGCGGTAAACTTTCGGTCAAGTGACTGCGGTCACTTGACCGTTTGGAAGAGGCGGGCATTTTGCCTGCTCGCTTTGCTTGCGGACGGCAAAATGCGCGGAATGAATTGCTTTGCAATTCTCCCCGCCCGCCCGGCAAAGCCGGGCGATACGATTACTCTCAGAGGGCTTTGCCCTCTGAAACTCCCATTGACTACCTTAAGCAACTAACGCGCAGCTCGTGTTGGTTGCTTTTTCTTGCGGCCTTGCCCCATTCCGTGTAAAATTGCTTCGGATACAGTTACAAAGGAGCGCGAACATGGCTGCCATAGACTGTGGTTTTGATACGGAGCACGGCTGGTTCCGCCTGCGCGCGGCCGCCATCATCAAGGAGCAGGGCTGCGTGCTGCTGGCGCAGAACGTGAAGGACCCCTACTACTACTCCATTGGCGGTGCGGTGCACCTGCAGGAGAGCGTGGAAGAAGCCATCCTGCGCGAGTGCAGGGAGGAAACCGGGCTGGATTATGAAATCGACCGCCTTTGCTTCATCCATGAGAACTTTTTCCAGGACGCCTCGGACCGGCCCTTCCATGAGGTGGCCTTTTACTTCCTGATGAAGGAGCGGGGCAGCCTCAACCTTCAAAGCCATGACGTCAGCATGTACGGCGACAGCGAGCACGCGGTCTGGGTGCCCCTGACCCAGCTGCCCCATGTGTACGCCTTCCCGGTGTTCTTCAGAAACCGATTAAACAACTTGCCGCTGACGCCCGAAATCATCACCACCAGGGAATCCAAGGAAGAGCATCTGTCCATGATGGCGCTCAAGCGCGGCACCACCGCCTTTCTGCCCACCGATGAGCTGACAGACGGCGTGATCCGCCTGCGCTGCCGTTACCGGATGGAGCGCGATCTTGCAAAGAACCACGAGCCGGAGTACCGATTTGACATGGTGCTGGCGGAAAGCGGTCAAGCCGCCGGCACCTGCGCTTTGAGGCTGGGCAATGGAGAAGCGCTCAAATATGCCGGTAACATTGGTTATCAAGTCTTTCCCGAACACCGCGGCAGCGGCCTGGCCGTCCGTGCTTGCCACTTGTTGTTCCAATTGGCCAAAGCCCATGGCATGGCCTCTGCCACCATCACCCCTGATCCAAAGAATGCCGCTTCTATCCGCACAGCCGAAAAGGCCGGCGCTGAGTTTGAGCGCAGGGTGGAAATTCCGGAAGGCCACCCCATGTTCAGCGAAAACACCCGGGAAGTGCTCATTTTCAGGCGCCTGCTGGGCTGATTGCGCCTTGACAGCCCCCCCTGCCGCAGGTAGGATGGCAACAAAAGTTTGTATACAACATTGGAGGGACGGTATGAAACCCCATCAGCCTGATTTCAACCAGCTGCTCAAGGTGGTGGGCAAGCAGGTGCCCGCGCGCCCGGTGTTCTTTGAGCTGTTCATGAACCTGCCCCTGTATGAGCTGGTGAACGGCGAACAATTAGGCGATGATACGGCCCTTGGCGTCGCCAAATTCACCGTGAAGGCCTTTCACAAGATGGGCTATGACTACACCACCCTGCACGCCTCGCGCTTTGGCTTCCCCATGAACATCCACGCCAAGCAGACCCGCTCCCTCAATGACAACGCGGGCATCGTGGATGAAGCCACTTTTGAGGCCTACCCCTGGCCCAATCCGGAGGACCACAGCACGCACATCCTGCACGACATCAAGCCCTTTTTGCCCGATGGGATGAAGCTGATGGTGATGGGGCCCGGCGGTGTGCTGGAAAACGTCACCGGGCTATTGGGCTATGACAACCTGTGCGTGATGCTCTATGACGACCCGGACTTGGCCCAGCGGGTCTTTGACGCGGTGGGCAGCCGCCTGGTGCGCTACTACGAACTGGCCCTCCAGCATGAGAGTGTGGGCCTGATTTCCTCCAATGACGACTGGGGCTTCAAGTCCCAGCCCTTTTTAAGCCCCGCCATGATGCGGCAGTACGTCTTCCCCTGGCACCAAAAGATTGTGGACACCGTTCACAAAGCGGGCCGCCCGGTGTTTCTGCACTCCTGCGGCAACCTGGAAAGCCTGATGGAGGGCATCATCGGTTTGGGGTATGACGCCAAGCATTCCTTTGAGGACAACATCCTGCCCATTGAGCAGGCCTACGAGCGCTGGCAGGGCAAAATCGGCCTGCTGGGCGGGCTGGACATGGACTTCCTCTGCACCCGCACGGAGGATGAAATTTATCAGCGCACTCTGCGCATGCTGGAGCGCACGGCAGACCGCGGCGGCTGGGCGGTGGGCACGGGCAACTCGGTGCCCGAATACCTGCCCCCCAAGGCGCTGTTTGCCATGCACCGCGCGGCAAGGGATTTCACCAACTAATCCGTCTGGAGGACATCAATGCAGCGAACTGGCATCTGCACCCTGGGCAACCTGATCAATGACATCATCCACCACGTCCGGCGCTACCCAGGGAGCGGTGAACTGACCAACATCCTGGGCGAGCGGGAGAAGTTCGTAGGCGGCCTGGCCTGCAACACGGCGCTGGTGCTGTCGATGCTGGATGCCAAGCTGCCCATTATGGTCGCGGGCGTTTTGGGGGACGACAGCGAGGGCGCCTTCATCCGCTCCCAGTTCGCGCGGCATCAAAACATCGACACATCCCGGATTATCAAGGGCAGCCAGACGGCCTACACCGTGGTCATCAACGACTCGGAGACCAATCAGCGCACCTTTTTCACCTCCTGCGGTTCCGGGGATGATTTCACGGCGGAGGACATCGACCTGACACACCTGCCCGCCCGCATCCTGCACGCGGGCTACATCCTGCTGATGGCGGGGCTGGACCGGGAGGACGCGGACTACGGCACCGGCATGGCGCGCTTGCTAAGCCGCGCCAAGAATCTTGGCATCAAGACCTCGGTGGACGTGGTGAGCGAATCGGGCAACCGCTTCCGCCGCCTGGTGCCGCCGGCTTTGCGGTACACGGACTACTGCATCATCAACGAGCTGGAAGCCCAGCAGATCACCGGCCAAACGCTGCGCGGCGCGGACGGAACCTTGCATGAGGAAAATATGGAGCAGGCCCTCAAGGAATTGAAGGCCTTTGGCGTCAGCGCCTGGGCGGTTATCCACTGCCCGGAGGGCGCTTACGGCCTGGATGAGACCAACCAGTTTGTCAGCCTGCCCAGCCTGAAGCTGCCATCGGGCTATATCAAGGGCACTACCGGCGCCGGGGACGCTTTTTGCTCGGGCGTTTTGTATGGCGCGCATGAGGGCTGGTCCCTTGTGGATTCCCTGCGCCTGGGCACGGCCGGCGCAGCGCTGTCCTTAAGCGCCGCGGACAGCTACTCCGCCGTCCGCCCGGCCAAGGACTGCCTGGCCTTTTACCGTGACATGGGCGGGCAATAAGCACCCAAAACAAAAAGTGCCGGGCTTTTTGCCCGGCTTCACCGCATGAATGCAATCACACCACCGGCCCGGTCAGCCGGTGTTTTTCTTGGACCGCTGCTTCGTAGATGGCGGCAAGCGGCATGTCTTGTTCAAACATTTGATAAAAGGACAGCACCAGGCTCACCAGCTTGTCGTTGTTTTCCAAGCCCGAAAGCTGCGTGAACACAGCCCTGGCATCCGTCTGCCCCCCGGTTTGTTTCATGTGCCAATACAAGCCCGCCGCGGCGCCCAGGGCGATGAACACCGGCTGAATCTCTTGCTGCTCACACAGCAGCATGGCGCCTGTCAGGCGGTCCTTGCGCGCCAGCTTGCGCGGGATGTCAGCCCCCACGCGGGCGCAGCTGTCGCCCAGCGCCTTGTTGCGGAAGCGGAACAACAGGTCATCCCTGTGCTCCAGCAGCCCCTTGATGGGCACATGGTAATGAAGGCTCAAGGCCGCGGCGCTTTCTGTCATGGCAGCCTTCACCGCCAATTCTATCACCGGCTCCCTAATCGCCCCGGCGATGAGGTCATGCGCAAAATACTGCCCCAGGTAGGCCGTGCAGGCATGGCCCATGTTGTGCAGGAAGAGCTTGCGCTTGATGTAATAATCAAAGGGCGCGTAGGGCACCAGGCCTTCCATGCTGGGAATCTCCCCTTTGAAGGCCGCCTGGTCCACCGGGAGGAAGCCATAAGGTTCCACGCACACGCGCAGCGGGTCCCCCGCCTTCATTTCCTCTGTCTGGATGGGCACCATCCGCCCGATGGAGGCCTCCACCAGGCCGATGTCCTCGTGGAACCGCGCCTGTTCCCGCGCGTTCATTTCCTGTTTCAGCAGGCCTTCCATCACCAGGTGGGCGTCCATCAGGTTCTCGCAGATGATGATGTTCAGCGGGGCCTTGTTGTTTTGAAATCGCTGCTTCAAGCCTTGCGCGATCAGCGGGGCGATGAAGGGCAGGACGCGCGCGCCCACTGCGGTGGCCATCAGGTCACAGCCCGCCACGACCGCCGCCACCGCCTCCCTGTCCCGGCCATGGATGGCGCGGATGGGGGAGATGAGGGTGTCCCTGTGTCCCTCGTCGGTGATTTCCCGTAGGGGATAGCCCTTTTTTTGGTTCAACTGATTGACCAGTGTTTCGTCCACGTCAATGAAGACCACTTCATAGCCCGCCTTGCTCATCTGCGCGCCGATGAAGCCGCGCCCGATGTTGCCGGCGCCGTACATCACTGCCGTTCTCATTTACGCTTTTTTCTTGGCCTGGTAGGTGGCCACCAGCACCGCGATGGTCATGAACACCGCGCGCACCACGTACTGCGCGTAGGTGGAGACGTTTAAAATGGTCATGGAGTTGATGATGACCCCCAGGAAGATGATGCCCACCATCGTGCCCCACATCTTGCCGATGCCGCCGGCCATGCTGGTGCCGCCGATGACCACGGCGGAAATCACGTCAACCTCCCAGCCGCGCCCAAAGGAATAGGAGCCTGACAGCACCTGGGCGGAGTTGATGAAGCCGGCGATGACGCACATCACCTGGACGGAGGCGAAGGCGAAGATCTTGGTTTTCAATACCGGGATGCCGCTCAAGCGCGCGGACTCCTGGTTGCCGCCCACCGCGTACATGGAGCGGCCTGTCGTAGTATACCGCAGGATAAAAAACATGATGATAAAAAACAGGAAGAGCAGCAGGGCCGGCACTGGGAAGCCGCTGTAGCCGCCGATGCGGCCCGTGCCCAGCACCGTGAACCACTGGGGAAAGGTGTTGGCGATGGGAAAGCCGCCTGACAGCATGCCTGCCAGGCCATACAGCAGGTTTTGCGAGGCCAGGGTGATGATGAAGGCCGGCATGCCAAACTTGTGCTGGGCAAAGCCGTGCAGGGCGCCCATGAGGATGGCCAGCAGCAGGGACACCGCGATGCCGATGACGCAGGCCAGGGTGACGGAGATGCCCATCATCCCCGGCAAATCCCGGCAGGCCCGGGCCACGATGACGCCGGAAATAGCCACGGTGGAGCCAATGGACAGGTCAATCTGCCCGGTGATGATCACCATGGTCATCCCAAAGGCAATCAGGCCCTTCATGGACATGTTGCGGAAGATGTTCAGCCAGTTGGCCGTGGTGTTGAAGGTGGAGGAGACGCTGCCCATCACCAGGATGAGCACGATCAAAATCACCTCAACCACATGGTCAAACAGGAAGTCCCTGATTTTCCGGGCGTTCAGCTGTCGCAGCATACTCATGCCTTCCCTCCCATGCACATGGCGTACAAGTCTTTGATGTTGATGGTTTCCGGGTCCACTTCCGCGATGATGCGGCCGTCGTGCATCACCAGGATGCGGTGGCAGGTGTCCAGCAGCTCCTCCAGCTCGCTGGACACAAACAAGGTGGAGCCGCCCAGGCGTGCCTGCTGCCACATGATGTCAAAAATCTGCTGCTTGGCGGCTACGTCAATGCCGCGGGAGGGCTCGTCATACAGCATGATGCCCGGCTGCGTGTTGAGCCAGTTGCCCACCACCACCTTTTGCTGGTTGCCACCGGACAGGGAGTTGGCCGAGGCCTTGAGGTTGGACACCTTGATGTGCAGGCTGTCCACCTGTTCATCAGCCAGCTCTATCCGCTTCTTCCTGTTCTCCAGCCAGCCCTGCCGCGTGCGGTCGATGCTGGCATAGCACAGGTTGTCCCGGATGGAATGAATCAGGATCAGGCCTTCCTTCTTCCGGTCCTCCGGCGTCAGGCCCAGCCCCATCTTCTTCATGGAGATGGGCGTCGCCCGCTTTTTGGCCGTCTGGCCCTTGACCACGACCTCGCCCGCGTCATAGGGGTCCGCGCCAAAGATGGACTTGAGCAGCTCCGTGCGCCCGGAGCCCAGCATCCCGGCGATGCCCAGCACTTCGGACTTGTGCAGGTTGAAGCTGACGTCCTCAAACTTGCCTTTGCGCGACAGGTTTTTTACGCTCATCACCACCTCGTCCCCGGGCTTCATGCCCTGGGGCCGTGCCTTGTGCTCCATCTCGCCAAACATCATGTGCAGGATGTCGGCATTGCTGCTGTCCTTCATGTCCTTCTGGCCAATCAGCTCGCTGTCGCGCAGCACGGTGACGGTGTCGGCGATCTCCGGGATCTCATGCAGCTTGTGGGAGATGTAGATGATGATGACATCCTGCTTTTTCAGCGCGCGCAGCACCTGGAACACCATGTTCACCTCGTGCGCCGCCAGGGCGGAGGTGGGCTCGTCCAGGATCAGCACCCGCGGGGAATGGCTCATGGCCTTGATAATCTCCACCACCTGGCACTGCCACATGCTCAGGCGCGAGATGATCTGCCCCAGGTCAATCTTCACGTTCAGCTGGTCCAGCAGGTCCCTGGCCATGGCGTGCGCCTTGCGCCAGTTGACCGCGCCCATTCTGTTTTTGGGCAGGCGGCCCAAAAAGATGTTCTCCGTCACGCTTAAAGAGGGCACCAGGCTCATCTCCTGGTAGACGATGGCGATGCCCTTTTGGTTGGCGTCCGCGGGGGAGGAAAAGGACAGCTCCTCCCCATCCATGAACATCTTCCCGGAGGTGGGCTGGATGGCCCCGGCAAAGCACTTGACCAGGGTGGACTTGCCCGAGCCGTTCTTGCCAAGCAGGGCGTGGACCCGCCCTGAATCAAAGGTGACGCTCACCTTGTTCAGCGCCCGGGTGCCCGGATAATCCTTGGTCAGGTCCTGGGCAGATAAGATGCTCACGCGGCCCTCCTCCTTTGTGGATAGGATACGGGGAGGGGCGAACCCCTCCCCGTTTGCAAAGTTGCCGGTTTGATTATTTGTTGTCGTCAATCCACTTCTGGACGCCTTCCAGGTCGGTCTTGCTCATCACAATGCCGTCCAGGTAGGTGGTCTTGCCCTTGGTGGCGGAATAGTCTTCGCCCTTGATGGCGTTGATCAACAGGGTCATGGCCTGGAAGCCCTGGCCGTAGGGATCCTGGGCGACAACGGCCTGCAGGGGGTTGTTGGGGTCCAGAATCATGGAAGCGATCTGCTCAGAGCCGTCATGGCCAAACACCAGGATGCGGTCCTGCTTGCCGGCGTTGACAACCGCCTGGGCGGAGCCGATGGTGCCGCCGTCATTGACGGCGATGATGACGTCCAGTTCGGGCTGGGCAATCATGATGCCGTCCGCGGTGGCCAGGGCGGTGTCCTGCATCCAGGCGTCCTGGTCGGCGACGATTTCATAGTCCAATCCGGCTTCGTCCAGGGCCTCGAAGTAGCCTTCCACACGCGCGGAAGACTGGTCGGGCAGCAGGGCGCGGAACTGGACGATGGCGATTTTCACCTTCTTGTCCGGGAACTTGGCCTTGATGATTTCAGCGGCGGTGGCGCCTACCAGGCGGCAGTTGAGCTTGTCATTGGAGGAGAAGCCGCCCACGATGAACTCGGCGCTGTCCAGGTCGATGTTGGTCAGGGTGACCTTCATGCCCTGGGCATCGGCCGCGCGCAGCGCCGCGACGGAGGCATCCTTGGACAGGGGGGCGATGGCGATGCCCTGCACGCCCTGGGTCAGGTAGGTGTTGATCAGCTCCACTTCACGGGCCTGGTCATTGTTGGTGTTCTCGGTGAATACTTCAGCGCCCAGCGCTTCCGCGGCGTCACGGTAGCCCTTGGAGAGCATGTTCATGAACTGGTCATCCTGGAAAACCACACCGGCCACGGTGATTTTTTCTTCCGCCAGGGCGACAGCGCCTGTCAGCATCAGCAAGGCAAGAAGCAGTGCAAACAGTTTCCTCATATGGGCAGGTCCTCCTTTTATGTACCGATACTTTGATGCCTGTACCGGTCTGATTGCGCACATTTTATCACAGGCCTGTGGTGCTTACAAGCAAAAATTCCGGGCCTTCTGGTCTTTTTTGCTTATCCTCACTTGGTATAATGCAGAAAAAACATGGGGGGACAGGCGATGAAACGAAGCCAAATGCAGGACACGCGCCGCAAGGTCGGCGACCTTGGCAGCGTTCTGGGCGCGGAGGAAATCATGCTGGCGGACGGGGCGGCCCGGGGGCTGCGCTGCTATGAGGTAAAGAACGGCCGGG
This sequence comes from Clostridiales bacterium, assembly GCA_012521895.1. Lineage (GTDB taxonomy): Bacteria > Bacillota > Clostridia > Christensenellales > Aristaeellaceae > UBA6115. Next base: position 14,329 of record JAAYLK010000047.1, read on the forward strand.
GCCTGTCCCTGCGCGTACTAAAGGACCGGGGCATGGACATCGCTGGGCTTTGTTATCAGGGCCGCCAGATGGCCTTTCTGTCAAAGACCGGCCTGCGCCACCCGGCTTTTTACCGGGAGGAGGGCGCGCGCGGCTTCCTCAAGCAGTTTCACGCGGGCCTGCTCACCACCTGCGGCCTAAGCTACGCCGGCGCGGCCTTTGAAGAGGATGGCCAAGGCTATGGCTTGCACGGGCCCTACAACAACACCCCATCTCAGCAGGCCGCCGCCTTTGTGGACAGCCAGGAGGAGGATGTTGTCATCCGCCTGCGCGGGGAGGTGAAGCAGAGCCAGGTCTTTGGTGAAAACCTGGTTTTGACGCGGGAAATCACTGTGGAAACGGAGGCGGACCGCCTGCACATCAAGGACAGCGTTGAAACCCAGGGCTTTGTGGACAGCCCGCTGATGCTGGTCTACCACATCAACTTTGGCTACCCCCTGCTGGATGCTGGCGCCAAAGTCTATACCAGCGCCGGTTCTATTACGCCCCGGGATGAGGCGGCCAGGGGCGGCCTCGCCCGCTGGAACCTGATGGACGAGCCGGAGGCGGACCGGCCCGAGGAATGTTTTTTCCATGCCAACCATCCGGAATCCGCCTTCGCGATGATTTACAACGAACGATTGGGCATGGCCTGCGCCATCGAGTACAAGGCGGGGCAGCTGCCCCTGCTGGTTGAGTGGAAGTGCATGCGGGAAGGGGATTACGCCCTGGGGCTGGAGCCCACCACCTCCGGCGTCCTGGGCCGCCCGGTGGCCAGGACAGACGGCAGCCTGGTGACGCTCAAGCCCGGCGAGCAGAAGCGGCTTGACCTCACGCTCACCTTCATGGACAAGGCGGCGGACATCCAGGCCTTTATTAAGCGTTCCGGGGAGAACAGCACAAACTAAACAAAGAGGACATCAAAACAAGCCGCGGTCAAATCGCCGCGGCTTGCTGTGTAATTGAAAGCTTTAGGGGTTCTTCGCCGCGCAGGCCAGCTGGTCCTGCGGCACCTTCAAGCCGCGCATGGCGTTGAGGATGGCCAGGAAGGCCACACCCACATCGGCGAACACAGCCATCCACAAAGTGGACAGGCCCAGGGTGGATAAAATCAGCACCAGCACCTTCACGCTGATGGCGAACACCGCGTTTTGCTTGGCGATTGACACGGTGCGCCGGGCGATGGTGAGGGCGGCGGCCATCTTGCAGGGGTCATCGTTCATGATGACGATGTCGGCCGCCTCAATCGCCGCGTCAGAACCCAGGGCGCCCATGGCAAAGCCCACATCGGCCCGCGCCAGCACCGGCGCGTCGTTCACGCCGTCCCCTGCGAACACCAGGCTGCCCCGGCGGTTGGGCTGCTCCAGCAAGGCTTCCAGCTTTATCACCTTGTCCTGGGGCAAAAGGCCCGCGTGCAGCACGTCAATGCCCAGTTCCTTCGCGATGGGCTCAGCGGATTGGGGGCTGTCACCCGTCAGCATCACCAGGGACTTGACCCCCTGGGCTTTCAATCGGCGCAAGGCTTCTTTGGCGCAGGGCTTCACCCTGTCCTCCACCTGGATGCTGCCAGCGTACTGGCCGTCTATGGCCACCAGGCTGAGGGTGCCCCGCTGCTCCTGGCGCGGCACCGCGATGCCGTGGCTTTCCATCAAGCGCGCGTTGCCCACCAGCACCTGTTTGCCGTCCACCACCGCCAGCACGCCGCCGCCGGGCATCTCCCGGACTTCAGCGGTGCGGACCGGATCCAACGGCGTTTGCGCGGCCTCCCGGATGGCGGCGGCAATGGGGTGGAGGGAATGGATTTCGGCCTGGGCCGCCATATCAATCAAAACCTCTTTAGAGAGCATGACCGCTTGCACCTCGCTGATGGAAAAGCGGCCCTGGGTGAGGGTGCCGGTCTTGTCAAACACGAAGGTGTCGGCCTTGGCCAGCATCTCCAAATAGTTGGAGCCCTTGGTGAGGATGCCCAGGCGCGAAGCGCCGCCGATGCCGCCAAAGAAGGCCAGGGGGATGGAGATGACCAGCGCGCAAGGGCAGGACACCACCAGGAAATTCAGCGCCCTGTACACCCAGTCAGAAAGGACCGCGCCCGGGATGAGCAGTGGCGGCACAAAGGCCAGCAGCAGCGCCAGGATGACCACAGCCGGGGTGTACACCGCCGAAAAGCGGGTGATGAAGGCCTCCTGCTTGGATTTTTTGTCGGTGGCGTTCTCCACCATCTCCAGAATCCTGCTGACGGTGGACTGGTCAAAGGGCTTGCTCACTTTGATGGTGAGCACGCCGGTCAGGTTGACGCAGCCCGACAGCGCCTCATCCCCGGTCCGCACGCTCCTTGGCAGGGCCTCCCCGGTCAGCGCCGCGGTGTCCAATTGGCTCTCCCCGCTTTGCACCACGCCGTCCAGCGGGATTTTCTCCCCCGGGCGCACCAGGATAAGGTCGCCCACCGCCAGGTCCTCCGGGTCCACCACGCTGGTGCTGCCGTCCTGATGAAGCAGGTTGGCGGTGTCCGGGCGCAGGTCCATGGCCTGGGCGATGCTGCGGCGGGATTTGTCCACCGCGTAGTCCTGGAACATTTCACCGGTCTGGTAGAACACCATCACGGCCACCGCCTCCGGGTATTCGCCGATGATGATGGCGCCGACGGTGGCCAGGGACATCAGAAAATTTTCGTCAAAGACCTGCCCGCGCAAAATGCCCTGCACGGCGTACCACAAAACGTCAGCGCCCGCGATGAAGTAGGACAGCATCATCAGGCTGATGGACAGGGCCTTGTTGTGTGACAGTAAAATCCCCAGCACCAGCAGTGCCAGGGCCAGGGGGATGCGCACAATGCGTTTTGTCAGTGTTTTCATCAGTTTACCTGGTTTTCTGGAGCAGCACGGCATCCGGCTCGATGCTGCTGATGATGGCGGCGGCCTGCCGGCACAGGCTGTCCATGCTGGCCTCCTCCGCTTCCAGGGTCAGCTTCTGGGTGAGGAAATTGACCCGCGCGGCCTTGACGCCCGGCAGGGCGTTGATCTTGCGCTCCATCTTGGCGGCGCAGTTGGCACAGCCTAGGTTCTTGATTTTCATGGCGGCTGTCATGGCGATTCCCTCCTGACACTTGAATGTTTGTTCAATCGTCCTGATTATAATTGAGCATATGTTCAAGTGTCAAGACGCCGCGTGTACATTTTGAATTGTTTCTTTACAGCTTGTGTCAAAAATAGTACCATGGACGCAGAAAAACTTGATCTCGCGGCGTTTCGCCGCGTCCGAAAAAGGAGGAATACGCTTTGAGCATCTATGTCTGCATGGTCTGCGGCTTTGATTATGACGAGGCCGCGGGCGAGCCCGGCAGCGGCATCGCGCCCGGCACCAAATGGGAGGATGTGCCGGAGGACTGGGTCTGCCCCATCTGCGGCGCGGACAAGTCCATGTTTACCCGCCAGGGCGGGGAGGAGCAAAAGCCCGCGGCGCCCGCGCCTGAACCCAAAAAAGAAGCAAAGGCCATCAACACCAACTACAAACTGCAAGCCGTCATGGCCTCCAATCTGGCGTGCGGCTCCAAAAAGCAGTACCGGGAGGAGCTGTCGGGCTTCATGAGCCAGGTGGCGGACTTCTTTGAAGCGCGTTCAACACCGCAGGGTGACCTGGATGATGTGCTGGACCTGCTGGCGCAGGACAGCGCCACCGGCTACGCCCAGGCTTTTGAGGTGGCCCGCAAAGAAAAAGACCGCGGCTCCCAGCGCGCTTTGACCTGGGGGGAGAAGGTCTCCGCCATCCAGGCCACCCTCATCAAGCGCTTCAACAAGGACGGCGATGCGGCCCTTTCAGGCAATGACATCTTTGTCTGCGACGCCTGCGGCTTCATCTTCGTGGGCCAGGAAGCGCCGGAAATCTGCCCGGTGTGCAAGGTGCCGCGCTTCAAGTTCAACAAAATCAGCAAGGAGGCCAGCGCATGAAAGCCGTACGTAACATCCGCCTGTGCACCAAGGACTGCATGTGCCTGTATGTCTGCCCCACCGGGGCTACGGACACAGAGAACGGCCAGATTGACGCCAGCAAGTGCCTGGACGCCTGCCGCGCCTGCGTGGACGCCTGCCCGGAGCACGCCATCTCCAAGGTGCCGTTCAACTACCCGCCCCAACAGGCGAAGAAGGACAATGTATTGAAAGCCCTGCGCGTTTTGTTGGACAGCAAGCTAAAGCAGGAACAGGCCCTGGACAACATCATCAAAACCAGCGCGAGCCCGGCTCAAAAGCAGCTGGCAAAAGCGCTGAAGATGTCCACCCGCTTGATGGCGGAGGATTTGCTGCGCGAAAGCGGCTACATGCTGCCCCAGGGCGCGCCTGCCCGGGAATTCCTGCAAGGCCTGCTGGACAAGGAGCAGGAAGAAGGCTTCCCCAAAGAAGCGGTCGAGCAAGGCTTGAAACTGCTGTAAAACTTTTGCAAAAGAACAAAAACCGGGCCGGATTTGCTTCCGGCCCGGTACTTCTTTGAATTAGTGTTCGTGCCCTTCTTCCATCGCGTGCTCCACGCAGCCCTTGAGCATCTGGTGGACGTGGTCATCGGCGATGGTGTAGTACACGTTTTTGCCGTCCCGGCGGCTCTTGACCAGCTTGCCTTCCCGCAAGCGCGCCAGCTGGTGGCTGACGGCGGACACGCTCATCTCCAGCAGGTAGGCCAGGTCGCACACGCACAGCTCGTGCTTGTCCAGAGCGAACAGGATGCGAAAGCGGGTCCTGTCGCCCATGATTTTGAAAAACTCGGCGGCGTCGGAGAACAGGTGCTCGCTGAGCATGGTGCGCTCAACCGCCTGCACCGCTTCCTCGTGCACAATGTTGGTGTCGCAGGTGTATTGCTTTGCCATGTCCGCCCTCCCTTTGTTGTGTGCATCCTACCACCTTTTAAAGGCTAGGGTCAACAAAGGGAGGATGCGGCGGGCGTTCATGCTGTCAGCGCTTGCCCTCTTCCTCACGCTTCCTGATGCTTTCGCTCCAGTCCTTGTTCACCTTGCCGCTCTTGCGGAAGGAGCGCGTCGCTTCATGCACCGCCTGAAAGTTCATGTTCACGCCTTTGGCGTCGTTGTGATAGGTCTGTGCCATGCTTGGATTGATGCCATAGTCCCGCGCCACCGCGATGGCGTCCATGTTGGCGCCCAGGAAGATGAACTCCCAGCCCATCTCCCGCCGCGCGTTCACCAGGGCCTGCACCTGCTGGGCGGTGAAGCGGTGGCTGGCGTTTTCCATGCCGTCGGTGATGATGACAAACAGCACCTTGTCCGGCCGGAACTGCTCCGTGGTGGCCTTCATCACGCTGTCCACCTTCATCACGCTGCGGGCGATGGCGTCCAGCAGCGCGGTGGAGCCGCGCACGTAGTAGTCCTGGTCGGTGATGGGCATGACGGCCTGCAGGTCCAGCCGGTCGTGCAGCAGCTCGTAGGAATTGTCAAACAAGGCGGTGGTCACCCGGGCCTGCCCCTTTTCCTGCTTTTGCTTATCCAGCATCGCGTTGAAGCCGCCGATGGTGTCCTTCTCCAGCCCTCCCATGGAGCCGGA
>JAAYLK010000048.1 GCA_012521895.1 Clostridiales bacterium
GGATTCTATAGTCTCCTTGCCCGGTACGAGTCAGTGCACTCAAACGGTTGAACCGCCGTGTACCGAACGGTACGCACGGTGGTGTGGGAGGTCCCCCGGCCAACAGGCCGGGGTCCTACCCGATTGTACCCTGTCAGTCCTTCCCGTCGTTCTCATGCAGCATGGTGTTGCGCAGCTGCCACAGCTTGTCCGACCAGTCCACCTTGAAGGCCGTGGGGTAGACCAGGCGCAGGTGCTGCTCCCAGATGGTCTGCTCGTCCTGTTTGCGGTGGGCGCGGATGTCCTGCAGGCTTGGGTAGTCACCAACCGCCTGGCCGTTTTTGACCAGCGGCTCCAGCAGCTTCTTACATGTGAACCTGTTCAAAGTCATCTTTTTCCAGGTGTCCTGCGGGTCAAAGATGGTCAGCGGCTGGCTTTCGTCAATCACTTCATCAGCCAGGGTGATCAGGTCGGCCACCGCCATCCCGTCCTCATCATACAGGCGGTACAATTCCTGCATCCCGGGCAGGGTCACCTTCACCGGGTTGTCCGACAGCTTGATTTTGGGCAGCAGCTGCCCGTTTGACTCCAGGGCGTTCATCTTGTACACCCCGCCAAAGGCGGAGCGGTCGGCGCTGGTGATCATCTTGGTGCCCACGCCCCACAAGTCAATCACAGCGCCCTGCAGCTTCAAATCCCGGATGAGGGTCTCGTCCAGGTCATTGCTGGCGCAGATGATGACATCCTCAAAGCCCGCCTTGTCCAGCATCCTGCGCGCCTTGATGGACAGGTAGGCCAGGTCCCCGCTGTCCAAACGGATGCCCAGGGGCTTGTGCCCTTTGGCGCGCAGCTCCTCAAACACCTTGATGGCGTTGGGCACGCCGGACAGCAGCGTATCATAGGTGTCCACCAGCAGCAGGGCGTTGTTGGGAAAGCAGTTGGCATAGGCCCTGAAGGCCTCCAGCTCGCTGTCAAAGGCCATCACCCAGCTGTGGGCGTGGGTGCCGCTGACAGGGATACCAAAGCGCTGCCCGGCCAGCACATTGGAAGTGGAGCTGACCCCGCCGATGTAGGCCGCCCGGGCGCCCAGCACCCCGGCGTCCGGCCCCTGGGCGCGGCGCAGGCCAAACTCCATCACCCGGTCGCCCTGGGCCGCGCGGTAGACGCGGTGGGCCTTGGTGGCAATCAGGGATTGGTGGCCCACCAGGGTGAGCAGGGTGGTCTCTATCAATTGGGCCTGGGCAAGGGGCGCGTCCACCCGCACGATGGGCTCTCCCGGGAAAATCAGGCTGCCCTCCTTCACCATGTCAATGCTGCCGGTGAAGCGGAAGTCCCGCAGGTAGTCCAGGAAGTCCCGGTCAAACTGCTTCAGGGACGCCAAATAAGCGAGGTCATCCTCGGAAAAGCGCAGGTTGAGGATGTAGTCGCGAAACTGCTCATTGCCCGCCATCACCGCGTAGCGCAACCCCGGCGCGTCCCGGAAGAACATCGTGAAGACCGCGCGGCGGTCTACCATCTTGTTTTTGTAGTAGCCATACAGCATGGTCAATTGGTAGAGGTCCGTCAGCATGGTAAGCTCGCTCATGCCTTGTGTGTTCCTTTCAATTGTTCAATGTTGTCAAGCCAGAGGCTGGCCGCAACATCAGAGGGGAAGAGGAAGCCCGCGCGGGGTGAGAGGGAGACGCCCAAAACCGCGGGGCCGTCCGGCAGGCAGCTGCGCTTGAACTGGTTTATGAAAAAGCGCTTGAAGAAGGCGGCCATCCGCTCCAGGATGTCTTCACGGCTGTACATCGAGCCAAACACAGCCTGGCAGATGTCCGCCAGGGTGCCGGGCGTCACCTGGGCGGTGAGGAACCAGTGCAGGAAAAAGTCGTTGAGCGCGTAAGGCCCCAGGATGTCCTCGGTCTTTTGCTGAATCTGCCCGCCCCCGGGCAGCAATTCCGGGCTGATGGGCGTGTCCAGGATGTCCAGCAAGGTTTCCTTCAATGCGGGGGAAGGGCTATCAAGGGCTACCTGGCGCAAAATCAGCCGGATGGCGCTTTTGTACAGCCCGGCGTTCACCCCGTACATGCTCATGTGGTCGCCGCCAAAGGTGGTGAAGCCAAGGGCCAATTCGCTCAGGTCCCCGCTGCCCACCATCAGCCCGCCCACCTGGTTGGCCTTGTCCATCAACACCTGGGTGCGTTCCCTGGCCTGGGCGTTTTCATAGGCGGCGTCGTGCTTGTCAGGGTCCTGATCGATGTCTTCAAAATGTTTCAAAATGCTGTTTTGCAGGTTGATTTCCCGCGCGGGCAGCTGGAAAGCCTCCATCAGTTTGAGGGCGTTGCTCTTCGTCCTGTGTGAGCTGCCCAGGCCTGGCAGGGAATAGGCATATATGCCGCTGTGTGGCAAACCCAGGATGTCAAAGGCGCGGCAGGTGACTACCAGCGCCATGGCGGAATCCAGCCCGCCGGAGACCCCCAGGGTGGCGGTTCTAGCCTTGATACGCTTCATGCGTGCGGCCAGGCCTTGGGCGGCGATTTCCACCGCCTCCCTGCACCAGATGGCGCGCGCCTCCTCATCAAGTGGGGCGTAGGGCATGGTGGGGTCCATGGCCAGCCCGGCATCCGTGAGCCGTCCTTCTTCAGCCGCGTCCGGCATCAGTTCCGAGATGGCGTAATCACCGGAAAAGGCGGCGGCATGGGCAAGCACCCGGCCCCGGCTGGTTATGAAGACATCCCCGGGGTAGACCTTGTCGGTGGTGGATTCATTGCCGCCCGCGTTGGCATAGGCCAGGCAGGCGTAGGGCACAAGGCCTGCGCACCAGGCGGCCTGGCGCGTTAACCAGCCGGCGCGCGCCTCATCCCTGGCGCCGGCCAGGATGAGGTCGGCCATGCCCACCTGGCTGAAGGATTCATCGTGCAGCAGGTCATCCCAAAAACAGGCGATGGTTTTGTTCCCCGCGATGTCCAGCTGGAACTGCTTGTCGCAGGGGACAGTGCGCTGGCCCCACTGAACCTGCTGTGTACCGCCGGCGTCAAAGAAGGCCTTTTCCTCGGGTTTTAAATGCTCTTTGAGCACAAAGCCCAGCACCTCGCCTTCCCTGGCCACCAGAAGGGCATTGGCGGTGCCTCCATTGAGGGCAAGCGGCAGGCCAAACACGCACAGCAAGCCTTCCGTGTTTGCCGCGATCTCCCGGGCCGCCGCCTGGCAGGCACCCAATAGCTGGGGGTTGCGGTTCAAGCTGCCCAGGCTGCCGCCTGTCAGGCACAGCTCCGGCAGCACCAGCACCTGGGCGCCTTCCTGCCTTGCCTGGTTGATGCGAAGCAGGATGGCTTCCTTGTTTTGCTCAACATCCCCCGGCCTGCCAGAAGCCGGGGCGCAGGCCATCACCCGCAGGGTTCCGTCCATTTCATCACACTTTCTGCGCTTGCGCTTCCTTTGTACCAGTATACCTCATCACGCTGTTCTTTTGCCCTGCCAAGGCCTGAAAGCGGTGGAAAAATCACGGCAGATTGTCTATACTGGGATGGTATCAACAGGAGGATCGTTATGCGGCTTGGCATCATGGGCGGCACCTTTGACCCCATCCATACAGGGCACCTGGCCATCGCGAGGACAGCGTTTGTAGAAGCGCGGCTGGACGAGGTGCTGTTTTTGCCCGATGGCGACCCGCCCCACAAGGAGCCGGGCGCCAAAGGCGCGCAGCGCCTCAATATGGTGCGCCTGGCGGTGGAGGGGCAGAGGGGCTTCACGGTGTCGGACATGGAGCTGGTGCGCCATGGGACGACCTATACCGTGGACACCCTCACCCAACTGATGCAGGAGGAGCCTGACAGGGAGCTGTTTTACATCATCGGCGCGGACACCTTGAGGCTCTTCCCCACCTGGAAGCCCGCCTGGAAGGTGGCCTCCCTGTGCAGTATGCTGGTGGCGCCCCGCCCGGGCATCGACCTGGACGAGCTGCGCTGGTTCCAGCGCAAGCTGTTCGCCGATTTTGGGCTGGTCAGCCAGCTGCTCAGCCAGGGCGGCCCGGACATCTCCTCCACCCGCATCCGGGAGCTGGTCCGCGCCGGGGAACCCATTGATGCCCTGGTGCCGGCCGCTGTGGCGCGGTATATCAAAGAGAACGCTTTGTACACGTAACTTTTTTCTATTGCTAAAGCCTCGAAAAACCAATGAAAAAGAGCCCGGAGGCTCTTTTTCATATCACAGGCCTTGCGGCCCGGCTGTTATTGATTAATAACGGCTCTGGTTGTGCTTGCCGTAGCAGTCGTGGCAGTAGACCGGACGGTCGCCGCGGGGCTGGAAGGGCACCTGGGTGGTGGCGCCGCATTCGTCGCAAATCACGGAGAACATCTGGCGCTCGCCGCGGCTCTGGGTGCGGCGGTTGGCACGGCAGCTGGGGCAGCGGCCGGGCTCGTTCTGGAAGCCCTTTTCGGCATAGAAGGCCTGCTCAGAGGCGGTAAAGGGGAATTCGGCGCTGCATTCGCGGCAGGTCAGGGTTTTGTCGGTGTACATGGTTTCATGTCCCTCCTAAATAATTAGCCAAACCAATGCGATTGATGTGGTTCCGTGGCGCGACGCATCAGTTGCCTGGCGAACTACCGGAGGAACACCTGAATCCCTGGGCTTGGTCCACACGTATCCTAACATAAACTTTCCGCTTTGCATAGCGTTTCTTACAAAATTTTCTTTGCAGGACAGGGAAACGGCGGCTGCCTGCCATGGTTGACAAGTTTCCGCGCATGCCGTACTGTCATTTCATCAACAAATTGGGAGGATTTACCATGGTTTCATGCATCCTTCAAAGCCCCCTGGGGCCCATGCTGGCGGTGGAGGAAGACGGCTTTCTCACCCAGCTGGATTTCATCAAGCCCGGCCAGGTGCTGCCGGAGAAACTGGGCACCTCACCCCTGCTGGATCAGGTTCATCAGGAAGTCCAGGAATATTTTGAAGGCAAGCGGCAGGCCTTCACCATCCCCATGAAACCCCATGGCACGCCCTTCCAGCGCGCGGTGTGGGACGCCCTGGTGGCCATTCCCTATGGGCAGACGGCCACCTACGGCCAACTGGCTCATGTTGTGGGCAGGCCCAAGGGGCCCCGCGCCATCGGCCAGGCCAACCACAACAACCCCATCTCCATCCTCATTCCTTGCCACCGCTGCATCGGCGCTTCCGGCAAGCTGACAGGCTATGGCGGCGGGCTGGAGCGCAAGGAAGCGCTGCTGGCCCTGGAGCGGCAATCCTTGCTTTGACCCTTTACGCTTGGTATAATGAAGGGGCAAACAAGAGAGGAGCTTCATCATGAAATTCTTAGTCGAAACCTCGGCGCGGCATGCGCATGTCTCCCCCCGGGACCTGGAAACCCTCTTTGGCAAGGGCAGTGAGCTGACCATCAAAAAGATGCTGTCCCAGCCTGGCCAGTATGCCAGCGATCAGAAAATTTCCGTGGTTGGCCCGCGCGGCCAGCTCAACGTCACCATCCTTGGCCCCACCCGCAAGTCCACCCAGGTGGAGCTGTCCCTGACAGACGCGCGCACCATCGGCCTTGTCGCCCCCGTGCGTGAAAGCGGCGACACCGTGGGCTCCGCGGCCTGCAAACTTGTGGGACCCGCGGGCGAAGTTGAGCTCAAAGAAGGCGTGATCATCGCCAAGCGCCACATCCACATGACCCCTGAAGACGCCCAGGCCTTTGACGTCAAGGACAAGGACGTCGTCAGCGTGAAAATCACGGACGACAGCCGCTCCCTGGTCTTTGGGGACACCATTGTGCGCGTCCACCCCACCTATGCCCTGGCCATGCACATTGATACGGACGAGGCCAACGCGGCCGGCGCCAGCGGCGAGGTCTACGGCGAAATCATAAAGTAATATCGTAGAGTTTCGTGGTTTTTCCTTGGATGGGTATACTCCATCCAGCGGGTATGATACACCTACCTTCCCGCCCTGAAAGGAGAAACGGATGAAAACACTGCTTGTTGTTGTAGGAATCCTGCTGCTTCTTGGCGCGGCCTATGGCTTTATCACGGTGGATGACAGCGTTCTGCCGACAGAAGCCACCGACGCCGCGGTGGATGCCGCCAACGCCACCGGCGTGACCGCCAACCTGGGCTTGGTTGACCAGGTCAAGGTCTTCCTGGTGGACAACCGCCTCATCCTGGCAATCGCTGGCGCCATCGCCCTGGTCGTAGGCCTGTTCCTGCCCCGTGACCGCCGCCGCGCTTGATGGAACGTAATATCAACAGACCTTGAAGACCCCCGGATGGCCTGAAAACCTCCGGGGGTCTTGTTTTTGCTGAGTGGTTAATTCTGCCTTAGCTCCATCACGGGGCCGGACAGGCTGATGTTGTTCGCCTCCAGCGCCTGCTTGATGGCGGTGGTCAAGGCTAGCTTGGTGGCCCACCATTTGCTGGTCTGGGCCCAGCAGCGCAGGGTGAAGCTGAGGGTGCCGTTTTGAAAGTCATCCAGGGAGGCGGCGGGCAGCGGGTCTTTCAGCACATCCTCATGGGCATTGGCGACGTCCTCCAGCAGGCGGCACACTTGTTTAGAATCAGTCAAGAGCGTGGTAGTGAAGCTGATGTCAATGCGCCGGGTGGGGAACCAGGAGAAGTCGGTCACCACGCCGTTGGACAGCATGGCGTTGGGGATGACCACCTTTTTGCCGTCCAGGGTCTTCAGCGTTGTATACATGATGGAGATGTTGAGCACCGTGCCGTCGGCATTGTCGGTCTTGATGAAGTCGCCTACTTTGAAGGGCTTAAAAAACAAGATCATCAGCCCGCCGGCAAAATTGCTGAGACTGCCTTGCAGCGCCAGGCCAATGGCCAATCCCGCTGAAGTCAAAATGGCGATGAAGGAGGCGGCCGGCACCCCCAGGTAGACCAGCAGGCTGATCACCAGCATCACCCTTAAACTAATGGTGGCCAGGTTTTCCAGGAAGCCCTGCACGCCCTTTTCCAACTTGCTTTTGCTTAGTGACTTGCCAAAAAGAAAGGACGCCCAGCCGATCAGCTTGTTGCCGATAATCAACAGCAAAGCGGCAACCACAGCTTTCAGGGCAAGGTCGGCGGATGCCTTGGCAAAAAAGTCCAATACGCTTTCCCAGATGTTCTTCATACGTCCGTCCTCCTAAGGCGCTCATTCCCTGACAGTATCTGAGATTTTGCGCCCTGCTGTCAAGGTCAGGATGGGGAAGGATTCATCTTTCAAAGTCTATGCAAGAGTGCATAAATATGTTAAGATGCATAAAGATTGACAATCAGAAGTGAGGAATTTGCATGCGCATCGCTGTTTTCAATGAAATCGGCGCCCTCCGTCAGGTGCTGGTTCACCGCCCCGGGCCCGAGCTTGAGCAACTGACACCGCCGCATTTGACCCGGATGTTGTTTGATGACATCCCCTTTTTACTGGGCGCCCAGCGCGAGCACGACCTCTTCGCCCAGGCGCTTGAAGCCGAGGGCGCGCAGGTGTGCTACTTAAAGGACATGGTGGCCAAAAGCCTGGAAGCGCCCGGTGTGCGCGACCAGTTTGTGGAGGAGTTCATCACCCTGGGGGGCAGGGCAGCCAACAGTGAGCGCAAGGCCCTGCGCGACTTGTTCGCGGACATCAAGGACAACACCGCCCTGGTGGAAAAAACCATGGCCGGCGTTACTTATGAAGATGCCGGGCTCTACCCGCGCTACCCGCTGACCCGCCTGGTGCGCCAGAACGCCAACTATTTGCTGGACCCCATCCCCAACCTGTACTTCACCCGTGATCCCTTCTCCACCATCGGCCATGGCGTAGCCACTTCCAGCATGTACGCCCAGGCCAGGATGCGGGAAACCATCTACGGCAACTACATCTTCAAATATCACCCCGATTATGCCGGGCAGATCAAAAGCTGGTACCAGGCCGACCTGCCCTTCTCACTGGAAGGCGGGGACATCCTGAACCTGGGCCGCGGGGTCCTGGGCGTGGGCCTGTCCCAGCGCACGGCGCCGGAAGCGATTGAGCAATTGTGCCGCAACATCTCCTGTGATGAGGAAAGCGGCGTATGCAGCATCCTGGTGTTTGACATCCCCAATGTCCGCGCCTTCATGCACCTGGACACCGTCTTCACCCAGGTGGATGTGGACACCTTCACCATCCATCCGGGCATCCTGAAGGTTTTGCGCTGCTACCGCGTGTACATGGATGGCAAGACCTTAAAGGTGGTGGAGCTGACCGGTAAATTGGAAGACATTCTCGCGCGCGAACTGGACACGGACAAGGTCACCCTCATCCATTGCGGTGGCGCCGATTCCATCGCCGCGGAGCGCGAACAGTGGAACGACGGCAGCAACACCCTGTGCGTCCGCCCGGGCACCGTCGTTGTGTACGACCGCAACACCATCACCAACCGCATCCTCCAGGACCACGGCATCAAGACCATCGAAATCCCCGGCTCGGAGCTGGGCCGCGGCCGCGGCGGCCCGCGCTGCATGTCCATGCCGCTCAAGCGTGAAACGATTTAAGAATCCCAACATTTTAATAGGAGGAAACCCCCATGCCAGTCAACCTCAAAGGCCGCAGCTATCTGACCCTTCTGGACTTTACCCCCCAGGAAATCCACTACCTGCTGGACCTCTCGCGGGATCTTAAGAACAAAAAACGTGCCGGCATCCGGGGTGACCTGCTCTTAGGGCGCAACATCGTGCTGCTGTTTGAAAAGACCAGCACCCGCACCCGCTGCGCCTTTGAAACGGCCTGCTGGGATGAGGGCGGCAACGCCACCTTCCTGTCCAACTCCCAAATGGGCAAGAAGGAATCCCTGGAAGACACCGCCAAGGTGCTGGGCCGCTTTTATGACGGCATCGAGTTCCGCGGCTTCTCCCAAAAAACGGTGGAGGACCTGGCCAAGTTCTCAGGTGTCCCCGTCTGGAACGGCCTGACGGACCTCTACCACCCCACCCAGGCGCTGGCGGATGTGATGACGCTGATGGAAAACACCAAGAAGCCGCTGAATGAGTGCAAGCTGGTGTACATGGGCGACGCGCGCAACAACGTGGCCAACAGCCTGATGATCATCGCCGCCAAGCTGGGCATGAAGTACGCCGCCATCTCACCCAGGGAGCTGGCGCCTGATCCGGAACTCACCAAGAAAATGCGCGAACTGGCGGAGCAGACCGGTGGGCAGATTCAACTGACCAACGACCTGTCTGCCCTTGAAGGCGCGGACGCCGTCTACAC
>JAAYLK010000049.1 GCA_012521895.1 Clostridiales bacterium
AGGAAGCGCCGGCGACGGCTTCGACATCCACGGAATTGCTTTCGACCATTTTGGCGGGGATCTCTTCCAGGGCGGTGACGACAGCGGGGATCACATCAACGGATTCCGCGTGCTCATCAACCTTGACTTCGGTGATCTTGCCATCCGCCAGGGTGACAGACACTTTGATAAGGGCTTCGCTTGAGAAGCCTTCGCTTTCGCCGGTGAAGGTGCCGCTGACACCGGCGGGCACTTCTGCCAGCATGGTGCCAAAGCCTGACAGCAATGCCAGGCACAGCAGAAGGGACAGGGTCTTCTTGAACATGAATGAGCCTCCTTTTATTCCGGATTGGTTACTCAAATAGTATACGGGAAGCGGCCTGGTCTTTCAAGCCTTTGCGCTGTACACCCTCTCATTTTTGCGTGTTTTTAAAGGCCGTGGTCAGGGCCTGCATGTCGTTGTCGCGCGCTGTTTCATAGGGGGAGGCGCCCGCGAAGGCATTGACCGCCTTGCCGGCCCTGGGAATCTGTGACAGCGTTCCCGGCCCGCCCACGCAGCCGCCCGGGCAGGCCATGCCCTCCAGCAGGCAGCCGTCCGCCTTGCCGGCCTTGGCCAGCGCCAGCATCTTGCGGCAGTCGTCCAGGCTGTCCGCCTTCATCACCTGCACCTCGCGCGCGGGATCCAGCTCCCTGATGACATTCACCACCGCCTGTGCGACGCCGCCCGCCACCGCGTAATTGCGTCCGTCCCGGGAGGCCTGGCTTTGCAGTTCCACCTCGTCCATGTCAGAAAGCTCAATGTCCTTGGCGGCGAACAGGCCCATCAATTCTTCAAAAGTGATGACATAGTCCACGTAGGGGCGCACTTCCTCTTCCAGCGCCTCCACTTTTTTACTCACACAGGGCCCGATGAAGACCACCTTGGCGTCCGGATGCTCCTGCTTGATTTGCTGGGCGGAGGCCACCATGGGGGTGTGGGTGGAGGCGATGCAGTCGCTTAAGCCCGGCTGGGTCTTGTGCGCGAGCATCGCCCAGGAGGTGCAGCAGCTGGTGCCCAGGAAGGGCTTCTTGTTTGGCACCTCGCGCAAAAATTCCTCCGCCTCGTGCAGGCTGCCCACGTCCGCGCCCCAGCCCACCTCTATCACCCGCTCAATGCCCAGTTTCTTTATGCCGGCCACGATTTTTCCCGGGGTGGCCAGAGGGCCAAACTGCCCCACAAAGGAAGGCGCGATGGCGGCAAACACGGTCTGCCCTTCCCGCAGCGCGGTGATCAACTGGAAGATTTCGGACTTGTCCGCGATGGCGGCAAAGGGGCAGGCTACGATGCACAGCCCGCAGGACACGCACTTGTCCTCGTCAATCTGTGCGCGCCCCAATTCGTCGCTGCCAATGGCTCTTGCGCCGCAGGCCTCGGCGCAAGGCCGGCCAAAGCGCAAAATGGCGTGGTAGGGGCAGGCCTCCTTGCAGCGGCCGCATTTGATGCACTTGTCCTGGTCGATGATGGCGGCGTTTTTGCCGATGGACACGGCGTTCACCGGGCAGACCGAGGTACAGGGGTGGGCCAGGCACTTCCTGCAGTTGTCGCTCACCTGGAAGCGGTCCGTCGGGCAGGCCACGCAGGCAAAGGGGATGATGTTCGCCAGCGGCAGCTGCAGGTGTTTGTCAGCGCTGGCGGCCTCCTGCATGCCGTTGGTCAAGGGCTGGTGGGTGATGGAAGGGCGGATGGGCAGGCCCATGGCCAGGCGGATGCGCTCTCTTATGATGGCGCGCTCCTTGAACACGCTGTCGCGGTAGGTGGCCACTTCGCCCGGGATGATGCGGTAGGAGCTTTCATAGAAATGGTTGAAATCCGTCTGGTCCAGGTCACGCTCAAAGGCGTAGCGCGCCACCTCGGTAAAGACCTGGCGGCGGATCTTGGTGATGGGCGTAAAAATGCCCCTCATGCCGTTTCGCCTCCTATGCACGCGTCCATGATGGCGGCCATCACGGCTTCGCTCTCGGCTTGCTCAATCAGCTTGCCGTTCACCCGCACAAAGGGGCCTTCTTTTTCCTCATGCTTGCACATGAGGGTGCAGGGGATGGCCACCACCTCCACCTCACACGCGGGCTTGTGGGCGGTGTGCAGCTCCTGCAGGGAATGGACGGCGTCGATGATGTTCATGGACCCCATCATCACGCAGTGGGTTCCGGCGCATACTTCCACGCTAATCTTGGCCATGCGACCCTCCTTGATTATACCAAACTCAATCGTTAACGCTTTGATGCGATGGTCTTTTTGCGCCTCCGCGTTGCCGCGTCATCGTATCCTGCGCTCTCATCCCGGTTCGGGCGTTGCCCTCCCGGGCTTAACGCTCCGGTACGGTTCCTTAACGCACAAAAGCGGGCTTTTGTGCGAAAGGAGGGATTCCGGAATGTAGTGAACCGTTGGGCTCGCCCCAGCGGTGAACGAAGTGGAGCGAATCCTGACGAGGCTACGCCTCGTTCTCTCGGCTTAGCGGAGCCATCAAAATCCTCTCCGCATCTTTGCGTTTCCTCTTTCGTTTGGTATCAGTATCAGCATCAGCATAACACAAACCGCCTTCGTCTAAAAGGCGGTTTGTATTTCATCCGGTGAATGTATGGCGTTAAGTTTCTGTATTGTTTTCCGTGAATTCCTGCTCCATCAGGGTGTCGGGGATGTCCATCAGGCTTGTGAACACAAAGTCGGCATCCTCCGGCGTGAAGTAGCCGTCCGGGTCAAACAGCGCGGTCGTTATCCCGGCGTTCTTACCGGCGCCCGCGTCAATGGGCCGGTCGCCCACCATCACACATTCGCTGCGGTCCAGGCGGTGCTGGTCAATCAGCCAGTTCAGCGCGTCCGGGGAGGGCTTGCTGGCAAAATCCGCCTCATCGGTGATGAAGTCCTTGAACAGGTCCACCAGGCCGTCCCGCTCCAGCGCCTGGATGGCGCCGTTGTTGCGGTGGGTGTACAGGTAGTTGACACCGCCCCGGTCCACCACCGCCTGCAAGGTCTCCTTGCACTGGGGGAAGGGCTTGAGGTTCTCCAGCCCCGCGGCGTTGGCGTGCGCGAAGTAGCCTCTGAGCAATTCCTCCGCCCGTTCCGGCCCGGCCAGGGCGATGCAGGCCTGGTGCAGGGTAGTCTTGGCCAGCTTCATCACATCCACACCCTCATGGCTTAAATCCATCTCGTCCATGGCGGCTTTCACCATGGATACGATGTGGCCATAGGTGTCATACAGGGTGCCGTCAAAATCCCAGACAAAACAGCGGTAATCGTTCATGTTTTTCTTTTTTTACTTGGCGCTCAGCTGGCTGGTGCAGTGCGGGCAGCGGGTGGCGTCATCAGCCACGGGCTGGCGGCAGTATTCGCACTTGCGGGGATCTGGCGCGGGGGCTGGTTCTTCCTTGCGGCGCAGGGAGTTGATCGCCTTGACAAACAGGAAGATGGCCAGGGCGATGATCAGGAAGTCAATCACAGCCTGGATGAACATGCCGTAGTTGAGGGTGGCGACGCCGGCTTCCTTGGCGGCTTCCACGCTGGCATAGACCACATCGCTCTTGCCCAGCTGCACAAACAGGCCCGATGTGTTGATGCCGCCGGTGAGCAGGGATACCAGGGGCATGATCAGGTCATTGACCAGGCTGGACACGATCTTGCCAAAGGCGCCGCCGATGACAACGCCGACTGCCATGTCCAGCACATTGCCGCGCATGATGAATTCTTTGAATTCCTTGCCGATTTTACTCATGGGGGGAGAAATCCTCGCTTCCATTGAAATGATGGCTCATCTTAGCACAAGAAACCTGTGCCTTCAAGGTTTTTGCCTGCTTGCTGATTGGATTT
Source organism: Clostridiales bacterium (assembly GCA_012521895.1). GTDB lineage: Bacteria > Bacillota > Clostridia > Christensenellales > Aristaeellaceae > UBA6115. The sequence continues at coordinate 3,824 of JAAYLK010000049.1, forward strand.
GCCCATCCTGCATCAAATCATTGCGCGAGGGGTATGCTTCCTGTAAGATAATCAGGAGATAATTGACTTAAAACGGAGGAGCTCATCATGCCGCAAAAAGAATACAGCCGTCTGCACCTGGATTTGAAGGCCCAAAGCCTGCTTGCAAAGGCACCGGAGGGGATGGGCGAAGCGCGCATTGAGGCGGCGCTGGAGGCGGCGCTGGCCCCTGTGCTGCCAAGATTAAAGAAGGTGCTGCTGCTGCCGCCGGACTATACCAGGCTGCATTCGGGCGCCGGGCTCATCACCCGGACGCTTTACAACGCTTTGAGCCCCGCCTGTCAGGTGGACATCCTGCCCACCCTGGGCACCCATGTGCCGGTCACCCAAACGGAATGGCGGGCGATGTTTGGCGATGTGCCCTTTGAGCGCATGATTGTTCACAACTGGCGCACTGACGTGGAATTGATTGGCGAGGTGCCCGCGGATTTTGTCAAGGAAGTCTCAGAAGGCCTGATGGATCAGCCTGTTCCGGTGGAGGTCAACCGCCATTTGATGGACCCGGCATACGACCTGATTTTGTCCATCGGCCAGGTGGTGCCCCATGAGGTGGTAGGCATGGCCAACCACACCAAGAATGTCTTTGTGGGCGCTGGCGGGTCCCGCATGATCAACGCCTCCCACATACTGGGCGCTTTTTATGGCATGGAGCGCATCATGGGCAAGGACAAAACCCCCGTGCGCGCGGTGTTTGACTACGCGGCAGAGCATTTTGCCAGCCACCTGCCCATTGCCTATATTCTAACTGTGACGGATGCCCCCCGGGGCGACATCCGCACCCACGGCCTGTTCATCGGTACGCAAAGAAAATTGTTTGAGGAAGCCGTTGCCCTTGCCCAGCAAAAGAACATGACGCTGCTGGACAAGCCCCTTAAAAAAGTGGTGGTGTATTTGGACGGGTCAGAGTTTAAGAGCACCTGGCTTGGCAACAAGGCAGTTTACCGCACCCGCATGGCCATTGAAGACGGCGGGGAACTGATTGTGCTGGCTCCGGGGGTGGACAAGTTTGGCGAGGACGGGGCAGTGGACCTGCTCATCCGCAAATACGGCTACAAGGGCCGTGAATATGTGCTGAACACCCTGGACAAAGCCTCGGACTTAAAGCAAAACCTGTCCGCCGCCGCCCACTTGATCCATGGCAGCAGCGACGGCCGCTTCACCATCACCTATTGCACACAGCTTGTCAGCCAGGAAGAGGTGGAGCAGGTGGGTTACAACTACCTGCCCTATGAGGAGGCGCTGAAACGCTACCCCATTGACAGCCTGCAGGCGGGCAGCAACACGCTGGACAATGGCGAAGAAATCTATTACATCCCCAACCCCGCCCTGGGGCTGTGGATGGCCAAGGATCGCTTAAACTAAGCGGCCCTTGGCCTCGCCAAAGTGTCTGCGGACACTTTGGCGGTTTGGAGGAACCGGCATTTTCACTTGTTCGTTACACTCACGGTCAGTGAAAATGCGAGGAATGAATTGCTGCGCTGAGTGCCCTCAATTCAGCATCAGTGTTTTCTGCGCTCGCAAGCGTCGCTTGAAAACTCTGTGCTTCATTGGACTTCATGCCGCCTTTTTCGCCCATTGGGCGCGGCGGCATTCCGTCCCCGCCCGCCCGGCAAAGCCGGGCGATACGATTTGAGTCAGAGGGCTGTGCCCTCTGAAACTCCCCAAGGGTTCGATTATCTAAATTCTGGGATTTCCAAAGCAATACATCATCACAAAAATGGTGTTAAGCTTCGACCTCCGGCAAGCGCACGATGCGCGTGTCGGTGAAGATGTCGGCCTCATCCCGGCTGGTGGTGGAGAACTCGCTCACCACCGCCCCCTCCGGCCCCGCCTGGAACCAGTGCAGGCTGTTGGGCAGCAGGGTGTGCTGCTCGCCGGGCTTCAGCACGATTTCATGGAAAACGGTATAGTGCTGCTCATCACCCTCAGGCGGAACGGCCTGGGGGTTTTGGTTTTTTTCACCCGCGATGAACAGGCTGACCTGGCCATAGCGGCAGCGGAAGGTCTCCTCCTTGCCTTCCTCCCCGGCCACCTCGGGGTGGCGATGCTCCGGGCAGGTCTGGCGGGGGAAGAGCACCAGCTCCTTGGCGCAGCAGCGTTGGGTATTAAGGTAGGTGACGATTTCAAGGCCGGTGCGCTCCAGGTCGTTTAAGCCAAAGTCCGCCACTTCCACTCTGTCCTTTTCCTGCTGTGTCAGGACGATGCCGGCCTTGTCAAAATATGCCAGGGTTCGTTGGCGTGCGTCTTCATAGACTTCGCGTTTCATGCCGCTCTCCTTTGGGATGAAATTCTTGCGTTCAGCGTACCCACGCCACCAGGGCTTGTCAAGCACGACCCTGCCTGTATACAATAAAGGTACGAGGAAAACGACTGGAGGGCGACTGTCCATGATTGCTTTGGGTTCTGACCATGCAGGCCTGCCGCTGAAACTGGAAATCATCAAACTGCTGGAAGAGCGCGGCCTGGAATACACTGACTTTGGTGTGCTGACCAACGAGTGGGCGGACTACCCCACCTATGGCCGCCTGGCAGCGGAGGCGGTGGCGGATGGCCGCTGTGAGCGCGGCCTGGTCTTTTGCGGCTCGGGCATCGGCATCTCCATCTCCGCCAACAAGGTGCCCGGCATCCGCTGCGCGGTGTGTTCAGAGCCCTATTCCGCCCAGATGTCCCGCCTGCACAACGACGCCAACATGCTGGCTCTGGGCGCGCGCGTGGTGGGGGTGGACCTGGCGCGCATGATTGTCAACACCTTTTTGGACACCGGCTTTGAAGGCGGCCGCCACCAGGGGCGGGTGGAGCTGATTGCCGGCATTGAGCAGGACTACCACAGCGGACTGACAAATGAAGAGCAGGACGTCTGCTGAACAAGAGGGAACAATGAAAGCATTTGAACCGTTTACACTCAAAAACCTCCAACTGAAAAACCGCTTTGTGATGCCGCCCATGTGCATGTATTCCGCGCAGAACAACGATGGCCGCGTCCAGGACTTCCACCTGGCGCACTATGGCATCCGCGCGGCGGGCAACATAGGCCTGGTGATTGTGGAAGCCACCGGGGTGCGCCCGGAGGGTCGCATCACCGACCAGTGCCTGGGCCTGTGGGACGACAGCCAGATTCCGGGGATGAAGCGTTTGGTGGAGATGATCAAAAGCCAGGACGCGGTCCCGGCCATCCAGCTGATTCACGCCGGGCGCAAGTCCACCACGACCGGTACCCGTTGCCTGGCCCCCACCGCCATCGCCTTCAACGACCACCCCATCACCTATGAGGAGATGACGACGGAAGACATCGCCCGGGTGGTTTCCGCTTTTGGCCAGGCCGCCCGCCGCGCCAGGGAAGCCGGCTTCATGGGTGTGGAGATCCACGGCGCGCACGGCTACCTCATTCACCAGTTCCTAAGCCCGCTGTCCAACCTCAGGGAAGATGCCTACGGCCAGGACAGGAGCCTGTTCCTGCAGGAAATCGTGAAAGAAGTCGGCAAGCACTGGCCCCGTGACATGGCGCTGTGGATCCGCATCTCGGCCACCGACTGGCTGGAGGGCGGCGTTACCCCGCAATCCTGGACGCAAGTGTTAAACGCCTTGCCAAGGAAAATGGACATGGTGCACGTGTCCTCCGGCGGCCTGCAAAAAGCGCCGGTGAGGCCCTACCCCGGCTACATGCTGCCTTTGGCGGTGGAGATTAAGAAAGGAACCGGGCTGCCGGTCATCGGCGTGGGGCATCTGGATGATGACCAGCTCATCATGCACGCGCTGGAAAGCGGCATGGTGGACCTGGCGGCCATGGGGCGCGAACTGCTGCGCAACCCCAACAAGGTCAACGACCTGGCCTGGCGCTATGGCTATAACGACATCGTTACGAGGCAATACCAACGGGCTTATAAAGAACGAATGTAGTTGTCCACAATCAAAAGCAAGCACCCTCCCACAAC
>JAAYLK010000050.1 GCA_012521895.1 Clostridiales bacterium
CCAGGCTTAACGCTCCGGTACGGTTCCTTTCGAAAAAAGGCAGGCCTTTTTTCGGGAGGAGGCGGCCTGAAGCGGAGGGCCTTCCGCTGCGAAGCGGCGGAAAACCGGAAGCGGAAGGAGAGCCGACGAGGCTACGCCTCGCTCTTTCGGCTTCGCGGAGCCATCAAAAATCCTCATCCCATCTGTGCGTTTCTTCTTTCATTTAGTATTATTGCTGTTCCGCGCGGGGGATGCCTGCCAGTTCTGCCTCCTCCATGCCCACCAACAGGCTTTTTTCGCCGGTGTAGTGCACCAGGCCCGGGCCGCCGCCCGGCGTTTTGCGCACGTTCTTTCGCAAGGTATAGTCCACCTGCGTCTGCCGCCCCCGGGCCTTGGAGTGGAAGGCGGCCAGCTTGGCGGCCAGCACCAGGGTGGTTTGCGGCACCTTCTTCCCCTGGGTGTTGACCAGCACGTGGGAGCCGGGGATGTCCTTGGCGTGCAGCCACAGGTCCTCCCCCCGGGCGGCGCGCAGCAGCTCCTCGTTTTGCGCGCTGCTTTTGCCAACGGCGATCTGGAAACCCTCGGGGCTGATGAAGCGCATTGGCTGGCTGATCGCGGGCTTTTTCCTGCCCTTTTGCGCGGCTTTCTCCCGCCGCACCAGCCCGGCTTCTGAAAGCCCGGCGCGGATTTCGCTGATTTCCTGGCTGGTGGTGGCGTCCTCCAGAAAGTAGAGGGCTTCCTCCAGTTGTTTGATTTCGCTTTGCGCCTTTTCCTTTTGCTCGCCCGCCAGCTTGCGCGCGGTGTGCGCCTTGCGGTAGCGCTTGAAAAAGCGCTGGGCGTTCTGCGCGGGGGTGAGCGTCTTGTCCAAGGCGATCACCCGGGGCTGCCCGGTGTAGTAGTCGTGCAGCGCAACGTTTTCCGCGCCCTTGTCCACCAGGTGCATGTTGGCGGTGAGCAGCTCCCCCATCACGCGCAGGTCCTCCGCCTGCTCGGGGCTTAAAATGTCCTCCTCCAGCATGGCCAGCTTCTTTTCGCCGCGCTCCAGCGCCTGGCTGAGGGTGCGCCGAAGGCCCGTGGCCCGCTGGGCAAAGCGGTTGCGCAGGTCCTGCTCAAAGTAGAGGGTTTCAACCGCCTGGGACAGGCTGTCATACCGCGTCTGCATGGCAGCGGGCTGGGACAGGAAGGCAAAGGGGAGGGCTTCTTTGGGGGTTCCCTCCGCGTTCAACAGCAGGTGGGGGTCTGCCATGTCCGCCATATCCCGGGCCAGGCGATACAGTTTTTGGCTGATGGCCGCCCTGTCCAGGCTGCCCAGCATGGCCTCGGCGTCCCCTGTCAGGCGGTAGGCCAGCTCCTGCGCGCTGTGCGCGCCCAGGCCCGCGATGTGGTGGAAGAGGAAGCGGTGCGCCGGCCCGTCAAAGGCCTGCATGCGCTGCAGCAAATCCTCCTGTGTGGCCTCATCCAGGATCAGCTTGTCCTGGCGGGGGGGCATCACAAAGGGGAGGCCGGGCAGCATCTGGCGCACCCGGCTCATGTCCAGGGTGACATGGCGCAGGGCGTCCAGGATTTTGCCGTCCTGCACCATGGTGAGGTTGCTGTGCTTGCCCATGGCCTCAAAGAACAGGTGGGTCTCCCGGGGGTCGCCCAGTTCATCCAGGGAGGAGAAGGTGATGTGCAGCAGGCGGTCGCCATAGAGCTGTTTGATGCCCAGAAAACGCCCGCCCAGGAGGCGCTTGCGCGCCAGCATGCAAAACATGGGCGCCTGCGCCGGGTTTTCGTAGGCCTTCTGCGTCAGGTGCAAGCGGGTGTAGCCCGGGGTGGCGCATACAAGCAGCCGATGGGACTGTCCCTTATTGCGCAGGTGCATCACCAGCAGGTCCTCATCCGGCTGGCTGATTTTGTCCACCCGCGCGCCTTCCAGCAAGGCGTTGATTTCCCGTGCCAAGAACCCCAGGGTCAAGCCGTCAAGGGCCATTCTTTTCTCCTAACATATCTTCAATTACAGGGGTTTGCCGCACTGGGAGCAAAACTTGTCCTGCTCCTCATTGAGCGCGCGGCACGCGGCGCAGCGCACCTTGATGACTTCCCGGCCCGCCGCGCCGCCTGCTTTCTGAAAGCCCTCCACGGCGTCCTTGGCCATGCCGCCCAGGGCGTCGGTATAAGGCGCCAGGTCCTCCCTGGCCGTTTTGGGGTTCAGCAGCAAGCCGGAGCCCGCCAGGCCGCGCGCGCCGATGCCGCGCAGGATGGCGCCTGCCAGCACCAGGAGGAAGCCCACCAGGCCGCGGCCCATGAAGCTGTTGCCATAATCAAAGCTTGGCGCGTTCATCCGTGTAAACCCGCTGACAAACACCGAGAAAAACAGGAGGAAGCCAACCACCATCAGCGCCAGCCCGCCATAGTACATCGCCTTGCGGGACGCGGAAATCTCCTTGTCCGGGTTGTGCTTCTCACTCATCACAATGGCCTCCTGTCGTTTTCTCCCCTGGTATCATACCACCGGGGGCGCCGGCGCGCCAATGAGGCCGCCCACGAAAAAGCCGCTGCGCAGCAGCGGCCTTTGATTGATGTCATGAAATGTCCGCAGACATTTCATCGCCGCGCTTAGCGCGGAATGTAATTGCTCCTTACGTCATGAACAGACTGGATGCGCTGCTTGGCGAAGACCTTGGCGGCCTGCTGGCTGGTGATGTTCTGATCATCCGCGATGGCCAGGATTTCCAGCATCCGGTCGTAGATTTTCTTGGTGTCGGCCATGGCGCGGTCGCGGTCATAGCCCTGCAGCTCGTGGTAGACGTTGATGATGCCGCCGGCGTTGGCCACAAAGTCCGGGCAGTAGATGATGCCGCGGTCCTTGAGCATGGCGCCGTGCTTGTCCTCATCCAGCAGCACGTTGTTGGCGGAGCCGCAGACCACGGGGGCGTGAATCTGGGGGATGGTGGTGTCATTGAGCGCGCCGCCCAGGGCACAGGGGCTGAGCACGTCCACGTCCAGGCCGAAGATGTCCTCGGGCTTGACGTATTCCACTTCGGGATGCTCCTGCTTCATGCGCTCGATGTGGCGGGGGCTGATTTCGGTGAAGTAGACCTTCTTGGCCCCGGCTTCCACCAGGTAGTTGATGAGGAAGTAGCCGGTCTGCCCGGCGCCCTGCACGGCGAAGGTGTGGTCCGCGATGTCGGCATCGCCGAACTTGTACTGCAAGCCGGCCTTGACCGCGTGGAAGACGCCCATGGCGGTGACAGGGGAGGGGTTGCCGGACTTGCCCTCCAGGCCCACCACGTGCTTGGTCTCCATGGCGATGTAGCCCATGTCCCGGGTGCTGGTGTTGACATCCTCCGCGGTGATGTAGCGGCCGTTGAGGCTTTGCACAAAGCGGCCAAAGGCGCGGAAATAGGCCTCGGATTTGATCTTGCTGGCATCGCCAATCAGCACCGTCTTGCCGCCGCCCAGGTTGAGCCCCGCGGCCGCGGACTTGTAGGTCATCCCGCGCGCCAGGCGCAGCACGTCCACCAGGGCCTCTTCCTCATTGGCATAGTTCCAGATGCGGGTGCCGCCCAGGGCCGGGCCCAGGGTGGTGTTGTGGATGGCGGTGATGCCCTTTAAACCAGTGGATTTATCATAGAAATAAACAACCTGCTCATACTCATGCTTTTGCATGTAGTCAAACACCTGAAACTCGCCCATAATCCCTCCGTATGTTTATTTGTTGTACTCAGTATATGCTTTTTTGCGCAGCTTGCAAGTGCTTTTCAACATTGTATGCAAGGCTGCATGAAATTTTCACCGCGGCCCGCGTCCGGGCGCGGCGCGCCAGCTGGTTTGTGCCGTTTGTGGCATTGACCCCCCACCCGCCCCATGCTATGATTTTCACCATCAAGCAAGGCAGCATATTGTTTGCGGATGAACGGCAAAGGGCCAAATCCGGCAAAAATTTTGGAGGAAGAGCATGACCTGGGAACAAGCGACGCTGAAAAAAAGCCTGGACAAGTACCTGGTGACCGCCAAAACGGCGAAGGACATCAAGGGCGTGCCCTACATCGGCGGGGGCAAGGGTTGGAAGGCGGCGGAAAACAACCCGGACGGCTGGTGGACCAACGGCTTCTGGCCGGGCATCATGTGGCTGGGCCACGCCATTGACGGGGATGGCTTCTGGCTTTCAGAGGCCCGCCGCGCGCAGGACATCATCCTGCCGCAGATGCACGGCTACTACAACACCAGCCACGACCTGGGCTTTATGTACCTGCTAAGCGTCGGCGCGGATTACAAGCTGACGGGCAGCATGGACGCCCTGCGGGAAACCCTGCTGGCGGCCAACCTCTTGCAGGGCCGCTGGAACCCGGCCGGCTTCATCCGCTCCTGGAACGGTGAGGGGCGCGAGGGCTGGGTAATCGTGGACTGCATGATGAACCTGCCGCTGCTGTACTCGGCCACCAAGCTGACGGGCGACCCGCGCTATGCAATGCTGGCCGATTTACACGCGGACTTTACGGCCAGGGAGCACATCCGCGAGAACGGCTCCTCCAACCACATCGTGATTTTTGACCCCTACACCGCCAGGAAACTTTTCACCCCGGCCGGCCAGGGCAAGTTTGACGGATCCTCCTGGAGCCGCGGCCAGGCCTGGGCGCTGTATGGCTTCACCCTGGCGGCGATGCATGGGCGCCATGAACGCTTCCTGTACACGGCCGAGCGCGTGGCCAGGTACTTCATCAGCCAGATTGATGACAATGGCTTGACAAGGGTTGACTTTGACCAGCCCAAGGACGAGCAATACTATGACAACATAGCCGGCGCCGTGGCGGCCTGCGGGCTGATTGAGCTGAACAAGCTGACCGGCAAACAGGAGTACCTGGACGCGGCGCTGAAGCTGCTGCACGGGATTGACGACCACACCGCCAACTACGGGCACGGCACCATGGGCATCCTGACCCGCTGCACCGCGGCCTATGACGCAAGCTACGGCAAGGAGAAGGAATGCAACCTGATCTACGGCGACTTCTTCTACCTTGAGGCGCTGGCCAAACTGGCCGGTGTGGATCCGATGCTGTGGGTGGTAGATAAAAAGAAAGCGTAATTCACATTTTTAGTAATACAACGACTGGTGCATTAAAATACACCAGCCGTTGTTTGCTTTCTGTTAATCCTATTTCTTGCCCTAAAAACAACCAGTTAAAGTTTTCAGGGGTCTGGGGCACTTTTTCAAAAGTGCCCCAGCGATCACTTCGGTACTCTTCGGTCCTTTTCGGTCCCTCGTCCTCAGATCTGTTCAAACCTGCCGGTGAAGAAGCGGAGCTGCTTGGGCTCGTAGACCCACTTGAGGCCGCGGATGTCCTGCTTGTGGTGGTAGAGCTTGATGATGGTGTCGGCGACCAGGTCCATGTGGCGGTAGGTGTAGACGCGGCGCGGGATGGTGAGGCGGACGGTCTCCAGCTTGGGCGCGTGGTCTTTACCGGTCACTTTGTCGCGCCCGGCGGAGATGATGCCGCGCTCCATGGAGCGCACGCCGCCTTCGACGTAAATGGCGGCGGCGAGGGCCTGAGCGGGGAACTGGGATTGGTCCAGGTGCGGGCAGAAGGCACGGGCGTCCAGGAAAACGGCGTGGCCGCCGACGGGGCGGACGATGGGCACGCCGGCTTCGGCAAGGCGGTCGCCCAGGTAGCGGACCTGCTTGACGCGGTGCTCGATGTATTCCTCCTGCATGGCTTCGCGCAGGCCGATGGCCATGGCTTCCATGTCGCGCCCGGCCATGCCGCCGTAGCTGGGCATGCCTTCAAAGACGACGACGAACTCGCGGGCTTTGACGAAGAGCTCCTCGTCGTTGACGCAGAGGAAGCCGCCGATGTTGGTGATGCAGTCCTTCTTGCCGGACATGGTGCAGCCGTCGGCGTAGGAGAACTGCTCGCGGACGATGTCCTTGATGGACTTGTCGGCGTAGCCGGGCTCGCGCTCCTTGATGAAGTAGGCGTTTTCGACGCAGCGGGTGGCGTCCATGAAGATTTTGATGCCCAGGGGCTGGCAGTAGTCGCGCACGGCGCGCATGTTGGCCATGGACACGGGCTGGCCGCCAGCCAGGTTGACGGTGATGGCCAGGCAGACATAGGCGATCTGGTCAGCGCCGACCTTGTCAACGAGGGCCTTGAGTTTGTCAAGGTCGATGTCGCCTTTGAAGTCGATTTCCAGCTGGGCGTCATGGGCCTCAGAGCGGATGATGTCGTGGAAGATGCCGCCATTGGCTTCCTGGTGATAGCGGGTGGTGGTGAAGTACATGTTGCCGGGGACGTACTGGCCGGGCTTGATGGCGACGCGGCTTAGGAGGTTCTCGGCGCCGCGGCCCTGGTGGGTGGGGACGACGTGCTTAAAGCCAAACAGCTCCTGCACGGTGGATTCCAGGTGCTGCCAGTTGCGGCTGCCGGCATAGGCCTCATCGCCCATCATCATGCCGGCCCACTGCTTGTCGGACATCGCGTTGGTGCCCGAGTCGGTGAGCAGGTCGATGTAGACGTCCGGGGAATTGAGCAGGAAGGTGTTAAAGCCGGCCTCCTCAATGAGCTTGAGGCGCTCTTCGCGGGTGTTCATGCGGATGGTCTCAACGGTCTTGATGCGGTAGGGCTCAGCCGGGTAGCGGTTGTCGAACATGGTTCTCCTCCTGATGTCATGCTCCGCCTCGCGCGGATGTTTTTTTCTTGTATTTATCATACGCCCCTGCGCGGCGGAATGCAAGGCGGCCAATGTGGTGTGTACAAGAATTTTTGACAAGTGGGAAAGGACAGGACAAGGCATACCGGTTTGAAGAAAGGATGCGCCCAAACAGAAGGATGGCTCCATGCTACAATTTCGGACAGAAAGCTAAGGAGACCCCCCGGTCGGAAATTGCTTGCTTACCGGATTGACAGGGAGCCTCTGCCGCCATGCAAGGTCAGGGTTAAGGGTCAGCCCCTGCGG
>JAAYLK010000051.1 GCA_012521895.1 Clostridiales bacterium
CGCTTGCCGGTGCGGGTCTGCAGCATGTACAGCTTGCCGCGCTCGATGGTGAACTCCATGTCCTGCATGGCGCGGTAATGGTTTTCAAGCTTCTGCGCGATGTCCACAAACTGCTTGTACACATCGGGCATGCTCGCGTCCATGGTGGAGATGGGGTTAGGGGTGCGGATGCCGGCTACCACGTCCTCGCCCTGGGCGTTCATCAGGTACTCGCCGTAGAGCTTGTTTTCGCCGGTGGAGGGGTCGCGGGTGAAGGCGACGCCGGTGCCGGAGTCATCGCCCATGTTGCCAAAGACCATGGCCTGGACGTTGACGGCGGTGCCCCAGTCGCCGGGGATGTCGTTCATGCGGCGGTAGTAGACCGCGCGGGGGTTGTTCCAGGAGCGGAACACGGCCTTGATGGCTTCCATCAGCTGTACCTTGGCATCCTGGGGGAAGTCTTCGCCCTTGTGCTTTTTGTAGGTGTCCTTGAAGCGGCGCACCACTTCCTTCATGTCCTCGGCCGTCAGTTCGGTGTCGCCCTTGACGCCCTTTTCCTTCTTCACCTGGTCCAGTTCCACGTCAAACAGTTTGCGCTCGACTTCCATAACGACATCGGCAAACATCTGGATGAAGCGGCGGTAGGAGTCATAGGCAAAGCGCTCGTTGCCGGTCAGCTTGGCCAGGCCTTCCACGGCCACGTCAGACAGGCCCAAGTTCAAAATGGTGTCCATCATGCCGGGCATGGACGCGCGGGAGCCGGAGCGCACAGACACCAGGAAGGGGTCGTTGATGTCGCCAAACTTCTTGCCGGCGACTGCCTCGGCTTTGTGCATGGCTTCCAGGATTTGGTCTTCCACTTCCTTGGAAATGGTCTGGCCGTCTTCGTAATAGCGGGTGCAGGCTTCGGTGGTCACAATGAAGCCCTGGGGCACCGGCAGGCCGATTTTGGTCATTTCCGCCAGGTTGGCACCCTTGCCACCCAGCAGATTGCGCATGGACGCGTCACCCTCGGTGAACAGATAGACAAATTTGGGCATCGAATTTCCTCCTGATTTTGTTCTTCTCTTGCAGTATGCATCATATAAGATGCGCACCAAAAGACATCATACCCAAACCCGCCCGTTTTTTCAATGCTTTGGGGGTGTAAATCACTCTTTTTGACAAAAAACTTGCCCCTTTGGCGGGAAAATTGAACCAAACTCGGGCGAATGTCGGAAAGGTTTGAAGCATATTGGCCTGGCTGCCGGCGGTGGCGCCCGGAAAGCCCGACAAAACTTGCCAAACTGTCCATAATTCTGTACAATCCTGGGTGCTTGATTGGATCTGATTGAACTGAAGAAGCGGAGGTTTTTCAATGAAACCGGATTACATCTTAATGAGTGACAGCGACAGCGATCTGCCGCACGAGATCGCCAAAGCCAAAAATATCCCCATTGTCAAAATGCCCTACACCCTGGACGATCAGCCCTATTATGACGACAACGGCGCAAGCGGCGCTGAAAAAGTGCTGTTTGACCGCATGCGCAACGGCGCCAAGCCCTTTACCTCGCTTCTGCCCACAGCGGCCTATTTGGAGTATTTTGAGCCCATCTTAAAGGAAAAGGACCTGCTCTTCCTGGCCTTCTCCTCCAAGATGTCCGCCACCTTCCAAAACGTGCTGGAGTCGCAGAAGGAGCTGCTGGAAAAATACCCGCAGCGCCGCTTTGAGGTGGTGGACACCCTGTCCATTTCCGCGCCCCAGGCGCTCTTGATTTTAGGCGCGCATGAGCTGTATGAGCAGGGCAAGCCCATGGATGAAGTGGCCCAGTGGGTGAAGGACAACGCGCTGAAATCCCATGCCTGGTTCACCGTGGGCGACCTGGCCTACCTGCGCCGGGGCGGGCGCATCTCCGCCACCAGCGCCATCATGGGCACCATGCTGGACATCAAGCCCATCCTCACCATCACCAAGGCCGGCAAGCTGGAGGCTTATTCAAAGGTGCAGGGCCGCAAGAAGGCCATGCGCACCCTGATTGACAAGACGGTGGAGCACATTGGCGACAGCCGGGGCAAGCAGGTCATCATCCTGCACGGCGACGCGCTGGACGAGGCGGAGATGCTGCGCAACCAGCTTAAAAACAAGCTGCCGGATTTGGGGGAGGTCTCCCTGGTCATGATCGGGCCGGTCATCGGCGCGCACGCGGGCCCGGGCACCCTGGCCATCTGCTTCTTGGGGAACGAACGCGCCATCTGATGCAAGGGGAAGATAAACAAGCACGCCAGAAGAGATTGCTGGTCGTTATGGATATTTCTGGCGTGGGGCGCTGCTCCGCGCTGGTTGTCGTGCCGGTGCTGTCGCTGTCGGGCAGCAGCGTGGCTTTTTTGCCCACCGCCTATTTCAGTGCCCACACGGGGGGCTTTGGGGCGGTGCACCGCCGCGACATGAGCCATGACATGGAGGAGGCGCTCAAGCACTACCGCGCCCTGGGCCTGCGCTTTGACGCGGTGTATGTGGGCTACTGCGCCAACCCCAAACAATTGCGCTTGCTGGAAGACGCCTTGCCCCACATCCTGATGGATGGGGGTAAACTCTATGTGGACCCGGTGATGGGCGACCATGGCCGGCGCTATACCTTCTGCGGCGAGGAGCTGCTGCAGGGCTTTGCCCGCCTGTGCAAACACGCGGACCTCATCTTCCCCAACCGCACCGAGGCCGCCTTGCTGCTGGGCCTGCCCCTTGAAGCGGGCGTGGAGCCGCCGGTGCCCGCTTGTGACCAGCTGCTTGGCCTGGGCGCCAAGAACGTCATCGTCACCGGGGTGGATGAGGGCAGTGAGCGAATCGGCGTCCTGGCCTTGACCGGGGACGGCCGCGCCTTCACCTGTTTCAGGAAGCGCTATGAGGGCTCCTACCCCGGCACGGGGGACCTGCTGGCTTCCAGCGTCATCGCGGCCTTGACCAGGGGCGCTTCCCTGGAAACCGCCTGCGGGCTTGCCTGCGATTTTCTGGACGAGGCCTTACAGCAGACCAAAGTCTATGACGCGCCACCGCGCTTTGGCCTGGCCTTTGAAACCGCTTTGCCCGGGCTCACCCGAAATTTGGCTTCAATCTTCTGACACCTGCCTTGACGGAGGCCGTATTGCAAACACACAACAACCTGCTGGAAGCCCTACTTCTGACCCTGTTTGCCGGTTTGTCCACCGGCATCGGCGGCGCCTTCGTTTTCTTCGCCAAGTCCATCGACCGGCGCATCCTGTCTGTCAGCCTGGGCCTGTCCGCCGGTGTGATGATTTATGTCTCCCTGGTGGAGCTGCTGCCGGAGGCCGTCGCCATGCTGGCGGTGCCCTACGGCCAGAAGATGGGCCTGCTGTATGGCCTGATCGCCTTCTTTGGCGGCATCTTCCTCATCGCTATCATCGACAAGCTGGTGCCCTGTGAGGAAAACCCGCACGAGATGTCCTGCCCGGTGCGGCCGGGGGAAAAGAACCACAGCCTCAAGCGCACCGGCGTGATGACCGCGCTGGTCATCGCTATCCACAACTTTCCCGAAGGCATCGCGGCCTTCATCTCCGCCACCCAGTCCTTAAGCCTGGCCATCCCCATTGTGGCGGCCATCGCCATCCACAACATCCCCGAGGGCATCTCCATTTCCATGCCGATTTACTATGCCACCGGCAGCCGCAAAATCGCCATGCGTTATTCCATCCTGGCCGGCCTGTCCGAGCCCCTGGGCGCCCTGATGGCCTACCTTATCCTGATGCCCTTCATGTCCGATGTCCTGCAGGGTGTGCTCTTTGGCGGGGTGGCGGGCATCATGGTGTTCATTTCCCTGGATGAGCTGCTGCCAAGCGCCCAGTTGTATGGCGAGCACCACTACAGCATGTACGGCCTGGTGGCGGGCATGGCCATCATGGCGCTGAGCCTGTGGCTGTTCATGTGACGCGCGCTTGCTTGAAAGGAGGTGAAGATGGGCATGGATGAGGAGTTTTTTCAGCATCCCGACGGCGACGCACTCTTGAGTGCCGCGCAGGGCATCCTGCCTGATGGCGGCTCTTTTCAATTGGTGCCTCGGCTGGACTTGTCTGTGGTTCCGCCCACCCTCAGCCTCAAGGCCGGGGAAAGCCGCCTCACCTACATTCGCGACCTGCCCGCCTTCCTGGACGCTTTGCGCCAACGGGAGCCCTTTGAAATCAGCAAAAACCTGAGCTTTATCCCCGCCTGGATGCGGCTTACCGCCCCGGCCCAGGCCCTGTGCGATATATTGGACGCCTACGTCACGGCGCTTGATTCCGCCCAAAACCCGGTCAGCGGGCGGGACCGGCGCGACCTGCCGCTGCCTGGCGGCATGCTCAAGCTGGTGTTAAAGGCCCTGGAGCCACTGCGCTTTTTGTTGAAAGCCGGCGGGGAAGAGCAGGCACAGCAGGGCATCGAGGAAGCGGCGCTTCCCCTGTTTTTCCGCCTGGGTTATGACATCCGGGGCGTGGTGCTCACGGGCAGCTACCAGGAAGCGGCGCGCGCTGTCACAGAGGACGCGGCCTACGCGCTGCTCAATCAGACGCTGGTCACCCTAAGCCCCACCGACCGCGCGCTGATGCGCGCCCTGCCGCACATCCCGCCGCAGGAAGAGTTCACTTACCGCTTTTCCCGCTCCCAGACGCCCCGGGTGTTTGCGGATTTGCTTCCCTTTTTGCAGCGCGGCCAGGCGGTGGTGATGGAGGAGAGCCTGCAGGAGCGCCTGCTGAAGTTCTCCCTGAAAGCCAAGATTTACCTGGACCGCGAGGGGGCGGGCATCGCCGCCAAGGTGGTGTTCCAGTATGGTTCCTTTGAGGTGGACCCCTTCCAGCTGGACCAGAGCCTGCCCTCCTACCTGCTGCGGGACGCCGCGGGGGAGCGCCGCGTCATGGACCTGCTGGCTTCCTTCGGGTTCCGCGCGCGCACGGGCAGGGCGGACCTGCAAAACACCGACCTCATCTTTGAGTTTTTGATGAAGGGCGTTTCCGACCTCCACCGCCTGGGCGAGGTTTATTTAAGCCAGGCTTTCCGCCAGTTGACCCCGCGCGCGCCAACGCTCAGCGCGCACATGCGCATGAAGGCCGGGCGTGTCAGCCTGGCGCTGGCGGACGACGGGCAGTTCAGCGATGAGATGATTCCGCTGATGCAGGCCTTGAGCAAGCGCAAAAAGTACTTCCGCTACAAAAACGGCGCTTTCATCACCTTGGATGACGCCCATGAGTGGCAGGAGCTGGCCGACGCCTACCTGCAAAGCCTGGACAGCCACAAGGACACCCGCGACCTGCCGGCCATGCGCGCCCACTACCTGGCGGCCCTCATTGAGCGCGATGGGCTCAACGTCACCTTTGACGAAGGCCTGCGCCAGGCGGTGGCGCTGGACCCTGAAAACATCCAAAGCCCCATCCCGGGCCTGTTTGAGTACCAGCAGCGGGGCTTCCGCTGGATCTGCGCCCTGCACATCCTGGGCCTGGGCGGAATTCTGGCGGACGAAATGGGCCTTGGCAAGACCGCGCAGATGATCGCGGCGGTGGAATACTTCGCCCGCAGCGAGCCGGCACGCCTGCCCAGCCTGATTGTGTCGCCCACCACCCTGCTGTACAACTGGCAGTCGGAGGTGGAGCGCTTCGCGCCCGGATTACACAGCGTGGTGATTTCCGGCTCCCGACACCTGCGCGAAAAGGCGCTGGAGGAGGCGCTCAAGGACCCCGCGGTGGACCTCATCATCACCAGCTACCCGCTGCTGCGCCAGGACATCGCCCTGTATGAGCCGGTGCGTTTCCGCTTCGCGGTGCTGGATGAGGCGCAGAACATCAAGAACTTCACCAGCCAGACCGCCAGGACCGCCAAGCGCGTCAACGCCCAGTCCCGCCTGGCGTTAACCGGCACGCCCATGGAAAACAATGTGACGGAGCTGTGGTCCCTGTTTGACTTCGTGCTGCCGGGTTACCTGTTTTCCGCGCGGGAGTTCATCAGGCGGTATGAGGATGGCCGCAATGCGGAGGAGCTGCGCCTGCGCATCCGCCCCTTCCTGATGCGGAGGCTGAAGGCCGATGTCATGGCCCAGCTGCCGGAGAAGCTGTCCACCACGATGTATTGTGAAATGGGCGCCGAGCAGCGCAGGGTCTACCGGGCGGCGCTGCTCAAGAGCCGTTTGTGGGTGCATGAACTGCTGGAAAAGAAAGGCCTGGACAGCAGCAGGATCGAGGTGCTCTCGGCCATCACCCAGTTAAGGCAAATCTGCTGCCACCCGCAGCTGAGCCTGCCTGAGTACACCGGTGAATCCGCCAAGCTGGAGTTGCTGATGGACATGCTGCCCGACGCCGTGCGCAGCGGCCGGCGGGTGCTGCTGTTTTCCCAGTTCACCTCCATGCTCAAACTCATCCGCCCGCGGCTTGACCAGGCTGGCATCCCCAGCCTCTACCTGGATGGGGACACCTCCTCCCAGGAAAGGCTGGCCCTGGCAGAGCGCTTCAATGAGGGGCAGGAGCCGGTCTTCCTGATTTCGCTCAAGGCCGGCGGCACCGGCCTCAACCTCACGGGGGCTGACATGGTCATCCATTACGACCCCTGGTGGAATCCCACCTCCGAGGACCAGGCCAATGACCGCGCCCACCGCCTGGGGCAGGACAAGGTGGTGCAGGTTGTGCACCTGATTACCCGCAATTCCATCGAGGAAGCCGTGGTGGACATGGGACACCGCAAACGCCGCCTGTTTGACCGCCTGATTACCCCGGGGGAGGCCATGCCGCAGAAACTGAGCCGGGCGGATGTCCTGAAGCTGTTTGAAAAATAACGTCTGCCGGATAAAATCTGGGAAGGCTGATGAAAATTGACTGCCCATTCATTTGTGGGTAAAATGCATGTAACATCAGAATGGATGGAAAACAAAGGGGGTTCCCTCATGTCGTATTGGATCGTAACGGATGTCGGGTCGGACATGTCCTTGGATTTTTACAAACGCTTTGACAAGCTCAAGGTGCTGCCGATGCCCTACCGCATCGATGGCGTGGAAAAGCAGTATCATGTGGAAGACGAGTCCACCCTGAAGGAATTCTACGCGGATTTGCGCGCTGAAAAAGTGGCCACCACCGCCCAGGTGACGGTGGATGCCGCCCATGAACTGTTTGGCGAGCTGGCCAAACAAGGCGAGCAGGTGCTGTACATCGGCTTGTCCGGCGGTCTGTCAGGCACGGTGCAGTCAGCCCTCACCGCCAAAGACCTGGTGCTGGAAAAGCAGCCGGACGCCCGCATTGAGGTTGTGGATTCCCTGCTGGCCTCCGCCGGCGAAGCGCTGCTGGTGTGGTACGCGCTGAAAAACCGCGAAAAGGGCATGTCCCTTGAAGACAACGCCAAGTGGCTGCTGGACAACCGCCAGCGCGTCAACTCCTGGTTCACGGTGGACGACCTCAACTTCCTCTTCCGTGGCGGCCGCGTCAGCCGCACCACGGCGCTTTTGGGCAGCATGATGCGCATCAAGCCCATCATGCACGTCAATGAAGAGGGCAAGCTGATTCCCAAGGACAAGACCACCGGCCGCAAGCGCGCCTTGAAAGCCCTGGCGGACAAGGTGGTGGAGCGCTCCAACCCGAAAGAGGGGCAGATGGTCTTCATCAGCCACGGCGACTGCCGCGAGGACGCGGACTACCTGGCCTCCCTGTTGAATGAAAGCATCAAGGACCTGGCCGGCATTGAGTTTTTCACCCTGGGCACCATCATCGGCGCCCACGCGGGCCCTGGCACCATGGCGGTCTTCTTCATGGGTGACAACCGCTGACATTGACTCGCATCCAGCCCGGCTCCGGCCGGGTTTTTTCATGCGTTGACAAGACAAAGCAAACAAGGCTATTCTTCATTTATGAAGTGAAGAAGGAGAAAAACGTGCCCTACCGCAAAACCCAGGCCATTGTGCTCTCGCGCAGTGACTACCGCGATAACGACAGCATCCTCACCCTGTTCAGCCCCGATGACGGGCGGGTGGATGTGCTGTGCCGCGGCTGCAGGAAGCCAAGAAGCCCGCTGATGAACGCCGCGGAGCTGTTCACCATGGGCGAGTTTGTGTTGTTTTCCGGCAAGGGGCATGAGGCGGTGCACGCCTGCACGGTGATTGAAAGCTTTTACCCCCTGCGCCTGGATTACACGCGCTTGCGCCACGCGGCCCTCATGGCATCCGCCTGCCTGAAAACCATCCAGCCCGGGGAGAGCATGGGGCATCTGTACATCCTTCTGGCCCGGTCCTTAAAGCGCCTGGCCTATGAGGAGCTTGACCCCGAGGTGGTCACCACAGCCTTCCTGCTGCACTTTGTCACCCTCTCGGGGTTCAAGCCGCGCTTGAACCATTGCTCGCGCTGCGGCAAACGGATGGGGGAGGAGGGCGGCTTCCTGCTCGCCCAGGAGGACGGCATCTGCTGCCTGTCCTGCGGCAAGGACGCGCCCAAGCGCTCCTGGCTTTCCAAGGAACAATTGCAATGGCTGCGTTTGGTGCTGGCCTTGGGTTTGGATAAAATGGAAGAACACCCGGCTGTGCCGCCGGTGGAAATGCTTAAGCAATATACGGAAGCCAAGCTGGAATCCGGTTTGCGTGGCTTCTGACACTAATCTTAATTTTTACTTAATAAGTAATAATCTAATAAATTCTCAACTGCGCCGGGCTGCGCTCGGCCAGCAGGAAATCCTTGTAGCCACGCCGCATCACAAAGGCGTAGGCGGTGTCCACCCGGTCATTGACCCGGTAGACCTTGTACCGTTGCACCTTGTAGGCCTGGCTTTGCGCGAAGACCGGAAAATCCCGCGCAATCAGTTCCGCGAACAAGCGGGTGAAGGTGTCATTGCGCAGGCTGTTGCCGTTTTGTTTGAACTTGAAGTCAAGGATGGTGTGGGCGGGGCAGACGCTGATGATGGTGACGCCACTGCACTCAATGCGCACCTGGTCGATGTCATAATGGTTCAGGGCGCGCATGTCCATGTACAGCTCCTGGTACAGCGGGCTCTGGCGCAAACGCTCCAGCAGCTGCAATTCCCTCGTATGGCTTTTGTGGTTGAGAACTGCCAGCACCAGCGCTGACAGGATGCTCAGAAGGAAACCGAACATAGCCAAAAAAGTCATGTTCGTTGTTCGCCCCTTTCCACAATATATGGTGGATTATAGCCCAGTATCCCACAAGAAGCAACAGATTTGTTCGGATTCTTTCCGATTTTCACACAAAAAGTCAGCCAAAACTTTCTTTTGTCCTAAAAACACCCTTAATTTGATCATTGTCACCATAAGTAACGCAAAAAAAGAAGGCCGAAGCCTTCTTTTTGAGGGTTACTGTAAGCCTTAGTACATGCCGCCCATGCCGCCGCCGGGGGCCGGGGCTGCCGGCTCGGGCGCGGGGATGTCGGTCACCAGGGATTCGGTCGTCAGCACCAGTGCCGCGATGCTGGCCGCGTTTTGCAAAGCGGAGCGGGACACCTTGGTCGGGTCGATGATGCCGCGCTCAATCATGTCCACATACTCATCATGTGCAACGTCATAGCCAAAGCCCTTCTTGTCGTTGCGTTTGATGGTGTCGATGATGATGGAGCCGTCCACGCCGCCGTTGGCAGCGATCTGGCGGATGGGCTCTTCAATGGCGCGCAGGATGATGGAAGCGCCGGTGCGCTCGTCGGAATGGGATTCATCCAGCAGCTTGCGCACGGCGGGCTGGGCGTTGAGCAGGCTCACGCCGCCGCCGGGGACGATGCCTTCTTCAACGGCTGCGCGGGTAGCGGCCAGGGCATCCTCAATGCGCATCTTGCGCTCTTTCATTTCCACCTCGGTCGCGGCGCCCACGTGGATGACTGCCACGCCGCCGGCCAGCTTGGCCAGGCGCTCCTGCAGCTTCTCGCGGTCGTAATCGCTGGTGGTGTCCTCGATCTGGGACTTGATGTTGGCGACGCGGGCCTGGATGTCTTCCTTGGCGCCGGCGCCGTCAATGATGGTGGTGTTTTCTTTGTCAACCTTGATCAGGTGGGCGCTGCCAAGCATGTCCAGGGTGGCTTCCTTCAGCTCCAGGCCCAGCTCCTCGGAGATGACCTGGCCGCCGGTCAGGATGGCGATGTCACGCAGCATTTCCTTGCGGCGGTCGCCAAAGCCGGGGGCTTTGACGGCAACGCAGGTGAAGGTGCCGCGCAGCTTGTTGACCACCAGGGTGGCCAGGGCTTCGCCTTCAACGTCTTCAGCGATGATCAGCAGCTTTTTGCCGGCCTGCACGACCTGCTCCAGCACGGGCAGGATCTCCTGGATGTTGGAAATCTTCTTGTCGGTGATCAGGATGAGGGGCTCTTCCAGCACGGCTTCCATTTTGTCCGCGTCCGTCACCATGTAGGCGGAGGCGTAGCCGCGGTCAAACTGCATGCCTTCCACGGTGTTCAGCTCGGTCTTCATGGTCTTGGACTCTTCCACGCTGATGACGCCGTCCTTGCCCACGATGTCCATGGCGTCGGAAATCAGCTGGCCAACGGTCTCATCGCCGGCGGAGATGGAGGCGACCTGGGCGATGTCCTGCTTGCCCTGGATGGGGCGGGACATGGCCTGCAGCGCTTCCACGGCCACCTGGGTGGCGTGCTCGATGCCGCGCTTCAAGCCCATGGGGTTGGCGCCGGCGGCCAGGTTCTTCAAGCCCTCGCGCACGATGGCCTGGGCCAAGAGGGTGGCGGTGGTGGTGCCGTCGCCGGCCACATCGTTGGTCTTGGTGGCTACTTCTTTGATCAGCTGGGCGCCCATGTTCTCAAAGGCGTCTTCCAGCTCGATTTCCTTGGCGATGGTTACGCCGTCATTGGTGATAGTGGGGGCGCCGTACTTCTTGTCCAGCACCACGTTGCGGCCCTTGGGCCCCAGGGTGATCTTGACGGTGTCCGCCAGGGTGTTCAGGCCCTTTTCAAGGGCGCGGCGCGCGTCGTCGCCGAATTTCAATTGCTTTGCCATGTGTATCGCTCCTTATAAATGTACTGACAGATTATTCCACAACGGCCAGGATGTCGCTCTGGCGAACGATGATCAGCTCATCCCCGCCCAGCTTGACTTCGGTGCCGGCATACTTGGAATAGATCACCTTTTGGCCAACGCTGACGTGCATGGTGATTTCCTTGCCGTCCACATTGCCGCCGGGGCCAACGGCGATGACTTCCGCCATCTGGGGCTTTTCCTTGGCAGCGCCGGTCAGGATGATGCCGCCTTTGGTGGTTTCTTCGCTTTCAACGTTCTTGATGACCACGCGGTCACCCAGGGGCTTGACGTTCATAGGTTCCTCCTTGATTCTTCTGGTATTGTTAGCACTCATCATTGACGAGTGCTAAGCCTGTACATAATATACCCGATTAACGGCCAAGATGCAAGAGTGAAAACAAAAATTTTGCGCCTTGTCCGTTCTTTGTCTGGTAGCTAATGAAGATTCGCTGGTTTTGGCTTTTTCATTCATTTTATTAAAACAATGATGTTTTTCATCGAGAAGGTACATAGAAGCGGGCAGCCGCGCTTGCCGCGCGGCTGCCCAAGGTCTTTCAGGGAGTTTCCTTACATGTCGGTCTTGTCCAGGATTTTCAGCTCGACTTCAATTTCCAGGTACTCACCCTTGCCAAGGCCGCTCAAACTGGTTCTGCCTTCCAGGGCGTCCATCAGGCCGTTCACGCGGTAGACCTTTAACAGGGCCTTGTCACCGGCGTTCTTGGACTGCAGCTGGTCAATCAGCTCAACCTGGTTGGCGATGATGGTGCCGTCGGCTTCCACCACGATGTCACCGACCTTGAGGCCGGCCGCTTCCGCGGGAGAGCTCTTTTCAACCAGCGCGATTACAGCGCCCTGGGGCACGATGCCCTGGGTGGTGGGCAGGTAGTTGCTGACAGAGCCAATCCGGACGCCGATGCGGGGCTTGGGCGGGGCGTTTTCATCCTCCTTGCCCGCGGCTTCCTGTTCACGCACCTTGGCGGCCTGCGCTTCCGCTTCCTGCTCATTGTAGCTTTCCAGCACGGAGCGGATCAGGGGCTTGGCCACGTTGATGGGGATGCACATGCCGATGTTGTCAATGGAGACGCTGCTGGAGGAGAAGAAGGAGGTGCCGCCGTCCACCAGTTTCTGGGTGGGGATGCCCTGCAGCTGGCCTAAGGTGTTGAACAAGCCGCCGCCGGAGTTGCCTGAGGAGATGGCGGCGTCCACCTGGATCATGTGGTTCTCGTTTTGTGTGCGCAGGCCGTAGCGGTCAATGCCGGAGGAGGTCATGGTGCGCGAGACCGCGGACACCACGCCGATGGTGACGCTGCGCTCAAACTGCTTGCCCAGGGGGTTGCCAATCACGATGGCGTACTCGCCCACCTGGATGGCGTCGCTGTCGCCCAGGGGCACCGCGGGCAGGTCCAGGCCGGGCACCAGCAGCACGGCGATGTCCAGGTTGTAGTCAGAGCCCACGACGGTGGCGTCCAGCTCGCGCTCGCCCACGGTCACGGTGACGCGACTGGCGTCCTCAATGACGTGGTAATTGGTCAGCACGTGGCCATAGGGGGAGATTACGGTGCCGGAGCCCGTGCCGGCCATGCGCTCAACATCCGGCACATCCCGCTCCTGGGAGAAGGGGAAGCCATAGTTGTAGCCATAGGTACCGCGGCGCTGGGCTCTGTACTGGTTGACGCCCACCACGCTCTCCTGCGCCTTCTTTGAGATCTCAATGAAGGGGCTGGTGATCTGTTCAGCCGGGGTGGTGGTGTCCACCAGCTTGTTGATGTCCTCCTGGCTTAAGGTGCCCTGGGTGGCGGTGGCGGCCAGGGCGCTGATACCAATGCCCAACGCCAGGGTCAGCGTGAGCACGGCAGCCAGCGTCAGGGATAAAAACCTGTGTGACTTTTTCATACGGACGGTCCTTTCGTTTGGATTTCAATGTTTGCAGATTTCCGCTGCAGTTGTATCCTACCCCTGAATTTTGATGCTTTTTTTACCGCATCATGAACGAAATGTTAATTCAAGCTGTTTGGCGCACTAATAGTGGATGCGTTTGACAACGCTGTCCGCAGTTCCCCTTGGGTATAATTCTATTGCGTGGAAGACTTGCATGAATCGCCGCGCATACCGCGTTGTATGGGTAAGCCCGACCAAAAAGGGCACAAGGAGGAAACTGAAACCATGAAGAAGATTCTATCACTGGCACTGGTCCTGATGCTGGGCCTGTCCCTGCTGCCCAATGTGGCGATGGCCGCCGAAGGCATGAAGCTTGAGCCGGTGCGCGAGTACCGCTTCCCGGATATCGCCACCCCCACCACCGCCTTCACCATTGAAAACACCGGGGACACGGACCTTGAAGTCACCGTGGATGTCTATGACCAGGGCGCCCGGCAGAATGTCCAGTCGATGACCTTCACCATTTTAAAGGGCGACGCGCCCCTGCCGGTGGATGCCTATGTCTACCGCCAACTCACCCGCAATGGTGAAACCAACACCTACCGCTACACCGTCAAGACCAAAAACGGCCTCACCCGCTACATCCACTTCGCCCAGAAACTGACCATCGTAAAAGACGCCAACGGCAACGAAACCTATGTGTATGACGGCATTTTCAACCCTTACTTCCCGCGCAACACCGTGTCGTCCCTGGGCCACCGCTTCCGCGATGTCACGCCTGAGCTGACCGACCTGTGGTACATGTTCACCCCGATTGACCTAAGCATCCAGGGCCGCCAGACCTTTGTGCTGATCGCCAGCAACATGTACGAAGTGGGCGAGGTCTATGTGGACGTCAACCTGGACACCGTCAACGTCTCCTACATCATGTATGACGAGGGCAAGTCCGGCTTCACCACCGAGCGCTTGAGCGAGTTCATCACCTTCTACAACTCCTACGCCGATGTGGGCATCGTGGAGCCTGAGGACATGAAGGAGCCCAGCATCTTCGCCTTCAACCAGCCCTTCAGCATCCTCAACCACCTGGGCGGGGACACCAATGTGCTGATGTTCATCCGCAACCGCATCTCCTACTACCGTTTCAACACCCCCAAGACCGAGTACACCCGCTTCTGGGAAAACAAGCCCGAGTACAAAGTCATCCGCGAGCACATGCTGCAGATGATGGACCCCATCATGACGGTGGACGAAGGCAAGTAAGCGATAACACCCACGCAAAAAGCGCTTCCGGAAAATCGGGAGCGCTTTTGCATTTTCAATCGTACTTAATTACTTCAGCAGATTCTGTAAGCGCGCCACCGTGTCCTGGATGGCCTCTTCCATGCTCATAGGTTTGGTGCCGGCGATCAGCAAGCCGCAGCGGTCAGAGGGAATCAGGATTTTGACGGCGGGGCTCATGCCGATGGCTGTCGCGATGGATGGTGAAACCTCGCCCAGCATGGCGCCGGTCACCAGGATGCCCGCGGCCCCCAGGATGAAGTCGGCGTCGCGGCACTGCCAGGTGATGGCGTGCTCGCCCGTGGCGCCCTGGTGCGCGCCGGCCTTGAGCATGGCGGCTGTTGCCAGGGCGTTGGTGCCCAGGGCCAGCACCTGTACTTCGGGCAGGGCTTTTTTAATGTTTGTCACCAGTGCCTTGCCAAGGCCGCCGCCCTGGCCGTCAATCACGAGGATTTTTTTCAAGGGTTCAGCCTTTCAGGGGGATAAATTTGGCGCGCTCAAGCGCCAGCACGATGGGCGGAATGATGATGAGGTGCAGCAGGATGCCCGGCCAGGCATTGATGAAGGCGCCTGCCAGGAAGGCCTGAAAGCCAAAGCTGCCGCCGGACAGGCCCATCAGGATGGCCATCGCCAGGCCCCAGACCACGCGGCCAATCAGCATCGCAAGGATGAGGCTCACATAGACATTGATTGGCTTCTTGGGCAGTATTGTATACAGCAAACCGGCCAGGAAACCGTAGGCGGCCAGCTCAAAGGCCATGGCCGTGGCCACCGGGAACAGCGGCGGCATCCCCAGGATGAGGGAGCGCAGCAGGGGCGTGATGGCGCCCACCAGGGCGCCCCAGAAGGGCCCGCACACAAAGCCGCACAGCAAGACCGGGATGTGCATGGGGCTTAACATGCTGCCAATCTGCGGAATCTGCCCGGTCAAAAAGGGCAGCAAAAAGCCGATGGCGATGAAGAGGCCGGCCAGGATCATCTTTGTCAGTTTGTTGGTTTTCATACAATCATCCTTTCAAAAGCGCGCCAAAGCCAGCTTCAGAAAGGCCGCGGTGCCTTCATGGCACCCTTGTACGTGGCGCAGTGTTGTTTGTATCCTAATGAAAACTTGCCTTCCCGTCAAGCAGGGGCGGGCGTTTTGCTCCCTGTGTGGTAGAATGTCTGTATGATGACTGAAAGGATGATTCACCGATGAACAAACCTATGGTTTTGTGCTATAACCTCCAGGGCCCGCGCGCCCAACTGGTCAGCCAACTGGCCAAGAACGCCGGTATTGAGCCCTTCCTGGTGCCCAAGGAGGCCTATGCCCAATTGATTGGCGCGCTGTGTGGCGTGCTGACGCCGACGGAGGAGGCCTATGAAGGGGAGGGCTTCAATGAGGAAATGATGCTGATGGCCCACCTGGAAAAAGGCATGCTCACCCGCTTCTTGGACGGTTTCCGGGACATCGGCATCCCCTCCATACCGCTCAAGGCCATGCTGACAAACAACAACAGCCAGTGGGACTCCATCAAGCTGCACAGCGAGCTGATGGAAGAGCACACTTATTTCAAAAACGCGGCGATGGCCGCCAAGAAGAAATGACGGCGGACGGCGTACACCTGGCCAATCGCATTACACATACCCTGATGGCCTGGTACCAGGCCAACCAGCGCAGCTTCGCTTTCCGCGGCACCAGGGACCCCTACCGTGTTTGGCTGAGTGAAATCATGCTGCAGCAGACCCGGACGGAGACCGTTGGCCCCTATTATGAGCGCTTTTTACGTCGCTTCCCGGATGTCTTCTCCTTGGCTGGCGCTTCCCAGGAAGAGGTGCTCAAGGCCTGGGAGGGCTTGGGCTACTACACCCGCGCCCGCAACCTGCACAAGACCGCGGGGCTGGTCGCGCAAAACGGCGGCGTGTTCCCGCAAACCGCTGAGGAACTTCAAAAGCTCCCAGGCATCGGGGAGTACGCCGCCGCGGCCATCGCCTCCATCGCGTATGACCAGCCCGTGCCCGCCATGGACGGCAACCTCAACCGGGTCATCAGCCGCCTGTACATGATAACCGAGGACATCGGCCTGCCGGCCATCAAAAAACAGCTGCGAGGCCTGGGGGAGCAGCTGATGCCCAAATCGGGCGCGGGGGACATGAACCAGGCCATGATGGACCTGGGGGCCACCATCTGCCTGCCCGGCACCCCGGATTGCCCCAGGTGCCCGGTGGTTGGGCTGTGCAAGGCCAAAGCGCTGGGGGAGCCGGCGTTGCTGCCCACCATGAAGGCCAAGAAACAGCCCCAGCAGGTCCCGGTCGCGGTGACCCTGCTGACCTGTGATAACAAAGTGCTGGTTATCAAGCGCCAGGAGGCGCTGCTGAAGAACCTCTATGTATTCCTGCTCAAGGAGGGGGACGCCAGCCCGCAGGCCGCCCTGTCGACGTTCAGAAAGCTCGCGCCCCGGCAAATCTTTGTGGAGGAAGTGGGCGCGGCCCGCCACATCTTCACCCACCGCGTCTGGAACATGCGCATCTACACCGCCAACATCCGTGAATGCGTCCCTGTGAAGGACGGCGTCTGGGCGGACCTTGATGCCCTGCGGGAGCTGCCCCTGCCCGTCGCCATGAACGCCGCCAAGGCACAGGCTTTGAACATGCTGGGCGGGACTGTTGAAAACGACAAAAACGTGTTAAAATAACGGCAAGAAAATAATCGTACAAAGGCGGTGGCAGCAATGTTCAAACGTTTCCTGGTGCTCATCCTTGTGATCCTTCTTGTCGTGCCCGGCTTTGCGGGCCTGGCGGAGGAGGAAAGCCGAGCGCAGACCGTCCAGGCGCTCAACGCCCTGGTGGAAGAATTCCTCAAGAAAAACGAATACAGCTACGATTTTGCCGACGACACCTTCACCATGGACTTCACCCTGGACAGCGCGCTCTCTTCCTGCGAGGTCGAAATCCGCGTGTATTATGACGCCATCGAGGTGCTGTGCACCCCCACGGTGCGCGCCAAGGAGGAAAACCGCGAGAAGCTGGCCCTGCTCACCACCCTCATCAACTACGACATCTTCTATGCCCACCTTGGCACCAAGCTGGAGAGCGGCACCTTCTACAGCCGCGGCATGCAGCTGGTGGAGACCACCCTGCCGGGCCTGGAGGAATTGGGCGTGCTGCTGCACATGCCGCTGAACTACCTGGATGACTACGGCGACGGCCTGGCCTAGGTAGCACTGTTTGGCCAGGATCCTTATGAGGTATATGAAGGGATGAAAGATCAGTAGGCCTGTCATCACAATTTTGAAAGCCGTCCGGATCCGGGCGGCTTCACCATCAAAAGGAGCATCTTCCATGAAAAAACTCTACGATGAAACTCACCCCTACGCGGAGAACGACAACCGCCGCTCCCTCTGGTATGACCTGGATCAGGCGGACGGCCTGGACTTCCTCTTTGGCCCAGAGGAGGAGTACGGCGTCAGTTTTCTCCAAGAGACCGACTTCGCCCAGTTGGCGGACACCGTGTTAACCTGCGTCAAAGCCGACCTGGCGCTGCCGGAGGCGCAGGGCGTCACGGAAACCCACTGGGTCTTCTACACCCAGCGCGTTGACGGCGACGCGATCGGGGACAAGGTGCGCTTCACCATCATGCTGCGATTGAAAGGCCGCGTGGTGGCCTGCGATGTGATGTACAGCGACTTCATCTTCGCCTCGGACTTCCTGAAAATCGCCCAGCTCAAACAAGCGTTGAGCCTCAGCGTCGCTGAAGGCCTGGGTTTGTAAGCCCGTAACCTCAAAACACAACAAAGCCGCCTCAATGTGGGCGGCTTTGCCATTGGTAGAAATTCAGCTGATGCGCTGGTAGTACGCCAGAAAGTTCAGCCCGGCGATGTTCTCAATCTCCTGCTTTGTGTAGCCGCGTTCCCGCAGTTTGTCAATCAGCGCCGGGAAGTCGGCAGGGTTGTCCAGGCCTTCGGGCTTGGTGTCGATGCCGTCAAAATCGCTGCCAAAGCCCACCTTGCCCTGGCCGCCCAGCTGGTGCATGTGGTCGATGTGGTCCACCACCGTGTCCAGGGTGCAGGGCTTGTCCTTGCCAATCAGGAAGTAGGGCAGAAAGTTGACGCCGACATAGCCGCCGGCTTTGAACAGGTCCTTGAGCTGCTCATCCGTCAGGTTCCTGGTGTGCTCGCACAGGGCGCGGCAGCAGGAGTGGCTGGCCAGGGGCGGGGCGTCGGTCTTGTTCAGCAGGTCATAAAAGCCGGGGATGTTCAAGTGGGAGACGTCCAGCGCGATGCCCTTGCTTTGCATGTATCTGGCGGCTTGCAGGCCGTAGGGCTTGAGGCCGTCCTCCTGGTTGACGCTGGCCGGGGTGCCCAGCCTGTTCTCGTGGTTCCAGGTGATGGCGGCCATGCGCACTCCCAGGTCCCGGTAGCGGTCAATGGCGTGCAGGCCTTCTTCAAAGGGCTCACAGCCCTCCACCGACAGCATGAACCTTGTCTGCCCCTCCCGCGCTTCCCGCGGGTCGTCCGCTTGCACCCAGCCTTCTTGTACCAGTTTGTCCTTCGCCTTCAGCATCCGGGCGAAGAGGTCGCGGATAACCTCCGGTTTGGGGTCGATGCCCACAAACATGGCCATCACCTGCAGGCTTACGCCGCCGGCTTTTAAGCGTTCCAGCGTCAGGTCATAGGGCGGCTTGTGGTTTTCAGCAAAGCGGAACAGGGTGTCCGCGTGGGCGTCACAGAGGATCATCTTATGTCATCGGGTGGGCTTTGATGTAGTTGAGCACCTCGTCCACCGTCGTAAAGCACAAGCCGGTCACCGTGTCGGCGCAGCCGTAGTAGATGGCGATGCGCCCGGTGTCCGCGTCCGTCAGCGCCGCGCAGGGGAAGGTCACGCCGGGCACGTCGCCGGCCAGCTCATACAGGGTCTCCGGCCCCAGCAGGTAGAAGTCCCCGCGGGTAATCACCTTCCAGGGCTCATCCAGGTCCAGCAGAGCCGCGCCAAAGCGGTAGACATAGCCGTTGCAGGTGGTGATGACGCCATGGTAAATCATCAGCCAGCCTTCATCCGTCTCAATGGGGGTCGGGCCCGCGCCCACCTTGGTGGACTGCCAGCCGCCCGCGGTGCCAAAGACATGGCGGTGCTTGCCCCAGTAGACCAGGTCTTTACTCCTGCTGATGAAGATGTCGCCAAAGGCGGTGTGCCCGGTGTCAGACGGGCGGGACAGCATCAGGTATTCGCCGTTAATTTTGCGGGGGAAGAGCACGCCGTTGCGGTTGTAGGGCAGGAAGCAGTTTTCCAGCTGATGAAAGGTCTTGAAGTCCTCCGTCCAGCCCAGGCCGATGGTGGGGCCGTGGTAGCCATTGCACCAGACCACATAATATTTTCCTTCTACCTCGCACACGCGCGCGTCATAGCGGTACTGCAGCTTGGTGATTTCCGGGTCGCCCTCAAACTGGATGGGCTCGTGGTTGATCTTCCAGTTGATGCCGTCATCCGAAAAACCCGCGTGGATGTTCATCTCCACCGCCTTGTTGTCACAGCGGAAGACGCCGGCAAACTTGCCCTTGTAGGCAACGGCCGCGGAGTTGAACACGCTGTTGCTGGTGGGGATTGCATTGCGGGGGATGATGGGGTTTTGGCTGTAGCGCCAGACCGGGGTTGTGCAGCCTTGCGGCTTCTCCTCCCAGGGGATGTTGGGCAGGGATTTGCCGATGATTTTGGCCATGGGTGCCTCCTTGATCGGTATGTATTCTTGTGTCTACTATCCATGGAAAACCGGGCGGTGTCAAGTTGAACGCTACAAAAAAACCGCCTCGCAGCGATTTGGTGGAACGCTTGGCCTATCAGACGATGAAGGCCTTCAGGTCTTCCAGCAGGTCTTCGCAGTCATCCGCGTAGACTTCCAGGGTGATGGGCTTGCTCAAGTCCAGGGAGAAGATGCCCAGGATGGACTTGGCGTCCACCACATGGCGCCCGGCGCGCAGGTCCATGTCATAGTCGTAGCGGTTGGCCACGTTGACAAAGGTCTTGACTTCTTCAGCGAAGCTTAACTTAATCGGGATGGATTTCATGGTCTCTACCTCCAATATTCACTGCGAACAGTATACACAAGTTTGCCTTTGAGAACAAGCGTCCGCTGTCACTTTTGGCTGGAATTCACAAGAATTTACCAAGGGCTGACAGGGCAGGGCTTAGGCCAGCTGGTCAAGGGCGCTCTCAAGCCGCCGCATGCTCTCTTCCCGCCCCAACAGGAAGGCGATTTCAATGGCGCCGCCCGGGGTGGACAGCAGGCCGGACAGGGCAATGCGCAACGGCCACAGCACGGTGCCGTTCTTAAGCCCCGCCGCCGCGATGCCCTCCATCAAGGCTTTGTGGATGTTCTCCTCCGTCCAGTCGCTCACGCTGTCCAGCAGGCTGATGCTCAGCTTCAGGGCATCCGGCGTGGTTTCCAGGCTGCTCTTTTGCTTTTTGTTCTCATACAGGCTGGTGTCAAACGCCGGGCGCTCGCCTAAAAAGGCCACCATCTCCGGGATGCGATTGAACACCTCGGTGCGCCCCTGCATCAATTGCGCCAGGCGCGTATAGTCGATGCCCTTGCCATCCAGCACACTGTCAAACCAGGGTTTTGCCAGCTCCAGGTACTTGTCCGCGTCCAATTTTCGGATATACTCGGCGTTGAACCAGGTCAGCTTGTTGATGTCAAAGATGGCGGGGGATTTTGACAGGCCCTCCACGCTGAAGGCCTGCTGCAGCTCCTCCATGGTAAAAAACTCGCGCTCATCGCCCGGATTCCAGCCCACCAGGGCCAGGTAGTTGATGAGGGCCTCGGTCAGGTAGCCCTTCTTGACAAAATCGCTGTAATAGGCGTCTCCGTCGCGCTTGGACAGCTTGTGCTTGCTGTCGCGCATCACGGTGGGCAGGTGGATGTACTGGGGGATGTCCCAGCCCAGGGCCTTGTAGAGCAGGTTGTACTTGGGGGTGGAGGATAGGTATTCCATCCCGCGGATGACGTGGGTGATGCCCATCAAATGGTCGTCAATGACGTTGGCGAAATTGTAGGTGGGCATGCCGTCCGCCTTGATGAGCACCATGTCATCCAGGGTCTCATTGGGCGCCATAATATGGCCGTACACCAGGTCGTCAAAATCGCTGTCCCCGGTCACGGGGGTGTTCTGGCGCACCACATAGGGGATGCCGCTGTCCAGCTTTTGCTGAATGTCTTCTTTGCTCAAGTGCAGGCAGTGCTTGTCATACTTCCAGGTCAGGCCCTGTGCTTCCGCGGCTTCGCGGCGCTGCTGCAAGTCCTCCTTGGTGCAAAAGCAGTAGTAGGCGTGGCCTTCGTCAATGAGCTGTTTGGCATAGGGCAGGTAGCTGTCCTTGCGCTCGGACTGCACATAGGGCGCAACAGGGCCGCCCACGTCCGGGCCCTCGTCCCAGTGGATGCCGCAGCCGCGCAGGGTGTCATAGATCACTTCCACCGCGCCTTCCACCAGGCGCTCCTGGTCAGTGTCCTCAATGCGCAGGATGAACTTGCCATCCTCATGCTTTTTGGTGAACAGGTAGCAGTACAGGGCGGTTCTCAACCCACCAAGGTGCATAAACCCGGTGGGGGAGGGGGCGAAGCGTGTGCGAACTTGCAATTTCATACTCCTCTACGTCTCAATCAGCAAAAAATGTTAAAGTCTTTTGGAAGTTTGAAACCTTTTCGGAAGAATTGGTTTCAAGAGACTCCGTTCAAATCCCCGCCTAATTCGGCTTGTAGCTGTCCTTCAGCCCAACGACCTGGTTAAAGACCGGCATCTCGGGTGTGGAATCGCGGTCCTTGCAGAAATAGCCGTTGCGGAGGAACTGGAAGGTGTCGCCCACCTTGGCGTCAGCCAGGCTGGGTTCCATCATGCCGTGCACGGTTGTCAGGCTTTCCTTGTTCAATCGGGTGATGAAGTCCTTCTTGTCCGTGCCGTCGTCGATGTCCTCAGGGTCTGAAAGCAGCGGCTCATACAGGCGTCCGGTGAAGGGGACGGCGGTGGCGGCGTCCACCCAGTGCAGGGTGCCCTTGACCTTGCGGTTGGCGCCTTCACTGCCTGAGCGGCTGTCCAGGTCCACCGAGCACACCAGGTGGTCGATGCGGCCGTCTTCGGTTTTGACGACTTCCTCGCACTCGATGATGTAGGCGCCCTTAAGGCGCACCTCACCGCCGGGCTTGAGACGGAAGAACTTGCCCGGGGGGTTCTCCATGAAGTCTTCCTGCTCAATGTACAGGGTTTGCCCCATGCGCACGCTGCGTGTGCCGTATTCCGGATGGTCGGGGTGGTTTTCCTGCACCAGCTCGTCCACCTTGCCCGAGGGCCAGTTGTTCAGCACGATTTTAAGGGGGTTCAGCACCGCCATGACGCGGGGTACCTTGGCGCCCAGGTCGTTGCGCACGCAGAACTCCAGCAGGCTGTGCTCCACCACGCTGTCGGCCTTGGCCAGGCCCACGCGGTCGATGAAGTCGCGGATGGCTTCGGGGGTGTAGCCGCGGCGGCGCATCCCCACCAAGGTGGGCATGCGGGGGTCATCCCAGCCGCTGACATAGCCCTCTTCCACCAAACGGCGCAGGTGGCGCTTGCTCATCACGGTGCGGGTGAGGTTGAGGCGGGCAAACTCAATCTGTCGCGGGCCGAAGGTGGTGTAGCCATGCTTGTCCTTGTGCTTCTCGCGGAAGCCGGCGTTCTCCACCGCCCAGTCATACAAGGGCCTGTGGTCTTCGTATTCCAGGGAGCACAGGCTGTGGGTGATGCCCTCAATGGCGTCGCCCAGGGGGTGGGAGAAGTCATACATGGGGTAGATGCACCAGTCGTTGCCGGTGCGGTGGTGCTCTTTATACAGGATGCGGTACATGACGGGGTCCCGCATGTTGATGTTGGGGGAAGCCATGTCAATCTTGGAGCGCAAAACGTAAGAGCCCTCGGGGAACTCGCCGTTTTTCATGCGGCGGAACAGGTCCAGGCTCTCTTCCCAGGGGCGGTCCCGGTGGGGGCTGTTCTTGCCCGGCTGGGTCAGTGTGCCGCGGTATTCGCGCATCTGCTCCTGCGTCAGCTCGTCCACATAGGCCAGGCCGCGGCGGATGAAATCCTCGGCGATGTCGTAGCACTGCTGGTAGTAGTCGCTAGCGAAGTACAGCCCGCCGTTCCACTCAAAGCCCAGCCAGCGGATGTCATCCATGATGCCGTCGACGTACTCGGTCTCTTCTTTTTCAGGGTTGGTATCGTCAAAGCGCAGGTTGCACAGCCCGCCGTATTTTTCAGCGGTGGCAAAGTCCGCCACCAGCGCCTTGCAGTGGCCGATGTGCAAATAGCCGTTGGGTTCCGGCGGGAAGCGTGTGTGCACCCGCTCGACCCGGCCTTCCTTGAGTTCCTGGTCGATGATGTCCCAGATAAAATTGGATTTTTCGTTTTCCAGACTCATTGCAATACCACATCCTTTTTCTCAATGGCAACATTATACAGTCGAACACCCTCAACTTCAAGGCGACAAAAGCAAAACACCGCCTTCCCGGGCGGTGTTGAACGGGTTTTGGGGTTATCGCAGCACCCGGAAGATGCCGCACTTGAGGTAGTTGGTCTCCATCGCCGCTGGCAGGCTGGGGTGGTCCTTGCCCGGTCCGCGCCATTCCAGCTGCTGCAGGGTGACCCGCGCGTCGCGGGAGGCCGCCTGGATGGTGTCCTTGAACAAGTCGGGCAGCATGTTCTGGGAGCAGGAGCAGGTCACCAGGATGCCGCCGGTGCCCAGCATCTTCATGGCGCGCAGGTTGATTTCCTTGTAGCCCTTGATGGCACCGGGCAGGCTGGCCTTGTTCTTGGCGAAGGCAGGGGGGTCTAAGATGATTAAGTCGTACTGCTCGCCCTTGTCGGATTTTTCGCGCAGGTAGTCAAAGGCGTTGGCCACCACGAAATTGACGTTGCCAAAGCCGTTCAATTGCGCGTTGTCATACGCGCAGCCTAGGGCGTGCTCGGACAGGTCCACGCCGGTTACTTCCTTGGCGCCGTACATCGCGGCGTGCAAGGCGAAGGAGCCGGTGTGCGTGCAGATGTCCAGCACCCGGGCGTCTTTGCTGAAGGGTTTGAGGGCTGTGCGGTTTTCCTTCTGATCCAGGAAATAGCCGGTCTTCTGGCCTTCCTTGACATCCACCAGCATCTTCAGGCCGTTCTCATTGATTTCGACGCGGTCGGGCACCTTGCCATACAGCAATCCGGTGGTCATCTCCATGCCTTCCAGCTGGCGCACCGGCACGTCATTGCGCGCCCAGATGCCCATCGGCTGCACTTCCTCAACCAAGGCGTCGATGATGTCCTTTTCAAAGCGCGCCATGCCCAGGGAGAGAATCTGGATGGACAGCACGTCGCCAAACTTGTCTACAATCACCGCGGGCAGGCGGTCGCTCTCGGCGTTGATGAGGCGGCAGGCGTTCATGTCGCCCAGCTGCGCTCGGAGGTTCACAGCCTGTTTCACCCGTCGCTTGATGAAGGCGGCGTCCACCGCCTCCTCGTTGTAGGTCAGCATGCGCAGCACAATCTGGGAGTTGCCGTTGTACACCGCCTGGCCCAGGGGGCGGCCGCGGGCGGAGACCACGCTCACCACATCGCCGTTTTCGGTTCCGCGCTCGGCGCGGTCAATGTCGCTGGCGAACACCCAGGGATGCCCGGAGAGCACCCGGGCATCCTTCACAGGTTTTAAATAGACGCGTTTGTTCAAATGCGGCCTTCCTTTACACGTGGTAGATGGTGGAGGCGGTGTCCCCGCCCTCACCTGTCCAGTTGGTGTGGAAGAACTGGCCCCTGGGCTTGTCCACACGCTCGTAGGTGTGCGCGCCAAAGTAGTCGCGCTGGGCCTGCAGCATGTTGGCGCTAAGGCGCGCTGTGCGGATGCCGTCAAAGAAGCTAAGCGCGCTGCTCATCGCGGGGGCCGGGATCCCCTGCATGGCGGCGGTGGCGCACACCACGCGCCATGCCTGCTGGGCCTTGGTGATTTCATTGGCGAAATAGTCATCCAGCATCAGGTTTTCAAGGGCGGGGTTCTTGTCGAAGGCATCCTTGATCTTGCCCAGGAAGACGCTGCGGATGATGCAGCCGCCGCGCCACATCATGGCGATGCCGCCGTAGTTGAGGTTCCAGTTGAAGGTCTTGGCGGCGGACCGCATCAGCATGTAGCCCTGGGTGTAGGAGACAATTTTTGCGGCGTACAGCGCCTGGCGCAGCTGGTCAATCAATGTTGCCTTGTCAGGCATTTTTTCGTCCCCGGTGTACGTCAACACCTTGGAGGCCTCCACGCGGCCGTCCTTGTTGGAAGAAAGCGCGCGGGCAAACACGGCTTCGGTAATCAGCGTCAACGGCACGCCCTCGTCCAGGGCGTTTTGTGCCGTCCATTTGCCGGTGCCCTTCTGGCCCGCGGCGTCCAGAATCTTGTCAATCAGCGGGGAGCCGTCCTCGTCCTTCATCGTCAGGATGTCGGCGGTGATTTCAATCAGGTAGCTCTCCAGCTCGCCCTTGTTCCACTGCGCGAAAATCTCCGCCATCTCATCCGGTGTCATCTTCAGCACATCGCGCATGATCTGGTAGACCTCGGAAATCAGCTGCATGTCGCCATACTCGATGCCGTTGTGCACCATCTTCACAAAATGGCCCGCGCCGCCCTCGCCCACCCAGTCACAGCAGGGCTGGCCGTCCACCTGCGCCGCGATGCTTTGCAGGATGGGCTTGACATGCGCCCAGGCCACGGGGCTGCCGCCGGGCATGATGCTGGGGCCCTTCAAGGCGCCCTCCTCGCCGCCGGACACGCCGGTGCCGATGTAGTACAGCCCGCGGCTTTCCACAAAGGACACGCGCCGGGTGGTGTCAGGATAATGGCTGTTGCCGCCGTCCATGATGATGTCGCCCTTTTCTAGCAGAGGCAGCAGCAGGTTGATGAAGTCGTCCACCGGCTGCCCGGCCTTCACCATCAGCAGCACCTTGCGCGGTTTTTTAAGCAGCGATACAAACTCCGGCAGGGACTGCGCGCCGATGATGTTCTTGCCCTTGGCGCGGCCTTCCACAAAGTCCGTCACCCGGCTTACGGTGCGGTTGTACACCGCCACGGTGAAGCCCTTGCTCTCCATGTTCATCACCAGGTTCTCGCCCATGACGGCCAGGCCGATGATGCCGATATCCGCTTTGCTCATTCTTTCAATTCTCCTTCTTGTCAGCGCAATACGCGCGCGTTGCCGGCCCAGACGGCCATCACCTGTTTTTCGTCCACGGGGCTGGCGTAGTCCTCCAGCATGGTGGTGGCCAGGGCGCCGGTGGACCAGGCAAACTGCAGGCATTTTTCACCGTCAAAGCCGCGCAGCAGGCTGTACAGCAGCCCGCCCACAAAGCCGTCGCCGCCGCCGATGCGGTCCAGCACCTGGATTTCGCGCTGGGGGGCCAGGTGCCACTGGCCGTCCTTGTACAAAATGGCGCCCCAGAGGTGGCGGTTGGCGTCCAGCACCTGGCGCAGGGTGGTGGCAAACACCTTCACGTTGGGGAAGGCTGCCTGCGCGGCGGCAATCATCTGCTTGAACTCTTCAATGTTGTCGCCGATTTCCTTGCCGCCGGCCTCCGGGCCGTGCACGCCCAAGGCCAGCTGGTAGTCCTCCTCGTTGCCGATGAGGATGTCAGACAGGCTGGCGATGCGCGTAAAGGCCGCGTGCAGCTCTTCCTCCCGCCCTGCCCAGAAGGAGGCGCGGTGGTTTAGGTCAAAGCTCACCAGGGTGCCGTTTTCCTTGGCCACCTCGGCCAGCTTCACGCACAGCTTGGCGGTTTCAGGCGACAGGGCGGCGAACAGGCCGGACATGTGCATCATGCGCACGCCGTCACGCTTGAACAGGCGGTCTACGTCAAAATCCTCCACCTTGAGCGTCCTGCCCACCTCGCCCGCGCGGTCGTTGTGCACCCGCGGCCCGCGCACGCCAAAGCCGGCGTCCGCCAGGTTGAACTGGTGGCGGTAGCCCCAGGGGCCGCCCTGGTCGATTTCCGGGCCTTCAAAGGTGATGTTGCGCCGGCGCAATTCGCCCTTGATGAAGGCGGCGATGGGGCTGTCCTTCACAAAGCCGGTCAGCACGTGGGCGGAGAGGCCCAGGGAGGCCGAGGTGTTGAGCACATTGCTCTCAGCGCTGGTGGCGTGCATGGTGAAGGTGTTGGTGATGCCAACGGGCTGGCGGTCCTGCGGGGTCAGCCGCACGCCCATGCTGGTGGGGGTGATCAGATCATACTTTTTCATGGTGCTCTCCTTCCTTATACGCCCGAATACGCGCTAAAGCCGCCATCCACGGGGATGACTACGCCGGTGACAAAGCTGGAAGCTTGCGGGCTGATGAGGTAAAACAGCGTGCCCAGCAGCTCATCGGCCTCACCAAAGCGGCCCATGGGGGTGGCGCGCAGGATTTTGCCGGTGCGTGGGGTGGGCTTGCCTTCCTTGTCAAAGAGCAGGTCGCGGTTCTGGTGGGACACGAAAAAGCCCGGGGCGATGGCGTTCACGCGCAGGCCGGTGCCGGCAAAATAGGTGGCCAGCCACATGGTCAGGTTCTGTACCGCGGCCTTGGCGCCGGAATAGGCGGGAATCTTGGTGAGGGGCCGGTAGGCGTTCATGGAGGAGATGTTGATGATGCTGGCGCCTTCCTGGCCAATCAAATCCTTGGCAAACACCTGGCTGGCCAGCAGCGCGCCGTGGAAGTTTAAGTCAAACACCATCTTCAGGGCATCCAGGTCCAGCTGGAAAAAGTCCTTCATCTGGGCGTCTGGATTGTAAAACTCATCTTCGGTGGTGGCCTTGGGGTTGTTGCCGCCGGCGCCGTTGATCAAGATGGTGGGCTTGCCGTACTTGCTGATGACCTCATCCCGCGCCTGCTTCAGGCTCTCAATGTTGGTGACGTCGGCCTGGAAGAAGGCGGCCTCGCCCTCAATCTCGTTGAGTAATTCCTGGGCGGATTCCTTCTTGCGCGCCAGGATGGCCACCTTGGCGCCGCAGGCTGCCAGCGCTTTTGCAAAGCTAGCGCCCAGCACGCCGCTGCCGCCTGTGATGACGACGGTCTTGCCGCTTAAGTCCAATTGAAAAGGAAGTTTCATATTCTCCTCCTACAATATATTCCTCTTTGTATCATACACGAAAAAACCTCACTGCTCAATCGTTTTGGGCGGTATGCCCAGCAGCCTGAAGGACAGCAGGGCGGAGGCAAGGCACAGCAGCGCCATCATCCAAAAGGCCTGGCCCATGCCGCTTTTGTCGATCACAAGCCCCATCAAGATGGGCCCCACTGTCATGCCGATGCCATACACCGCCTGGTAAAAGCCCATGCCCACCGCGCGCAATGGCTGGGGGATGTCCCGCACGCTCTGCCCCATCAGCACGGCGAAGGTCAGGGTGGAGGCGAAACCGGCCAGGATGTTGAGCAGGAACAATTGGGTGAGGTTTTGGGCGTAGGGCACCAGGAAGCAGTAGACCGCGGCGATGAGGAAGCCGGCGACCACCAGAATCCGCCCGCCAAAGCGCGCCAGCAGCCGGGAAGTAACGAGATAATTCATAATCAGGGTGGGAACCAGCAGCACGATGTTCAGCCAGCTGAGCATCGCGCCTTCAGCGCCCAGGTTCTTGGCCACGTTGATGGTAAAGCCGTAGTAGGTGCTGAAGGCCACCATCTGCACCAGGATGCCGATGAAGGAGCAGGCCAGCAGGTAGGGGTCCCTGGCCACCTGCAGCATGGTTTTGAGGGTGATGCCCCGCCGTTGGTGCTGGCTGTCCTTCACCGGCAGGCACAGCGCCAGGGCGACCAGCCCGCAGATGAAGCTGAAGGTGAAGGCGGACTTCGTGCCCAGGAGGGGGATGATGAAGATGATGAGGAAAAAACCGATGAGGCGGCCGGACATGTTGGCGGCATTGAGCTGCGCGATGCGGCTGGGCCCCTGGGCGTGGGGGAAATAGCTGGAGTACAGCACCGTGAAGGACACCCAGGAGGCGGAGGCCACCCCGGCCAGGGCACGGGCAAACAAAAAGCCGTTTGGCGTATAGGACAGCAGGAAGCTGGCCCCGGCCAGGGCCGTCAGCAGGCAGCCGATGATGACAAAAGGCTTTTGCTTGCCAATCCTGTCCGCCAGCATGCCCAAAGGGATGCGCAGCAGCATCTGGGTAAAGCCGTAGGCGCCTGCCACCAGCCCCATGAAGGCGGCGTTCATGCCCATTGCTTCCAGTTCCGGGTTGATAAACTGGGTGTAGCTGTACTGCGCGCACCAAAACCAGGCTGTCACAAAAAAGAGCAGCCTGGCGGACACGCCGGGCTTATGAGTCTGTTCCATTGAGCGCCTCCTTGTTTGTCTGAAGGCATTCTATCAGACAGCCCCTCACGGCTCAATGGATGCGGCGCCAAAAACAAGGAAAAAGCCCCGCAATGTATACCGTTTCACTCCCTGGCTTTGGTTGACGGCACCCGGGCGCTGTGTTAGCATTTTATCAGGAATTTGCATAACAAAGGGGGGCCATGACCATGGATAACCAACAAGAAGCGCTGCGGCTGCACAAGGAATGGGGCGGCAAAATCGAGGTTGTTTCCCGCGTGCCCGTCACCAACGGCCAGGAACTGGCCCTGGCATATACGCCCGGCGTGGCCGCGCCCTGCCTGGCCATCCAGAAGGACTATAACCTCTCCTTTGACCTCACCCGGCGCAACAACCTGGTGGCCGTCATCACCGATGGCACCGCGGTGCTGGGCCTGGGCGACATCGGGCCGGAGGCAGGCATGCCGGTGATGGAGGGCAAGTGCGCTCTGTTTAAGACCTTTGGCGGCGTAGACGCCTTCCCGCTTTGCGTGCGCAGCAAGGATGTGGACGAAATCGTCCGCACCATCTACTTGATTTCCGGATCCTTTGGCGGCATCAACCTGGAGGACATCGCCGCCCCCCGCTGCTTTGAGATTGAAAAGCGCCTGCAGGAGCTGTGCGACATCCCCATCTTCCATGACGACCAGCATGGCACCGCCATCGTGGCCGGCGCCGCCCTCATCAACGCGCTGAAGCTGGTAAATAAAAAGCTGGAGGATGTGTCCATCGTCATCTCCGGCGCGGGCGCCGCGGGCGTGGCCATCGCCAAGCACTTGCTGGCCATGGGCGCGGGCAAAAACATGTTCCTGGTCAACCGCAAGGGCATCCTGTATGACGGCCGGGAAGACCTGGCGGCGGACCAGCAGGAGTTGTGCAAAATCATCAACCCGCAGAAGAAACAGGGCAGCCTGAAGGACGCCATGGCGGGCGCCGACGTCTTCCTGGGCGTCTCCGGCCCTGGCCTAGTGGATGGGGAGATGGTGAAAACCATGGCCAAGGACGCCATCTTGTTCCCCATGGCCAATCCGGTGCCTGAAATATTCCCGGAGGACGCGCTCAATGCCGGCGCCAAAGTGGTGGGCACCGGCCGCAGCGACTTCCCCAACCAGATCAACAATGTGCTGGCCTTCCCGGGCATCTTCCGCGGCGCCCTGGATGTGCGCGCGTCCCGCATCAATACGGAGATGAACCTGGCCGCCTCCTATGCCATCGCGGGGCTGCTCAGGGATGAGGAACTGACGCCGGACTACATCATCCCGCACGCCTTTGACATGCGCGTGGGTGAAGCGGTCGCCAAAGCGGTTTCCCAGGCCGCCAGGGACACCGGGGTCGCCCGCATCTAATACTGATTCCAATCTTTATTGCATCGTCACGCCGGATCTTTTGTCTCCCTGCTGTGTCAGTCAACCTCTACGTAGCTTAGGCTACGCCATCGGTTTCCTTCCTTGCAGGAAAACAAAATCCCTCGCCGCTTTGGATGCATTAAAGCTTTATATCAGTATAAGCAAGTTTACTAAAACAAAAACCGGGAGGGACGCGATTGTCCCTCCCGAATCTTTTTTTAGTGAATGTGCTTTAAGCTTGTTCCCAGAACCTGCGGGCATTGGCCAGGCTGACGGCGGAGGAGTACTGCGGGTCTTCCATGCCCTCAAACTCAATGGCAATGTTGCCCTCATACCCGGCGTTTTTCAGAGACCTTATGATGTCCTGCACGTCCAGGTCTCCCTGGCCCAAAATGGAGCCGCGCAGGTACTTGCCCCCGCGGGAGCGGAACCAGCTGCCGCCGCAGTCAAACTGGGTGCTGTCGCCGGGATCTTTTGTCCTGATGTAGAAGTCCTTCAGGTGCACCATCTCACAGCGCCAGGCCAATCGGGTGGCGGCGGAGGCTGCGTCCTCGTCCACGCACACGATGTTACCCGTGTCCAGCAGCAGGCCGTAGTTGTCCGTCTTCACGGCATTCAGCAGCCGCTCCACCCGGTCACAGCCATTGACAAAGAAGCCATGGTTTTCAAGCAGGGTCTTCACCCCGCGCTTCTTGCCGTGCTCACTGATAATGCTGGCGGCCTCCACCATCTGGGGCAGCTGGGCGTCAAAGGCCTCCTGGGTGTTTTGTTCCTTCGGCAGGCGGAAGGCGCTGATGTCGTGCCGCATCCGGGGCAGGCCCAGCTCAGCCGCGATGTCCACCTCGTGGCAGACGCGCTTGATTTCGTCCTCCTGCTCTTTCCCTGACTTGAGCAAATTGGCCAGCACCGAATAGTTCACCAGTTCAATGCCGGCGTCCCTGGCGCGCTGGCGGACCTGCTTGATGCGCTGGGTGTCGATCTTCCTGGTGTCCGGGTCGTCAAAGCGGAAGGCAAAGGGGACCAGCTCCATCACCTCCGCGCCGTTTTGCGCGGCCCAGTCGATGGCTTCTTCCAGGGTCAGTTTCTTCGCGCGGATGACAGGGTCCAGGGAGTATGAGCTAAGACCGATCTTCATGCCGTTTGCCTCCAAAAAGTATTTTTACGCGCTTCCATCCTAAGCGTTCAGGCGCCAATTATCAAGGCGTCAGACCCACAATCTTGTATACCTTCATGGCGCGTAGCGTCTGCTTGACCGCCCCATTTCCAGGTGTTAGGATGCTGGCATGAAAACAGGCTACACAACACCAAGGGAAAGCCGCATGAGGCTGATGACAATGACCGCGCTGATGGTCGCCCTGA
>JAAYLK010000052.1 GCA_012521895.1 Clostridiales bacterium
TTGCTGATGCTGCGCCTTCGCCGCCGCCGCCTGGTCACTATCCGCTGCCGCCCAACCGGGCCTGTCGTGGATGCCACTGGCGGCATCGGCCGCTTGCAGTTCACTTCCGAGCATACCTTCTCCTTCCTGGGCCTCATCGTCCCCCCGCAGCGGCGTGTGGCCCGCACCGTTTCGGGCGTGCGCCTGGCCGTCATGTGGTCCGTCATCCCCCAGGGCTTCCCCGCTGTCCATGAGCAGGACAACCTATATTTCCCCGATGATGCCCGCGCCTACTCCGTCACCGCCATCAAACGCTATCCCCGCCATATGGTGTTGAATGTGGAGGTTCTCCAATAATGCGCGCCGATTTCATCCTGTCCGTGGTGTCCCTCCTGTTTTCCCTGGCCAATTCGTGCCTGCTCCTGGTCCTGCTGCTGGAGTTCTACACCCTCCAGGCCCAAAAGGAGGTTCGCTCTTTATGACCCTTGCCCTTATGCGCGCTGTCTATCTTGCGCTTAGTAATGGTATGCCCGATGTCAACGTCACCCGCGCCTGGGCGCAAACGCCTGTTTCCGCGCGCTCGTGCTCCTTCCGCCTGCATGCTTACAAACGCCGGGAGGACGGCTCGGACTTGCTGACGCTCCAGGTGGTGCTGCGCGCCAGCCTGCAGGAAATGTGCGATACCTATTCCGCCCAGGCTGTCACCGCCCTGGCGGCGTTGTCCTACTTCCTGGTGGATGCCGCGGACGAGCAGGAGAGCGTGACCGGCTCCTTCCTGCGCGTCCTCACCCTCGCCGCTGTCATCAACCCGCCGCCTGATGCCGCGGAAACGACTTATCCGCTTTTGTTCCGTGTCTACTACGACCCGCAAACCGCGCTGACTTTGCCGTCCCCCGTCACGCTGTCCATCACCCCCGCCAGGCGTGAAGCCATTTCCACTGTGTCCTTTTCCAATGGCGGGTATAACCTGCCGGCCTTCGCCCCTGGCCGCATCATCCCCGCTGTCCTCCGCCTTTCCTGTCCCTGGTCCCCTACCAACGCTGCCATTGAACAGGTGCGGA
This sequence comes from Clostridiales bacterium, assembly GCA_012521895.1. Lineage (GTDB taxonomy): Bacteria > Bacillota > Clostridia > Christensenellales > Aristaeellaceae > UBA6115. The sequence goes on from JAAYLK010000052.1 coordinate 1,041, forward strand.
ACGCGTTTAAGTTTGCCAGTGATTTGAAGATTGATTACCGTTTCCGCTTTGCTGATTTTGTTACGAACAACGCCCTGGTGACCGCCTTCCATGCCTCCCCCCTGGGCGTGGACTTCTCCCTGACCTTGCGCTCTGTGTAGGTGATTGAATGGTAATTCTGATTGATGGCACCCCGGCGGCGCAGCCCACTGACCTGCGCTACGAATGGCTGACGGTGTCCGGCGCGCTCGTGCGCCAGTTTACGCTGAAGTATGACTACCTGTCCCAGGGCGACGCGGAAACGTTGTTTTCCCGCGCGTGCAAGCCCGATGGCTGCGCCTTGTCGCTTGTGGACCCCGCGACCGGGCAAAACCAAAGCCTGTCTGTGAAGGCGGTTGAAGCCGTGTTGCCGGTTTTGAACGAGATCGCCGGCAGCCTTTCCTACGCGGGCGCCTCCCTGGTATTAAGGGAAGCCCCGACGATTCCTTGAAGGAGAAGAGATGAACAAGGCACGCCCCGCCCTGCGCTTTGCTTTGCAGCGGCTTGGTTCCCCCTATGTTTATGGCGGCAGCGGCAAGCCCTGCACGCCGGAGTACCGCCGCGCGCGCATGAAGCAGTACCCTGGATCCGCCAAGGCCATCGCGCGAAACTGCCCTGTGCTGTCGGGCAAGGCGGACAGCTGCAGTGCTTGCCGCTACCGGGGCAGGGACTGCTTTGACTGCGCCCAGCTGGTGAAACTGGCGCTGAAGGCGGAGGGCATCCTGCTGCCCTCGGGTGCCTCCTCCCAGTGGAAGGCCGGGGCGATCTGGGCCTTCCGGGGTGAGGTGACCCACGCCGCCCGGAGCCATGCCTGCGTGCTGTTTCGCAAGGACGCGCAGGGCTCCGCGGACCGCCCGATGGCGCACGTTGGCCTGTCTTTGGGGGATGGCAGGGTGATTGACGCCCGCGGCCACCAGGCCGGGGTGATGCAAAGCAAAATCACCGCCTACCCCTGGACGCACATGGCCTTCCCCAAGGGCTTTCCTGTTCCGGCGGAATTGACGGGGAAGGAAGCGATTTTAGCCCCTTTGACCTTTGAGCAGCCCCCGGAGAAAAAGCCTAAGGCGGCGCTGCAGGACCTGTCCCTGGCCTTGGGTGAGCGGGGCGAGCTGGTGAGATTGCTGCAAAACCAGCTGCTGCGATTGGGCTATCCCCTGCCGCGCTTTGGCGCGGACGGCAAGTATGGCCGGGAGACCAGCCAGGCGGTGGTGGCCTTCCAGCGCGTCACGGGGCTTGCGCCCACCGGGCAGGCCGGCGTGGAGACCATGGCACGGCTCTTTCCCAAGCCCCAGCCGTTCCTGGAGGCGGGGGAGGAGGACGACGACGATGACGAGCTGTTTGATTTGTTTTGAAAAGGAGAATGAAACGATGAAAGGAATCTATCAAACGCTGTCGGGCGTCTGCATGAGCGCGGCGGCTTTCTTCCTCAAGGCCCTGGGCGGCTGGGACGCGGCGCTGGGCATGATGTTTTTGATGATGGGCCTGGACCTGGTGTCGGGCTTGGTTTTGTGCCTGCGCCTGGCCAGCGCCCGCACCAGGAGCGGCGGCTTTGACTCCGGCGTGTTCTTTCAGGGGCTGACCCGGAAATTGCTGATGGTGCTGCTTGTCATCCTGGGCACGGGCTTGGACACCCTGCTGGGCACCAGCGTGTGCCGGCTGTCCATCATCGGCTTTTACGCCGCCAACGAGGCCTTTTCTGTGGTGGAGAACGCCGCCCTGGCCGGCGTGCCCTTTCCCCGGGGGCTGCTGAAGCTGCTGGAGCGCTACCGCGCGCGCATGGACGGCATCGGGGAGGAGCAGGGCGGTGAGGAGGATGTAAAAATCAGGTAAAAGCCGTCCGCGCCCTGAAAAAGACTGGAAAAAAGGTTTGTGTTCCTCATGAAACAGGTATATTCTAAACAGCGGGCATTTACAACCGGCTGTTCTGATGCCCAAAACTGCCTGAACAGGCGCAGGACTTGAGGAGGACACCATGTCTAAGAAAACCTGGACCACTGTTTTGATTGTGCTGCTGGTTGTCGCAGCCGCCGTAGCCGTTTATTTCCTGACAAGGCCCCAAGCGGCCGCCGCGGCCGTCCTGGCTCCCACAGAGGGCGCCAAGGCCAAGGTCACCATCTGGCACACCTTCACCGAGGGCCAGGAGGCCTATCTGAAGAAGGCCGTTGAGGACTTCAACGCCCAGAGCGCGACTGCTGAAGTTGAGCTGCTCAGCCAGCCCTATGCCGACTTCCTGAAGAACGTCAACGCCTCCGTCATCGAAGGCATCGGCCCGGACATCATCTTCAACTACGCCTCTGAAGCCGCCCAGTATGTCAAAGGCGGCATGCTGACGGACCTCAGCCAATACATCTACGACCCCGAAATCGGCATTGAAGGCTTTGACGCCGCGCTGACCAAGGGCGTGCTGGAAGGCGAAGTGCTGGGCTTTGAGGATGGCCTCATCCACTATGTGCCCGCCTACACCACCGGCCCCATCCTGTTCTACAACAAGACCCTGTTTGATGAGCTCCAGATTGCCGTGCCCACCACGTGGGATGAGGTGGAAGCCGCTGCCCGCAAGATCCACGCCGAAAAGGGCATCGCGGGCCTGGGCACCGACAGCCTGACGGACACCCTGCAGATGCTGATCAAGGAAACCGAGGGCGCCGACTACATCGACGTGGCCAACAAGCAAGTGCTGTTTGACACACCCGAAGTGCGCGCCAAGGTGCAGTGGCTGGTTGACCTGGCGAAGGAAGGCGTGTTCGCCGTGAAATCCACCGGTGACTACTTCTCCGTGGACTTCAACTCCGGCATCATCGGCTCCTACATCGGCTCCTCCGCCGGCTTCCCCTACATCACCCCCAA
>JAAYLK010000053.1 GCA_012521895.1 Clostridiales bacterium
GATAAACCTTCTGTTGTCCTGCGCAATCCCTCCCCATTGTCCTCGCTGCCCCGGTAGGTTAGGCTCCAGTAATGTCCATACGGAATCGCTCATATCGTGTCGGTGATAAGCAGCGGTCATCGCTTATGTCCCCTTTCAGTGATGACACCATTATATCACAATTCTCGTGTAGACACTATCTAGTTGTAAGTAAAAACGAAGAGACTAAAAAACCATCAAAACAATGCGCTGATGGTTGTATCTATGAAAGCGCAATCAAAAACCCACCGGGCGAACCGGTGGGTTTTGCGGGGAATGAACCCGATTAGAACTTCAAGGGGTTCAAGCGGATAGAGGGGCCCATGGTGGTGCTCAGGTACAGGGAGCGCAGGTACACGCCCTTGGCGGTGGAGGGCTTGGCCTTCACAACCGCGTCCATGAGGGTTGTCAGGTTCTCAACCAGCTTGCTGTCATCAAAGGAGACCTTGCCAATCGGGCAGTGCGCGATGGCGGTTTTGTCGATGCGGTACTCAATCTTACCGCCCTTGATGTCTTCAATGGCCTTGGAGACGTCGTTGGTGACGGTGCCGGACTTGGGGTTGGGCATCAAGCCCTTGGGGCCCAGGACGCGGCCGATCTTGCCGACCACACCCATCATGTCCGGGGTGGCGACGCAGACGTCAAACTCAAACCAGTTTTCGGTGCGGATCTTCTCGACCAGGTCGGCATCGCCAACATAGTCAGCGCCGGCAGCCCTGGCTTCTTCCGCTTTCTCGCCCTTGGCGAACACCAGGACGCGCACAACGCGGCCGGTGCCATGGGGCAGGACAACGGAACCACGCACCTGCTGGTCAGCATGGCGGGGGTCAACGCCCAGGCGGACGTGGAGTTCCACGGTCTCGTCGAACTTGGCTTTGCCGGTCTGCTTGACCAGGCTGATGGCCTCTTCGGGATCGTAGAGTTTGGATTCATCAATGAGCTTTTTGGACTCAAGGTATTTCTTGCCGTGTTTCATGTTTTATCCTCCCTGTGGTAATAGCGGCTCAATGTCCTCCCACACGCTTCCTTTATTCCTCTACGGTAACGCCCATGCTGCGGGCTGTGCCTTTGACCATGCTCATCGCGGCCTCGACACTGGCGGCGTTCAGGTCCACCATTTTGGTGGTGGCGATTTCACGCACCTGGTCCTTGGTCAACTGGGCCACTTTGGTCTTGTTGGGTTTATCACTGCCGCTTTCGATGTTCAGCGCCTTTTTAATCAGCACGGGCACCGGCGGGGTCTTGGTGATAAAGGTAAAGGAGCGATCAGAATAGACCGTGATGACGACGGGGATGATGTAGCCTGCCTGTTTGGCCGTGCGCTCATTGAACTCTTTGCAAAAGCCGGGGATGTTCACGCCGTGCTGGCCCAGCGCCGGGCCGATGGGGGGCGCGGGGGTTGCCTTGGCGGCGTTGACTTGCAGTTTAATGATCGCGGTTACTTTCTTTGCCATGTGTTTGGCTCCTCCTCAAGTGATGTGGTCTTGCGGCGCTTGTTGGCGCCTCCCACGAAAAGGGAACTGGGGTATTGGGTCCTCAGATTTTCTCGGCCTGGTCCAGGTCGATTTCCACCTGCATCTCACGGCCCAGGAACATTTTTACCTTGACCTGCAGCTTGTTGTGGATGATGTCCACCGCTTCGACGATGCCGGTAAAGTTCTCCAGGGGGCCTGAAAGAATGCGGATTTCTTCCCCGACGACCAGCTTGGTTGCCTCTTGCTGGGGCTGGCTGTTCATCATGATGTCAAACTCAGCATCCGTCAGGGGCACCGGTTTGCTCTCCGGGCCCACAAAACCGGTGACGCCGCGCGTGTTGCGCACGACATACCAGGACTCGCTGGTGATGATCATCTTGACCAGCACATAGCCCGGAAAGGTTTTGTGCTGCGTAATGACGCGCTTACCGTTCTTGATCTCGGCGATTTCTTCAATCGGCACCTGGATTTCCTGGATCAGATGCTGCATGCGGTTGTTTTCCGCTGCCTTTTCCAGGTTGTCCTTGACCTTATTTTCATAGCCGGAGTAGGTATGCACAACATACCAGGCAGGCGTTTTCGCGTTTGGGCTTAAATCCTGTTCAGGCATTGTATCTCCTATCAACCTGCCCAGCCGGACAGCAGCTTCACCACTTCGGTGGAGCCCATATCCAGCAGGCCAATCACAACCCCCATGAACACCATGAATGTCAGCACCAGCAGGGTCGACTTGATGAGGTTTTCCCTTGTCGGCCAGGTGACCTTCTTGCGCTCGCGCCAGGTGTTCTTGAAAGGCTTCGCGATGTTGACGGGCAGGTTTTTGAAGAAATTCAACACCTTGTCCATCGCGCTCAGCTTTTCCTTTTTGGCGGGGGTTTGCTTTGCTTTGACTTCAGACATTACACTTACCTCGTTTCGCGATGGGCTGTGTGTTTCTTGCAGAAACGGCAATACTTGGTCAGCTCGATGCGGTCGGGGGAGTTTTTCTTGTTCTTGATCGTGTTGTAGTTGCGCTGCTTGCAATCATTGCAGGCCAGCACGATGTTGGTGCGTGCTTCTTTAGCTGCCATGGTTTACACCTCTCTTTATCAGTTACTGCAGCAAATGTCAGTCTTCGATCACGCGGGCGACGGCGCCGGAACCGACGGTGTGGCCGCCTTCACGAATGGCGAAGCGCAGGCCCTGCTCAATCGCGATGGGGGTGATCAGGGTGACTTCCATCTGCACGTTGTCACC
>JAAYLK010000012.1 GCA_012521895.1 Clostridiales bacterium
CCCACACCTCCCCGGATTTTGCGGAATTGGTGTGCAGCAATTCCCTGCGCGGGGACCGCCTGGAAAACGCCCCAGGGCTTTTGAAGCAGGAGCTGCGGAGCCTTGGCAGCCTGATTCTGGACGCGGCAGACCAGACCCGCGTGCCCGCCGGCGGTGCCTTGGCGGTGGATCGGAAAGGCTTTTCCGCGCACATCACAAAGGTGCTGAAAAACCATCCCCTGGTGCACTATGAAAGCCAGTTGGTGGAGGATTTCCCTGAGGAGCCCTGCATCATCGCCACCGGTCCATTGACTGAAGGCGCTCTGTTTAACAAGATCCAGGCAGCCGCTGGCAGCCTGCATTTTTTTGACGCGGCCGCCCCCATTGTGGCGGCGGATTCCATCAACAGGGACATCGTCTTTCGCGCGTCCCGTTATGGCAGGGGGGATGACTACCTCAATTGCCCCTTCACGCAGGAGGAATACCATGCCTTTATCGATGCCCTGATCACCGCCCAGTGCGCGGACATTCGGGAGTTTGAGGAAGAAAAGCTTTTTGAAGGCTGTATGCCCATTGAATCCATCGCCAAGCGTGGGGGTATGGCGGCCGCTTTTGGGCCCATGAAACCGGTGGGCCTGGTTGACCCCCGTACCGGCAAGGAGCCCTTTGCCGTAGTGCAACTGCGTCAGGACGATGGAGCAGGCTCCTTGTATAACCTGGTGGGTTTCCAGACGCGGCTTAAATTTCCGGAGCAAAAGCGCGTGTTTGGCATGATCCCGGGGCTTGAGGAAGCGGTGTTTATGCGCTATGGGGTCATGCACCGCAACACCTTTATCAACAGCCCCGGCTTTTTGGACAGGCAGTTCAGCATGCTGGAACATCCGCTGCGTTTTTTCGCCGGGCAGCTGTCGGGCGTGGAGGGCTATGTGGAGAGCACGTCATCCGGGTTGCTGGCTGGGCTGACCATGGCTGCCAGGCTGCAGGGCATGCCGGACCCGGAATTTTCCCCGGAGACCGCCATCGGCGCCCTGGGGCAGTATGTGTCCACGCCCAACAAGCACTTCCAGCCAATGAACATCAACTTTGGCCTGCTGCCGCCGCTTGATAAGCGTGTCAGGGGCAAGCAGAACCGCTATGCCCAGCTGGCACAAAGGGCCCTTGCCCACATCGGGCAAACCATCCAACAACGGACAGACCTGTTCTCGTAGGAGGAAAACATGGATTTAAAAGGAACCACCATCTGCGCTGTCAAGCGTTTTGACCGCATCGCCATCGCGGGCGATGGCCAGGTCACCATGGGGGAGAGCACCATTTTCAAAAGCACTGCCAGAAAGGTACGCAAAATTTATAATGACCAGGTCACCATCGGTTTTGCAGGTTCAGTGGCTGATGCCTTCACGTTGTCTGAGCGCTTTGAAGAGATGCTGAACCAGTCAGGCGGCGACCTGGAGCGCGCGGCGGTCAATCTGGCGCGCGAGTGGCGCAGCGATAAGGCCCTGCGCCAGCTGCAAGCCATGATGATTGTGGCGGACAAAGAACAAATGCTGCTGGTGTCGGGCACCGGCGAAGTGATTGAACCGGATGATGGCATCTGCGCCATCGGCTCCGGTGGTAATTTCGCCCTGTCCGCCGCGCGCGCGCTTCAGCAAAACACCGAGCTGTCCGCCCGGGAAATCGCGGAGAAGGCCCTGCGCATCGCGGCGTCCATCTGCGTGTTTACCAATGACAACATCACCGTGGAAGAGGTGAACTAAATGAGGCAGCTTACCCCCAAAGAAACCGTCCGGGAGCTTGACCGTTACATCATCGGCCAGGATGAAGCCAAGCGCCAGGTGGCCATCGCACTGCGCAACCGCTATCGCAGAAGCCAGGTGGAGGACAGCCTGCGCGAAGAAATTTTCCCCAAAAACATTCTGATGATTGGCCCCACTGGCGTTGGAAAAACAGAAATCGCGAGGCGTCTGGCAAAACTGGTCAACGCGCCCTTTGTGAAGGTGGAGGCCACCAAGTTCACCGAGGTGGGCTATGTTGGGCGCGATGTGGAAGGCATCATCCGGGATTTGACCGAGAACGCCGTGCGTATGGTGAAAGCGGAGCATGAGGAGCGCGTCCGCGCCCGCGCCGAAGTGTTGTCGGAGGACAGGCTGCTGTCCCTGCTGTCCAATCCGCCCTTGAAGCAGGCGTCCAACCCCATCGACATCCTGCTGCGCGGCCGCCAGAAAGAGAACGAGCCTTCAGAAGAGGAAAAAATCAAGCTGACCAGCAAGCGGGCTGACCTGATGGAGCAATTGCGCCGGGGCGAGCTGGAAGAGCGGGAGCTGGAAATTGAGGTGGAAGATGTGGTGCCCCAGCTGGAAGTGGGCGGCGCGTCCATCAACATCGGGGACATGATGGGTGGCATGATGCCCAAGAAAACCAAACTGCGCCGGGTCAAGGTGAAGGAAGCGCGCAAGATTCTGATTGAAGAAGAAGCCCAGCGGCTGATAGACATGGACGCTATCCGTGAAGAAGCGGTGAAGCGCGCAGAGCAGGACGGCATCGTCTTCATTGACGAGATAGACAAGATCGCCGGGCGCTCCAGCCAGTCAGGGCCTGATGTGTCCAGGGAAGGAGTCCAGCGGGATATCCTGCCCATCGTGGAAGGCAGCGTGGTCAACACCAAGCATGGCGCGGTGCGCACGGATTTCATGCTGTTTATCGCCGCCGGCGCCTTCCATGTGGCCAAGGTGTCCGATTTGATTCCTGAATTGCAGGGCCGTTTCCCGGTGCAGGTCACCCTGAAAAGCCTGACCCAGGAAGACTTTGTGGACATCTTGACCCAGCCCGACAACGCCCTGACCCTGCAGTACAAGGCTTTGCTGGCGGCGGACAAGGTGACGCTCTCTTTTGAGCCGGACGCCCTGGTGGAAATCGCCAAGGCGGCCAAGAACCTCAATGACGCCGGGGAGAACCTGGGCGCCAGGCGTCTGCACGCTGTGTTTGAGGAACTGCTGCAGGACATCTCCTTCCACGCCGGCGGGGAGGACATGCCTAAAGTCGATCTGACCATCACCGCCCAGTATGTGCAGGAACACGTCAAGGCCGCCAAGAAGGTGGACCTGCATAAGTACATTCTGTAAATTCGGGCACCCTCACCCCGCGGAAGCGGGGTTTTTTGCGCTTATAGGGCAGATGGCAGCCTGCTTTCATTGCCCGGCAAGATGGCGCGTGATATACTTTCAATGTTGACCCAGCAAAGGAGTACGCAATGTTTGAACGATTGAAAGCAGCCCTGGGCTTGGGCGCTGAAGCCCAGTTAAAACCCCTGAAGAAGCAGGCGGAAGCCATTGAAGCGCTGGAAGAAAAGTACAGCCAGATGACGGATGACCAGCTGCAGCAGCAGACCGCCATCTTCAAGCAACGCCTGGAAAAAGGCGAAACCCTGGACAACCTGCTCAATGACGCTTTCGCGGTCGTTAGAGAGGCTGCCAAGCGCACCCTGGGCCTGCGCCCCTTCCAGGTGCAGCTGATCGGCGGCATCGTGCTGCACCAGGGCCGCATCGCGGAAATGAAGACCGGTGAAGGCAAAACGCTGACCGCCTGCCTGCCCGCCTACCTCAACGCCCTGACGGGCAAGGGCGTGCACATCGTCACAGTCAATGACTACCTGGCGCAGTTCCAGGGCGAGGACATGGGCAAGCTGTTCCGCTTTTTGGGATTGAGTGTAGGCATTATCGTCCACGACCTGGATAACACGCAGCGCAAGCAGGCCTATGCCTGTGACATCACTTATGGCACCAACAACGAAATGGGCTTTGACTACCTGCGCGACAACATGGTGCTGTATGAGCGCGACATGGTGCAGCGCGGGCACACCTATGCCATTGTTGACGAGGTGGACTCCATCCTGATTGACGAGGCCAGGACGCCTCTGATCATCTCCGGGCAGGGGGACAAATCCACCGACCTGTATGAAAAGGCGGACCGCTTTGTGGCCCGCTTGCGGGTGGATGATGACTACACGGTGGAGGAAAAAGACAAGGCGGTGGTCTTCACCGAGGACGGCGCCAGGAAGGCGGAACAGGCCTTCTCCATTGACAACCTCAACGATGTGGAGAACAACGAGCTCAACCACCACTTGATCCAGGCGCTCAAAGCCCACTCCCTGTTCAAAAAAGACGTGGACTATGTCGTCCAGAATGGCGAAGTGGTCATCGTGGACGAGTTCACCGGGCGATTGATGATTGGCCGGCGGTATTCCGACGGCCTCCACCAAGCCATTGAAGCCAAGGAAAATGTCAAGGTGGAGCATGAGAGCAAGACCCTGGCCACCGTCACCTTCCAGAACTACTTCCGCATGTACAAGAAGCTGTCGGGCATGACCGGTACCGCCAAGACCGAGGAAGAAGAGTTCCAGGGCATCTATTCACTGGACGTGGTGCAGGTGCCCACCAACATGCCCATGATCCGCCAAGACCTCAACGACATGGTTTACCGCGGCAAGCGCGGCAAGTACAACGCCGTGGTGGAGGAGATAGAGCGCCGCCACCAGACCGGCCAGCCCATCCTGGTGGGTACCATTTCCGTGGAAGTGTCCGAATACTTAAGCGAGTTGTTGAGCCGCCGCGGCATCAAGCACGAGGTGCTCAACGCCAAACACCATGCCCGTGAAGCCGCCATCGTGGCCCAGGCCGGGCATTTTGGCGCGGTCACCATCGCCACCAACATGGCAGGCCGCGGCACGGACATCCTGCTGGGCGGCAACCCGGACTTCCTGGCCCGGCGTACCATGCGCCAGGAGGAAATCCCGGATGACATCATCGAGGAAGCCACCGGCAAGAGTGAGAAGGTGCCGGAAGAGGTGCTGGTCGCCCGCAAACGCTTCAATGAGCTCAAGAGCGAGTACAAGAAGACCACCGACGCCGAGCATGAGAAGGTGGTGGCGGTGGGCGGCCTGCACATCCTGGGCACCGAGCGCCATGAAAGCCGCCGCATCGACAACCAGCTGCGCGGCCGTGCCGGACGCCAGGGCGACCCGGGTTCAAGCCAGTTCTTTATCTCCCTGGAAGACGACCTGATGCGCCTGTTTGGCGGTGAACGCATTGAGGGCATGATTGGCCGCCTGGGCATGGACGAGAACGAGCCGCTGGCGGCGGGCCTGCTGACCAAGCAGATTGAGAACGCCCAGAAACGCATCGAAAGCCGCAACTATGAGGTGCGTAAACACGTGCTGCAGTATGACGATGTCATGAACCAGCAGCGTGAGTTGATTTATGGCCAGCGCCGCCAGGTGCTGGAAGGCCAGGACATGAAGCAGACCGTGGTGACCATGGGTGAGCGCTTGCTTGAAGAAGCGGTGGAACGTTTCGCGACCGGTGAGCCGCATGACTGGAACATTGAGGGCCTGCGCGAGGAAGTGGAGCGGCTTGCCGTGCCGGTGGGCACCTTCAAAGCCAATGAGGACGCCATCCGCGGTTTCAACAAGCAGGAGCTGGCCGACTTCCTCAAGAAGGCCGCAAAGGATTTTTACGCCAAGCGTGAGGAGGACATCGCAGCCCTGGGCATCGACATGCGCGAGCTGGAGCGCAACATCCTCCTGCGCTCGGTGGACAAGCGCTGGATGGACCACATTGACGACATGGACCAGTTGCGCGACGGCATCGGCCTGCGCGCCTACGCGCAGCGCAACCCGGTGCATGAGTACAAAATGGAAAGCTTTGACATGTTCGATGAGATGAACAGGCTGATCCAGGAGGATACCATCCGCACCCTCTTCCAGCTGCGCATCCAAAAACCGCAGGACCGCCAGGCAGTCGCCCGCGTGACCCAGCAAAGCAGCAACGCCCAGCCGCAGCAGGAGAAGGCCAGGCAGCCCATCAAAACCAAGCCGGGGGAAAAGGTGGGCCGCAACAGCCCCTGCCCCTGCGGCAGCGGGAAAAAATTCAAGGAATGCCATGGCAAAAGCGGCGGCAATTCATAAGAACGGAAGGCAGATATGATATTAGGTTCAGATCAGTTAAAACAAGACTTGCTCCAGATGGCGGAAACCCTGGATGAGATCCGGGGCGGCCTCAATATCGAGCAATTGCAGCAGGAGCTGACCGAGCTCAAAGAAGAGATGGCCGCCCCCGGTTTCTGGGACAATCTGGAGCGCTCCACCTTTGTCAACAAGCGCATCTCACAGCTTGAAAACAAAATCAACCATTATGATGAGCTGGTGCAGGAACGTGAGGACCTGGAAACGATGCTGGACATGGCGCTTGAGGAAGATGAAGCGGACATCGTGGCTGAAGTGGAGCAATCCAAGGACGCCCTGCAGGTCCGCGTGGATGCCCTGGTGCTGGAGACCCTGATGCGCGGAGATTATGACCAGAACAACGCCATCCTCTCTTTGCACGCGGGGGCAGGCGGCACAGAAGCCCAGGACTGGACCTCCATGCTCTACCGCATGTACACGCGCTACTGTGAGCAGATGGGCTTCAAAGTCAGCCTGATTGACTTGCAGGATGGGGACGAGGCCGGCATCAAATCGGTCACCTTTGAAGTGGACGGCGACAACGCCTATGGCTACATGCGCGGCGAAAAGGGCGTGCACCGCCTGGTGCGCATCAGTCCCTTTGACTCCAACGCCAGGCGCCACACTTCTTTCTCTTCCCTGGATGTCGCGCCCATGCTGGAGGACGATGGCAACATCGAAATCAACATGGAAGACGTGCGGGTGGACACCTACCGTTCCACGGGTGCTGGCGGCCAGCACGTCAACAAGACGGACTCCGCGGTGCGCATGACGCACATCCCCACCGGCATTGTGGTGTCCTGCCAGAATGAGCGCTCCCAGGTGCAAAACCGTGAGATGTGCATGCGCATGCTGCGTTCCAGGCTGCTGGAGCTGCGCGAGCGCGAGAACGAAGAGAAGATGGCCGACATCAAGGGTGAGATGAAAAAGATTGAGTGGGGCAGCCAGATCCGCTCCTATGTCTTCCAGCCCTACACCATGGTGAAGGATCACAGGACGGGCTTTGAATCCGGCAACATCGATGACGTAATGAACGGCAACATCGACGGCTTTATCACCGCCTACCTGAAGATGCAATGACAACAAAGAACCCTGAAGCGCTCCGCCCGCCAAAACAGGTCCTTGTGAAGCTGCTGGCGGTGGTGTTGTTGAGCGCGTCCATGCTGATGATGCTGCCGCGCCTGCTGACCCTGCCCGCGGGCAATGACGTGAACCTGCTGAAAATGTTCAATGAACACGCCCAGATTGAACACAGCAAGGCGACCCGTGATGACCTGCCCGCGTTGGCATACGCCTTGTCCGGATACCTGGCTTACGGCGCGCCTGATTCCCTGGATGAGTTCTCGCTCCCGGGGCAGGAAACGCCAGCGTTTTCCGAAGTGGAAACCTTGCACCTGAAAGATGTCAAGGCGCTGTTTGACCAGGCAAAGACTTTATTTTATGCGGGCCTGGTTCTTTTTGCAGGCTTGGTGGTTTTATTTTTCTTTTTTGGGTCTACATGGCGGCAAAGAGGGATGATCGTTGCACGCGCCTTGCGCTGGGCTGCGGTGGTGTGCGTTCTCATCCTGCTGCTGATGGTATTGATGACTTCCTTTGATTTTTCGTCCGCTTTTTTCCTTTTTCACGAGGTCCTGTTTGACAATGAGTTGTGGCTGCTGAACCCGCAGACTGATTTGCTGGTGCAGCTGATGCCGGAACCCTTTTTCCTTGAGTACGCGAAAGATTTTGTGGTGACCATCGGCATCGTCTTCTTTGTCATCCTCCTTGTCACCAGCCTGGTGATCTTCTTGCTGAAAGCAGGAAAACATAATGAAGCCTGATAATCTCATAAAAACGCCGGAAGAACTGACCATCCTGGCGATTGAAAGCTCCTGCGACGAAACGGCTGTGGCTGTGGTGAAAGGCGGCCGCAAAGTGCTGTCCGGGGTCGTATATTCACAGATTGATTTGCATGTGCCCTATGGCGGGGTGGTGCCGGAAATCGCAAGCCGCTCCCACATTGAGAAAGTGGATGTGACGGTGCAGCAGGCCATGAAGGAAGCCAGCCTTCAGTTTGCCGACCTGGACGCCATCGCGGTCACCGCGGGCCCCGGTCTGGTGGGCGCCTTGCTGGTGGGGGTGAGCTATGCCAAGGGCTTGGCCTATGCGCTTGGAAAGCCGCTGATTGCTGTCAACCACATCGCAGGCCACATCAGCGCCAATTATCTGGCCTATCCTGAACTTGAGCCGCCCTTCCTCTGCCTGGTGGTCTCCGGCGGGCACAGCCACCTGATTGAGGTGCGGGAAGACGGCTATCACCTGATTGGCTGCACCCAGGATGACGCCGCCGGTGAGGCCTTTGACAAGGCTGCCCGCGTTCTGGGGCTGCCCTATCCCGGTGGCCCCAATTTGGACGAGCTGGCCAAGCTCGGCGATCCTTATGCCTACCACTTGACCCAACCCAAGATTGCAGGCGCCTATGACTTCAGCTTTTCAGGCATCAAGACCGCCTTCATCAACCTGGTGCATGGTATGGACCAAAAAGGCCAGGCCTACAAAAAAGAAGACCTGGCCGCAGTCTTCCGGCATACGGTGGTGACCCACTTGAGTGACAAGACCATCAAGGCCTGCCTGGACAAGGGCTGGAAGGCGCTGGCGCTGGCGGGCGGTGTGTCCGCCAACAGCCTGCTGCGCGCTACCTTGAAGGACCTGTGTGAGCAACATGGGATTGCCTTCTATCTGCCGCCCTTGAGGCTGACCGGGGACAACGCGGAAATGATTGGCGCCGCAGCGCACCTGCAATTGATGAGGGGAGAGGTTGCGGACCTGCGGCTCAACGCCAACCCAGGGCTGGCCTTAGAGCTGCGTCCGCAAGTATAGTTTGTGCACCTGTGGGCGGGCGCCCAGGCGCATGGGCAGGATAGAGGTGCCCACCCCGTTGCTGACCAGGATGTCCTGCCCGCCCTCCTTGTACCAGCCGCTGCGATAGCGGTCCTTGTAAATGCTGGAGGAGTGCAGGCTGCGGCCAAATAGCACGATTTGACCCCCATGTGTATGCCCGCACAGGGCCAGGTGATACCGGAAGCCTTCCCTGTCCGCTTGCGGGAGCACGTCCGGTGAATGGGGGATGAACAGCACGAAGTCATCTTCCAGAACTTCTGCAATGAGCGGCGCAAAATCCGGCCGCCCGCAGCGGAAGTCATCCGGGCCACAGACCAGCAAGCGCTTGCCATCCCGTACGATGGCCTGACACTGATTGACCAAGGGGATGACGTTTTTCATCCTCATGGCGGACAGCAGCGGCGCGACGGGTTCATTCCTCTTTCCATAGTCGTGGTTGCCCAACACCGCGAACACCTTCAGGTGCTCCGGAAAAGCCGGGATGAGTTCAAAGAAGCGGATGGAATTGGCCAGCACATCGCCAAAATCACCGCCCAGGATGAGCAGGTCTGTCTTCATCCCCAGCAGTGTCTCATACAGCGCTGTGGCCTGTGCGGGGGTGAACAGGGGGCCGAAGTGGATGTCCGAGGCATAGGCGAGGGTCAAGCCATCAAAGGCCTCGGGCAGGGCGGGAGAGTGATGGGTTTCCTCCGCCACATCCAGTTGCCCCGCCAGGTAGAAGGGATACAACACCTTGATGTTTCTGGGCACATGCTTGAGCAGCCCGGGGAGAATGCTGGCTGCGATGCGTTTGATCATACACAACTCCTGATTTGGACCATGGGATACTGATAGTTTACCACATTCAACCATGAAAGGAATGAAACCCTTTTGAAGAACAGCCTGTCAACCATCCTTGTGGTGCTTTTGCTTGCCGCGGCGGCCTATTTTGGCAACCAGGGCGGCAAGCCCGCGCCGAAGCCCACACAAGTTCCGCAGCCTGCAGCGCCGGCCATCGTGCTGCCCACCGCCGCTGCCACACAGAACGCCCAGGCACCCAAAGTAACCAAGGCGGCAAAAACGCCAAAGCAGGAAGCGCCGGCCATTCGGGAAGACGGCGCTTACACTGGCAAGGACGAGGTGGCGCTGTATCTGCACACCTTTGGCCACCTGCCTGACAACTTCATCACCAAAGCCCAGGCGCGCGACCTGGGATGGACCGGCGGCAGCTTGGAAGACTACGCCCCGGGCAAGAGCATCGGCGGGGACCGCTTTGGTAACTTTGAAGGCCTATTG
The DNA here is from genome assembly GCA_012521895.1 of Clostridiales bacterium. Lineage (GTDB taxonomy): Bacteria > Bacillota > Clostridia > Christensenellales > Aristaeellaceae > UBA6115. The sequence continues at coordinate 10,130 of JAAYLK010000012.1, forward strand.
CCCGAAAAAAGAGGCCGCACCTATTATGAGTGCGACATTGATACCTTGAACCGATCTTCCCGCGGCGCCAAACGCATCGTGTTTTCCAATGATGGTTTGATTTACTACACGGATGACCACTATGAAAGCTTTGAACTGCTGTATGGAGAATGAAGCGATGAAGGAATACACCCTGGACGGTAGGCGGATGGACACCCGCGCCGCGGCTTTTTTGCACATCAAGCAGGAATTGGGCTTGCCGGAATACTTTGGCAACAACCTGGACGCGCTGGCGGACTGCCTGTCTGAGTTGCGTGCTGCCAGCGTCATCTTGCGCTATACAAACGCCGTAATCAACGCCCTGGGTGTTTATGGCCAGAAAATGATTGGGGTTTTTGAGATGGAAGCGGCAGCCAGGCAGGATTTCATCTTCCGTCAGAACAAGTCATAGTCCACCGTCAACCTGGACAGCACCGCGCCCAGGGTCTGACCGATGGCGTCGTGAATCACCAGGTCCGCCCTGTTGTCAAAGGGGGTGGGGTCACGGTTGATGATGACAGTCTTGCCCGGGCAGATCTGCGCGAAGGAGGCCGCCGGATACACCGACAGCGAGGTGCCACCGATGATGAGCAGGTCACAAGCATTGATGTGCTGGACGGCCTGCCTTGTCACCTTGTCATCCAGCGCTTCCTCATACAGCACCACATCTGGGCGCACCAGCCCCCCGCAAGCGCAGCGCGGAACGCCTTGAGATGTTAATACAAAGCCATTATTGTATGGCTTTGCGCAGTCCATGCAGTAGTATCTGTTGCTGGTGCCGTGCAGTTCCAGTACATTCTTAGAACCTGCCGCCTGGTGCAGGCCATCAATGTTCTGGGTGACCACACAGGACAGCTTCCCCGCCTGCTCCAGCTTGGCCAGGGCGATGTGGGCCAGGTTGGGTTTTGCGTCCGGATACAGCAGGTTATGAGTGTAGAAATCATAAAACACCGCCGGCTCCCTGATGAAAAAGGAATGGCTCAAAATGGTTTCCGGTGAGATGGGCCTGTTTTGGTGGTACAGCCCCTTGGCGCTTCGAAAGTCCGGCACGCCGCTTTCGGTGGACACACCGGCCCCGCCAAAGAACACTGTTTTCTTCGCGCTTAAAATCAGTTCCGTGAGCACTTGAATGGTATCCGTCATCTTTTGCTGTTCTCCTTGCTTCGTTTATACCAAAACAGATGGCTTGTGTCAAAGCTGGCCGGCTTCTTCATGAATCGCACAAAGGATAGGAGAAAGTTTTGGTAAAGCTCCCAGTGGCAACATTGGGGCTTTACTTTTATAATGATGGCAGATTGAATCACTTTGTGGATTCTAAAAATAAGGAGGAACACCATGGCAAGCGTAACGCTCAAGAACATCTACAAAATCTATCCGGGCAATGTCACCGCTGTCAGCGACTTTACCCTGGACATTGAGGACAAGGAATTTATCGTTCTGGTCGGTCCGTCCGGCTGCGGTAAATCCACTACCCTGCGCATGGTCGCCGGCCTTGAAGAGATTTCCGACGGCGAGCTGTACATCGGTGACAAGCTGGTCAACGACGTCGCCCCCAAGGACCGCGACATCGCGATGGTGTTCCAGAACTACGCGCTGTATCCCCACATGACCGTGTATGACAACATGGCCTTTGGTCTGAAGCTGCGCAAGACCCCCAAGGAAGAGATCAAAAAGCGCGTTGAAGCGGCTGCCCACATCCTGGACATCGAATACCTGCTCAACCGCAAGCCCAAGGCCCTCTCCGGCGGCCAGCGCCAGCGCGTTGCGCTTGGACGCGCCATCGTGCGTGAGCCCAAGGTCTTCCTGATGGACGAACCGCTGTCAAACCTCGACGCCAAGCTGCGTGTGGCCATGCGTACTGAAATCACCAAGCTGCACCAGCGCCTGCAGACCACCTTCATCTACGTCACCCATGACCAGACCGAGGCCATGACCATGGGCTCCCGCATCTGCATCATGAAGGATGGCTTCATCCAGCAGGTGGACACCCCGCAAAACAACTACGACTTCCCCAACAACAAGTTTGTGGCCGGCTTCATCGGCAGCCCGCAGATGAACTTCTTTGACGTCACCCTGCAAAAGGAAGGCGACAAGGTGGTGGCCGTGTTTGGCGACAACAAGATCGTCGTGCCCGAAGAAAAGCTGCGCAAGTTCAAGGATGAGGAAAACATCGGCAAGCAGGTTGTGCTGGGCATCCGCCCGGAGAACATCTCCGACAGCCCCGAAGACGTGGCAGCCCATCCCGACGCGGCCTTCAAGGTACACGTGGAAGTCACCGAGCTCATGGGCTCTGAGACCTACCTCTACCTGTCCACCACCGGCAAGGATGACAACGTCATCGCCCGCGTTGACCCGCGCACCAAGACCACCATCGGGGATGACATCAAGGTTGTGATGGACACCAGCCGCCTGCACTTCTTTGACAAGGACACCGAGGAAACCCTGCTCAACCGCTAAGCGAACAATTTTCCAGGGCCGCTCCCTTATGGGGCGGTTTTTTTTTGTCTGTTTTGCTTGATCTTGCCAGGTCAACAAACTTTACAAAGTGTTACATTCAAAAAATTCAATGTGTAAATCCGTACAATCCACCACCGTTTTCCGAAACAAGCATGTGGACAGGTTCTGGGATAAAACGGGTTGGCAGCCTGTGGATAACTTGCCGCAAAACTACGAAATCTTTTCGTTTGAACCCGGTTTTCAGTCCTGCGCAAGGTAAAACATGGTTTTTCTGTGGATAAACCTGTGGACAGTGTGGACAGAACAGGTGTTTGAGGCTTTTTCACGCGCGTGTTGCATATGCATTCCCGGGAACGCAAGCAGGGCGGTCAGACGCGCAAATCAGTGGATAGTTCGTGAATGCGCGTTTGAATATACAGGGTTTTTACATGAAGCCTTTCCATCATCCTGTGGATTGTAATATTTGTTTGCTTTGGAGTTTGATGCGAAAGAAAAAAGGATGTGCTATACTTTGGCGGACCTTCCATTCAACGAATGTCAAAGAGATTAATTGGCAAAGGACTGCGCGTGCCCATTTTGATTATGGCTGTTGGCAAACAGCGTGAACCATTTTACAAAGACGCGGCGGAGGAGTACCTGCAGCGGCTGCGTCCGTATTGTAAAATCGCCGTGCGTGAAATCAAGGACGAGAAGGACCCCGGGGATGGCAGTGAAGCGCAAAAACAAAAGGTGCTGGCCCTGGAGGGGGAGCGGATTCTTGCGGGCTTGACGCCTCAGGATGTGGTGGTGGCGCTGTGCATTGATGGTGAACAGCAAAGCAGCGAGGCCTTCAGCGCCCTGATCAAGCCCTGGCATGAGCAGTCACGGAATGTGGTCTTTGTCATCGGCGGTTCCTTGGGCTTGTCTGACGCTGTGATGAAGCGGGCGGATGTCAAGCTGTCCTTTTCGCCCATGACCTTCCCGCACCAATTGGCCCGGGTGATGCTGCTGGAACAGATTTACCGCTCGTACAAGATCAACGCGGGGGAAAGGTATCACAAATAGATGCGCCTGACACAGCTGCGCTTGCACCAGTTTCGCTCCTATGAGCAGTTGACGTTATTGCCCCCCAGCGGCACCACAGTGCTGGTGGGGGAAAATGGCGCGGGCAAAACCAATTTGCTGGAGGCCATCCACCTGTGCTGCCTCGGGCGCAGTCACCGCACCAGCAACGACAGGGACATGATCCGTTTGGGCAGCAGGACCTGCGCGGTGCATGCGCATGTCGCGCGCGCCGCGGTCAATGATGAGGTGGGGGTGCGCCTGTTCGCCCAGCAGGGTGAGCGCAAGGTCATCTACGTCAACGGCAAGACGGTGTCCCGCATCGGGGAACTGATGGGGCACATGACCTGTGTGATGTTCTCGCCGGAGGACCTGGGTCTGGTCAAGGGCTCGCCGCAGGAGCGCCGCACCTACCTGGACATGCTGCTCTCCCAAAGCCAGGCGGCCTATTTCTACGCGATTCAGACCTACCACTCCATCCTTCGCCAGCGCAACGCCCTGCTTAAGGAGATCGCCAGAGGGCGGGCCGATGCCCGGTCCCTGGAGGTATGGGACGAGCAATTGGCCAACGCCGCCGGCCCCATCGTCATCCACAGGAGGGATGCCGCCAACACCATATCCGGCCTTGCGGCGGAGCACTACGCCTACATCGCGGACCGCGGGCGGGAAGGCTTCTTCATGCGCTACCAGAGCAGCCTGGCGGACAGCCTCGACCCCAGGGAAACGCTGATGCAGCAGCTGGCCGCCTCCAGGGAGGACGATTTAAGGCGTTTGACGACCTCCTATGGCCCGCACAGGGATGAGCTGCGCTTGATGCTGGAAGGCCAGGAAATGCGCTCGTTTGCCTCCCAGGGGCAGGCGCGCACGGCGGCCCTTGCTATGCGCCTGGCGCAGATTGACATCTTGACTAAAGCGCACAACGAGACGCCGCTGCTGCTGCTGGATGATGTGCTCAGCGAACTGGACGCCGGGCGGCAGACCCGCCTTTTGGTGCGCCTGGACAGGATGCAGACCCTGCTGACCTGCACAGAGTTGAATGGTTTAAAAAACGTCAACCCCCATGCGGTGTTGACGGTGAAAGACGGCACTGTTCTTTCCTTATAACATTATAAGCCTTGCATCTGAAGCACTGTGGCGCGCCACTGGCGTTGAAACTGCGCGGCTTCCTGTATTCTTTCTTCCCTGTCTTCCTGCAGCGCCCAGGTGGCCAGATCATACAACTGCCTGCCCGCCTGCCAGGCAGTGAAAACGCGCTGGTTTGGCAGTGAGAAAAAAACAAAGGCCAGCGCGCCCAACACGTAGACATTGCAGGTGTCATCCAATGCCTGCCCGACCTGGTAGCCCTCCGGCGGCGTGAACCAGGGGGAGCCGGGCAGCTTGGGATATGGCGTTGAAAAAGGCAGGCGGGCAAACTCACTCAAAGAGCTCAATAGCACGGCCTGTTTGGTAAAATCAATCAGAATATGCTGCAGGGCAAGCCCGGCAGCCAGAACATCCTGCCGTGAGGCCTGGACAATCAAGTCCATCAGGCGGTCAAACATGGCCAGCCTTGAGGCGAGCGGCAGCTGCAGCAGGCTTTGGTGATGCACCTCCATGGGCGCCAGGGCGTAGCCCTCAAACCAGGGAAAGACCAGGCCAAAGCCATGCTTTTGCTCAAACCAGCCCTGCAGGGGGTTTAAGGCCGGGTACTTGAGCTGGGTGTACAATTCTGCCGACCTCTTGAGCCTGTCCACCGCGTGCCGGGCCTGTCCGGCATACATCAGCGTCTGGGCGCCCGCGTACTTGATGAACAGTTTCTCGTTCCGGTTCTGTACGCCAAAGCACAGGTTGCCCGAAATCAGGTGGTCAAAGACGCAAAACACCTGCCCGAAGTCTGATAGCCACGCAAACTCATGCGGGGCTTTCAGCTCCACGCTGATGTGCTCATTGAGTGGCTGGATCATGCGGGCGCCTCTTCTGTTTGTTCGGGCCTGGTCACATGGTGGATCCATTTGTTGGTCTTCAGCCGCCTGTTTGCGATGATCCATTTGAAGGTCTGGTCAACCCGTGTCAGGAAATACACCCAGGCCAGGGGCAGTTTCAGCACGAATGCGCCCAGAAAGGCGGCGGGCAGCACGATCAGCCAGCCGCAGACCATGTCCACCATCATGACAAACTTGTTGTCGCCGGCACCGCGGTTGATGCCCACAAAGCAGGAGGCGTGGTAGCTGGTGCCAATCAGGGTCAGTGTGCACAGCAGCACCATCTGGTTGGCCAGATCAAATGCCTGGTCTGTCAGCCCGTACAGGCTGATGAAGGGTTTTCTAATGAGGAAGACCAAAGCGGCCATGAAGATGCCAATAAACAGGAACATGATTTGGATAGTCCTTGAATATTCCTTGACCAGCTTGATGTTGCCGGCGCCCACGGCTTTGCCCACCATCACGGCGGCTCCCCCTGCCAGGGAGAAGGTGAAGAGGGTGCCCAGGTTGAACAGGGAATCGGTCACGCCCACAGCATTGCTCATCACAATGCCCAGCTGGCCGATGATTACCATCTTGAGCATGCCCACCAGCGCCCACTGGGCATCGGTGATGCCAACGGGCAGCCCAAAGCGGGCATAGTCCTGCCAGGCCCAGCCTGCCTGCTGTTTGATGTGGCCCAGTTTGAAATCCACCGCGTGCTGTTTTCTGTGCACATACCAGACCACCAGCAGCATCTCAATGACCCTTGCCAGCACCGTGGCCAGCGCCGCGCCTTGCACCCCCATGGCGGGCAGGCCCAATTTTCCAAAGATCAGCAGGTAATTGAGGCCGATGTTGGCAAACAGGGAGGTGATGGTGGTGTACACGGTCACCCGGACGATTTCCACGCCCTTGAGCATGGCAATCAGGCAGGCGGTGACGGCATAGGGCAGGTAGGAAAAACTGATCAGGGGCAGGTACCGCGCCGCCAGGCTGATGGCTTCCACTTCGTTGCGGTTGATGACGATGCGCAGGACAGGCAAGGTCAGTATATGAAGCAACAGAACAAAGCACCCGGCCACCAGGATGCTCAGCAGCATCACAGCCGCTGTGATGTCACGGATGCGGCCGGTTTGCTTCTTTCCCCAGTATTGGGAAACCAGCACGATGGAGCCATTGGCCAAGCCTGTCAGCAGCGCCAAGGCCAGGTTGGTGATGCTGTTGGACTGGACCACCGCGGCAAACGCCAGGCCCTGGGTGTCCAATGTCGTCACCATCAGATTGTCGGCCATCACCACCAAGAGGTTGATCACGCCCTGGAAGGCGGCGGGCAGGGAAAGCCTGAAGATGGTTCTATAAAAACTCCGGTCTTTGATCATACATACCTTCATCGGTTTTTCGTCATTGTATCAGCCCGCAATGACAGGGTCAAACATATTTGGTACCCGGTTCACCTCATTTTCAAACAAATGAACAAAGTGAAAATCCTTGATTTTCCAAGGCTCTTCTTCGTCTTAGCCTCATCTAACCGGGTATAAATGAAACAATCAAGCAAGGAGGTTTCACCATGAAACACAGTTTACCGGCCCTCCCTTACGCGTACAACGCGCTGGAACCATATATCGACGAAACGACCATGACCATCCACCACACCAAGCACCACCAGGCTTACATCGACAACCTCAACAAGGCGCTGGAAGGCAGCGAGCAGGCTGACTGGTCCATTGAGAAGCTGATTGAGAAACTGGACGATGTGCCCGAGAAAATCCGCGCCACGGTGCGCAACAACGGCGGCGGCCACATCAACCACAGCCTGTTTTGGCAGGTGATGGCCCCCAACGCCGGCGGCAAGCCCGAGGGCAAGCTGGCGCAGGAGATTGACAAGGCCTTTGGCAGCTTTGAAAAATTCCAGGAGGAGTTTGAGAACGCCGGCAAGACCCAGTTCGGCTCCGGCTGGGCGTGGCTGGTGGTTGACGGGAATGAGCTGAAGGTGGTCAAGACCGCCAACCAGGACAGCCCGCTGACCAAGGGCCAGACCCCGATTCTGGGCGTAGACGTCTGGGAGCACGCCTACTATCTGAAATACCAGAACCGCCGCCCCGAATACCTGAGCACCTTCTGGAAGGTGGTCAATTGGACAGAAGTGCAAAAGCGCTACGAAGCCGCGAAGTAAAGATCTTTCAGGCCACACAAAAGAGGGCAGACACCGCGTCCGCCCTCTTTTATTGTGCCGCCATGCAGGATTAGTTGCTGCCGTAGGGCATCACCGCCACGATCTCATCCTCGATGTAAATCAGGTTGTACAGGCTGCTGCCGTTGTTGAGATAGTTGTTCAGGAAGGTCTGCGCGTCGGCCGCCCGCACCGGGTTGCTGGCTGTACCATAGTAGAACAGGCAGTTGGGGGAGGTCTTGTACTTGTACATGTAGACCGTCTCGTTGGTGTAGGAGGACAGGTTGGTGTTGCCCTGGTAGTTGATGGTGACCAGGTCCGCGTTGATGGTGGCGATGCCGTCCACCACGTCAATGGTGCTGATAAAGCCAGCGGACACACGGGTCCTGCGCTCGGACGGGCGGCGCTGCAGGTACACGGTGTAGGTGTTCTGCGCGGAAAGCACATTGCCCTCGCTATACACCGACACCGTGATGGAAACAGCCTGCGGGTCGTTGCTCATCTGGATGATCTGGGATTTTTGCCCGGAGGCCACCACCTGGCCATTGACCGTCACCACGGCATTGGGGGAAGCGGTGGTGGGGGTGAATGTGATGCGGGAAACCCAGCTGGCCACTGTCAGCAAGTAGGTGTCCTGATAGGGGTTGAAGCGCTCGGGCAGCATTTTGCCGGTGTTGGGTGCGTTGTGCACCAGGTTGACCAGGCGCTCTGGCGGCAGCGTCTGCTGGGCGAAGGCTGCGGGCATCAGGCCAAGCGCCAGCACGGCGATCAGTAGCAGGCACAGAATCTTTTTCATAGGGAAACCTCCTCTTTGTGATCTGCCAATAAAACGCGGTATCACGCTCAATTCTTGCAAGGCTCTGTGTTATTCACGGATAAATGCGTCATAAATCGCTTTGATGGCTGTTTCCAGGTCGCTTTCGTTGACGCCGATGATGATGGACAGCTCGCTGGGCGCCTGAAACATGGTGCGCACCGGAATGCCCTGCTCAGACACCGCGGTAAAGAGCCTGGCGATGGTGCCGTGCAGTTTGAACAGCCCCGCGCCGACGCAGGCCAGCAGCGCGATGCCGTCTTGCACCTGGATGGTGTCAGGGTTGACGGCTTCCTCAATCTCCTCCAACACAACGGGGCGCACTTTTGACAAATGCTGGGTGTTCACCATCACGCACAGGGCATCAATGCCCGTGGGCAGGTGCTCAAAATTCAGGTGGTGGCGCTCCAGCACAGATAAGACCTTGCGCCCGAAGCCGATTTCATCATTCATGCGGTTCTTTTCCAGAATGATGGTGGAAAACCCCCTTTTGCCGGCGATGCCGGTGACGGCGGGCAGCCTGCCGATTTGCCGGGGGGTATGCACGATCAGGGTGCCCGGGTGCTGGGGGTTGGTGGTGTTTCTGATGCTGGTGGGGATGCCCGCGTTGCGCACCGGGAACACCGCCTCCTCGTGCATGACGCTGGCGCCCATGTAGCTTAGCTCACGCAATTCACGGTAGGTGAGGGACGCGATGTAGCTGGCATCGGGGATGATGCGCGGGTCAGCGGAACGGAAACCGTTGACATCGGTCCAGTTCTCGTACAGGTCCGCGTCCAAAGCGGCGGCGGCCAGAGCGCCGCTCACATCGCTGCCGCCCCGGGTGAAGGTGTGGATCTCGCCTTCCTCATCCGCTCCATAAAAGCCGGGCAGCACAGCGGGGGAGGAGGCCAGGAGCGCTGCGCGGGTCAACTGCAGGGTCAGGTCAAGGTTCAGCTTGCCGCTTTTAGTAAAGCTGATGACCTCCCTGGCGTCCACAAAGTTGAAGCCCAGCAGCTTTGCCATGAGCACGGCGCTGAAGTATTCGCCGCGGCTGACGATATAATCGCGGGTGGCGCCATTGCCAATGGCTTGTTTGACTGACAGCAGTTCTTCGTCCAGACAGCCGGGATGCCCGATGCCTTTTGCGATTTGCTGAAAACGCCGCATGACAACGGAGAACTCCTGGTCAAAGGCCTGGTTCATCTGGGCTTTGTGGTGGCAATCAAGCAGCGCGTCAGTAATCTTCAGGTCGTGGTCGTTGCGTTTTCCCGGCGCGCTGACCACAACGCAGGTGCGCTGCTCATCCGCCAGAATGATGTCGCGTACATTCAAAAAACCCTCAGCGTCCGCCAGGGAAGAACCGCCAAACTTGGCGACAAACATGGCTACCTCCATCAGTGAAAACTAATCAATGCGAGATTCAATGAATCTTTCACGCATGATACCATAAGCCGGACGCAGGGCACAATTGGACAGGAATGACAAAGCATGGCTATCATGGTATACTTCCATCACAACAAGCGCTTGGAAGCGGAAAGGTTTTATGGCAAAACTGAGCAAAGAAAAACGCGGCATGCTGCTGAATATCGGGTTCATCGTGCTTGCCCTTTTTTTAATGCTTTATCTGGTATCGCAAGCGGGCGACATCAACCAGATCATCACGGCCTTTACCACCATCAACCCCTGGTGGCTGGCTGGCGCTGTGCTGTGCTTTGCCGCGCATGTGCTGCTGGAAGGGCTGATCATGCGCATCTTTTTCGCTTTCCAGGACGTTGACATCGGGCTGGGGTCCTGCACCCTGGTCGGCTTGATTGGGATGTATTATTCCTCCATCACCCCCGCGGCGACCGGCGGCCAGCCCATGCAGGTCTTTGCCTTCAAGAAGCGCGGCGTCCCCTCGGGTGTAGGGTATTCCTCCTTGGCGGTCAAGTTTTTTTGTTGGCAGTGCGCCTTGCTCCTGATTGGCGCAGTCCTGTGGATTATCTACGGTTCCAACGTCCACCAGCTGCTGGGCTCCGGTATCTGGCTTGTGGCGCTTGGGTTTTTGATGAACTCGATCATGGTGTCGGTCGTCATCCTGCTGGCCATCAACCGCAACGTCGTCCGCGCCATCATCATCTTTTTTGTGAACCTCCTGCACCGCTTGAAAATCGTCAAGGACAAGGCCAAGACCTCCTCCAGGATGGACGCGGCGATGAACGACTTCCACTCCAGCGTGGAAATCCTGACGCAGCATCCAGGGCAGTTTCTGGTGTTGTTCTTTGTGTCCCTCATCCAGGTCACCGCGCTGATGAGCGTGATTTACTTCATCTACCGCGGTTTCTCCTTGAACAACCACACCTACTTTGAGGTCCTGGCGGTGCAGTTTTTGCTGTACATCACCGCTTCCTTCACGCCGCTGCCCGGCGCGTCCGGGGCGCAGGAGGGCGGCTTCTACGTCTTCTTCCGCAGTTTCTTCCCCAACTCCATCGTGTTCGCGGCGCTGTTGATCTGGCGCTTGATTACCTATTATCTATTTATCATCGTAGGCTTTTTCGCCGTTCTGTTTGACCAGACCTTCGCCACCTGGCGGCGAAAGCAGCGCAAGGCAGCGCTTGAGGAAGACACAGTCATAACACCATTGGAAGAGGAAGTACAGCAATGAAGACATTGGTTTACGCGCACCGGGGCGCTTCCGGCTACGCGCCGGAGAACACGCTGGAGGCCTTTGACCTGGCCATCCAGCAGCAGGCGGAAGGCATCGAGCTGGACGTCCACCTCACCCGTGACCACCAGGTCCTCGTGGCGCACGATGAGCTGATTGACCGGGTATCAGACGGCACCGGGATGATCTGCAAATTGAGCGTGAAGGACATCAAAAAGTTCCTGTTCAACCGCACCCATCCCGAGTATGACCAGGCCCGTGCCCCGCTGCTTGAGGAGGTGCTGGATTTGATAAAACCCACCGGGCTTGGAATCAACATCGAGTTCAAGAACAGCCGCATCCCTTATGAGGGGCTGGAAAACAAGTGCCATGACCTGGTGGTGAAAGCCGGCATGGAGGACAGGATTATCTACTCCTCCTTTAACCACCATTCCCTGCAGCGAATGAAGCGGATTGACAGCCGCGCTGTCTGCGGGCTGCTGTATGACTGCTGCCTGTTTGACCCGGCGGATTATCTGCGCAAGGCCGGGGTCGAAGCCATGCACCCGCGGTTCTGGGATGTGCTGTTGAACCCGGAGGATTATGAGCGCGTTCGCCAGCAGGGCGGAAAAACCCATGTGTGGACCGTGAATGATGACAGGGAGATGCGCAAGGTCTTTGACGCGGGGGTGGACATCATGATCACCAACTACCCCGACCGCGCCCTGGCGGTGCGGGATTCCTGAAGGTTTCCAAGCTGACCCCGGGCCTGTGATTTGACCAGGCCGGTGCGGGATGATAGGATAGAGCGAATTGATTGACAAGAAGGGGTAAGGTACAATGGCAGGCCATTCAAAATGGGCAAACATCAAGCATAAAAAAGGAAAGGCGGACGCGCAGCGCGGGAAGATCTTCACCAAGATCGGGCGCGAGATCGCCCTGGCTGTGAAAGAAGGCGGCAGTGACCCGGCTGTGAACGGCAAACTGCGGGACGTGATAGCCAAGGCCAAGTCCAGCAACATGCCCAATGACAACATCCAGCGCAGCATCAAAAAAGCGGCCGGCGAAACCGATAATGTGGTGTATGAGGAATTCTCCTATGAAGGCTATGCCCCTGGCGGCGTGGCGGTCATTGTGGACATCGTCACCGACAACCGCAACCGCGTGGCAAGCGAAGTACGCCACATCTTTGACAAGAACGGCGGCGCCATGGGCACCACCGGCTCTGTCAGCTACATGTTTGATTTCAAAGGCGTGCTGCTGATTGAGCGCGATGATAAAATCGATGAAGACGAGCTGATGATGAAGGCGCTGGACGCCGGCGCCGAAGACGTCCAAAGCGACGAGAACGGCTATGAGATTCATACGGCCCCCGGCGATTTCTCGCTTGTGCGCGAAGCGCTGGAGAACGAGGGCTATGTCTTCCTGTCCGCGGAGCGCGCCAAGCTGCCTCAGACCATGGTGGATGTAGAGGACGAGGAAATCCTGCAGAAGATCGAAAAACTGCTGGAGATGCTGGATGACAACGAAGACGTCATGGAGGTCTTCCATAACGCCAACCTCCCCGAGGAAGAGGAAGAAGAGTAATTCGGGAAACAACCAAAAAACGCATCAGGCCGATGCGTTTTTTGGTATGTAGCTTTCTCGTCAGCGCTTGGGCTGCTGCTCGTTGACCTTGGTCCAGTCCTTGGTGGGCAGGTTGTTGAGGGCTTCGGGATACCGCCCTTCCTGACGCAACACAAAGCCCAGGTCAGCGTTCAGGTTGCGTCCGCCGCTTGGAACCACAACGTTTTCAGCGCTGGCTGTTTGTTCTTCGGTGGGGTTTAAGATGCTGGCCACCAGGCGGAATTCCGATTGCTGCCTGGTGGGTTTGATTTCAGCGGGCATCTCCACTTCCAGGGTGTAGCTGCCCGGGAAGAGGCCGGTGAAGAGGTAGCGGCCATACTCATCCGTGGTGGCCTGGGCGCTGAGCTGGCCATACTGGTACAGCTTGATGACAAGGCCCGGGATGCCGGGCTCGCCCGCGTCCTGCATTCCGTCCTTGTCCAGGTCCAGCCAGGCGTAGTCGCCCAGCCTGCCCATGGCGCCCATGCCGATGTCCTGGGTGGTTTTCTGCTCGCCCATGTTCAGCTTGATGGCCTCGCTGCGGCCCTTGCCGGTGTTGGCGCCCACCAGGTCAGACAGGATGACGCTGGGGCGGTTGCTTGTGTCCACTTTGCGGGCAAAGCGGTAGCCTTCCGGTAGCCTGGCTTCCACCAGGTAGTTGATGGGGTATAGCCCGGTAAACGCGTAATTGCCAGCCGCGTCCGTGGTCGTCTGTGCCACTTGCTCGCCGTTTTCATTGTAGATGGCGAGGCTCAATCCGGCCACATCGTTCTGGCTGCCGTCCATGTTCCATACAGCGCCCGAGAAGCTGCCTAACTGCACGATGCCCAGGTCCAACCTGGTGTTCTCTTTTGAAAACACGGTGTCAAAGCGCCAGTCCAACTGCTCCTGCGCGGCGTTTTGCGGCTGGTGCAGCAGGTGATCCTGAGGCAGGCTCAAAACCACCTGGTACTTGCCGGGGAAGGCCAGGGCGGTGGCGAAGGCCCCTTGGGGGTCAGCGCTTAAGGACAGGAGGGTGCTGGTGCGCTCATGGGTCAGGCTGAACTGCAGCGGATAGGGGGTGTCCTGGGCGGCGTCATACGCGAAGTTCAGGTCATTGTCATAAAAGGCGGAGCCGGTGATGGTGATGGGCTTGACGGCGGACAGCACGCTGTCGGTGATCCGCGTGCCCATCGCGATATCCACAGTCTTTTGCGCGGTGCCGCTGATGGCGGCAGGTGCCAGGCTGTTGGCATTCGCGTCCAGGGCATAGCCTTGCGGCAGGGTCATTGTCATCTGGTAGCTGCCCGGGCGGATGCCGCGCAGCAGATAGGTCCCGTCCTCAGCGCTGGTGGTGTTGTAGGCTTCCAAGGTGGTTCCATTGACAAGCTGGATCGCAACACCGGGCAGGACGGTATCATTCTCCGTAATGTAAGCGCCATCATTGTCCGCGTCATGGTAGGCCAGGCCGGAAATGGTGCCTGTCTGCACCGCGAACAGCGGTTCAATGCGCAGTTCATCGCTGGCCTTGACCGCGATCTGCCCGCTGGTGTACACAGTGTCATCCGTCAGCGGCTGGCTGTACTTGGCGTCCTGGGGCAGGGTGTATCGCAGGCTGTAGGTGCCCGGCAGCGCGCCCTTCAAGGAGAAAGCGCCCTGCTCATCCGTCAGCGCGGTGGTGTGTTCGGATACGGGACTCCCTGTTTCATCCAGCAAGTCCACCTTGACGCCGGGCAGGCCGCCGGATTGACCATCAAAGCCCACGATGTCATCACCCAGCAGCACGCTGCCATTGAGCACGGCGGAGCGGAAGGCGCCAGCGTCCAGGTTGACAGCGGTTTCACCGGCGGACAGCGGCACGGCCTCAGTCTGCCCATAGGCCACGGTCTGCTCCACAACCTTGTTTTCACCAAGTTGGCCGGTGGTGCCAGGATTGGAAAAGACATAGGGGGAGACCAGCAGGAAGCGGACCTTGTAGGATGCCGGAACCAGTTTATCCAGGGTGTATTTGCCATTGGCATCCGTCATGGCTTCTGCTGCGACCTCGCCTTGAGCATTGACCGCCTGAACGGTGAAGCCGGCCAGGCCGGACTCGTTGCTGTCCAGCACGCTGTTGAGGTTGCTGTCATCAAAGAGGGTGCCGCTGATGGCAGAGGGCAGGGTCGTTCCCGCGTACACCACAAGGTTTTGACCGTTCTCCACCATTTTTGTCACTTGCAGGACCGAGGCGGCGCTGACGGAAGAGAAAGCATTGCCGTTTTCACCGCCATCCACTGTAAAGACCTGGCCGTCCGGCAAGCTGACGCGGATGGTGTTCTCGCCGCCGCGCACGCGGTCCAGCGTCGCTGTGCCTTGTTCGTTTGTGGTAGCAGAGGTCACAACCTTGTTTTGCTCAATGATTTCGACCGCAGCGCCGCTGAAGGCGGGCTCGGCTTCATCCATTTGGCCGTCTATCTTGCTGTCAATGAAGGCAATGACGGTGACAGAAGAAGTGGGCATCACGCCGATGACTTCAAAGTTGGTGGGTGTTTCATTGCCGATGGTCAAGGTCTGGCTCTGCTCATCGGTGTAGGCTTTTTGGTAGACTGAGGGGCTGCCGGGCAGGGCGAACATGATGCCATCGGGCAAAGTCGCGGTGATGGTGTAGTCGCCCGCTTGCAGGTATTCAAAGCGGTACTGGCTGTCCTGCGTGGTGGTCAGGCTGCGGCTGACGCCCAGGGTGTTGTGGGTGAGGGAGATTTCAATGCCCGGGTAACCGACCTCGTTCGCGTCCATCCTGCCGTCCATGTTCTCGTCCATCCAAACGCGGCCGGTGAGGGTGCCGGCTTTGACGCCGCCGATGCCCAGGCCGATGCTGCGCTCCAAGTCAAAAGGCTCTGATTCGCCGTAGTTGGTTTCCGTGGGCGGAACGGTGTTGTAAAACAGGTTCAATTTGCTGCCAAGGGGGCCGATGATGTAAGGCTCCGGCATGGTCACGCCGATGCGGTAGGTGGCGGGGCCTAAATCGCGCAGCTGCAGTTCGCCGTCCCGGTTGGTCGTGCCTTGGGCCACCACATAGGGCTTGCCTTCGTATTCATAAATCAGATTGACCTGAACATCGCGCAGCAAGGGTTCATTGCTCATGCGGCCGCTGTTCATGTTCAAGTCCCCAAAGGCGATGAGGTTGATGTAAGCGCTCTTCTTGTGGGCGCCGATGAACTTCTGGACCTGTTCCCCTTTTGCTAGGGTGAACAGGGGAGAGCGGCTGGTTTGCCCCTGGCCGGGCAGCATGATGCTGCCACCGGGGGTGGGCACTGTGAAATAATGGTTTTTGGGCAGGGTGGCGCTGATATAGTAGGTGCCATCCGGCAGGCCGTCAAAGCGCCAGGCGCCGTCAGCGTCAGAGCGCACCTGGCTGATGATGGATTCAAGGTTGCCATCCACCCTGATCAGGCTGAGCTCCGTGCCCTCAAGGCCCTTTTCATCGTTCTGCGGTAAGCCGTTGCCATCATTGTCCAAAAAGACCTGGCCAGCGATGGTGGCGGTGTTGGCCTTGGCAGGAAGGAAGGCGGCCAGCAGCATCACCAGCAGCAAGGAGAGAATCAGCACCCGTTTTCCAGTGTTCGAATGGTTCATGAGGCCTCCGGTTTCTGTCTTGTTCGCCGATCGTTTAGACCGGCTTTGGCAAACATGGTTTTCATGATAAAATGCACCCGGGAGGGAAACGATGGACGACACAGTTTTCATGCACGAGGCCCTGCGACTTGCCCAAATGGATCCGTCTGAGGTGCCTGTTGGCGCGGTTGTTGTAAAGGACAACAGGGTGATCGCTGTCGCGCACAATGAGCAGTTTGCCAGCCAAAATGCCTTGGCGCACGCGGAAATGCTGGCTTTGCAACGCGCGCAGGAAGCGCTTGGCACATCGAGGCTGCAGGATTGCACCCTGTATGTCACCCTCGAGCCCTGCCCGATGTGTGCCGGGGGCATCATCCTCACGGGCATCAAGCGCTGTGTGTTCGCGGCCTTTGACACCCAGTACGGCTGTTGCGGCAGCGTGTATGCCCTGCCAATGGACCCGGTCTTTCATCACAGCGTGCTGTGCGAGGGCGGTTTGCTGGCGGAAGAGTCAAGGGCGCTGCTCAACGCCTTCTTCCAGCGTCAGCGGCATGAAGCCGGAAAACCAGCAAAGCGCCAAGGCGAAGTATAGCATTCTGCCCTTGGCTTGGCAAATGCAGGACGGCGGTGCTTTATGTCGTAAAACACTTGCTTTTTTCACGGTTTTCAGGCGAAAGCAGCCCGCATTGACAATTGTCCGGCATCGGGATAAAATGGCGCTACATTGATAAAGAGGTGAGAACAATGAAGATCAAAACCCTGGAAACCCGTGATTTGAAAGCCAGCATGGAGCAAGGCGGCTGCGGCGAATGCCAGACTTCCTGCCAGTCCGCGTGCAAGACATCCTGCGGCGTCGCCAACCAGCCATGCGAGCAGGAGCAGGAATAATCACCCTTTTATACCAGTACCGCTTTTTGTGAAACCGCCTGGTTCAAGGCGGTTTTTTTCGGAGGAACATGACCCACACGTTTTCTGTCAACGGTTATTCTATTGCCCTGGACGTATTTTCCGGCGCTGTCCATGTGGCGGACAAGGTGTCCCTGGAAGCCATCAAGCTGTATGAAACCAAAAGCCGCGAAGAAGTCACAGGGCTGCTGCTGGAGCAATTCCCGGATGAGGAAGGGTTGAGCCCCGCTTCCATCAATGAGCTGCTGGACACCCTGGACAGCCTGAAGAAGGCCGGCAAGCTGTATTCATCAGACGATTACATTCACAATGCCCCATCAAAGCGTTCAGGCGGCCATGTGGTGAAAGCGATGTGCCTGCATGTGGCGCACGCCTGCAACCTGGCCTGTTCCTATTGCTTTGCCGGCCAGGGCAAGTACCAAGGCCAGGCCGCCTTGATGAGCCTTGAGACAGGGAAGAAAGCGCTGGACTTCCTCATCGCCCATTCCGGCAAGCGCAGAAACCTGGAAGTGGACTTTTTCGGCGGCGAACCGCTGCTGAACTGGGACGTGGTCAAGGGCGTGGTGGCCTATGGCAGAGCACTAGAAAAAAAGCACAACAAGGTCTTCCGCTTCACCCTGACCACCAATGGCGTCGCGCTGAATGATGAGATGATCGCCTACTGCAACAAGGAGATGCACAATGTGGTGCTGAGCCTGGACGGCCGCAGGGAAGTGCATGACCGCTTCCGCGTGGACCACCAGGGCAAGGGCAGCTATGACAGCATCGTGCCCAAGTTCCAGGAGTTGGTGAAGCAGCGCGGGGAGACAGGCTACTACATCCGCGGCACCTATACCAGGGATAACCTGGATTTTCTGGAAGACGTGAAACACATGGCCGACCTGGGCTTCACCCAGCTGTCCATGGAGCCGGTGGTCAGTGCCAACGACGACCCGGACGCCTTGCAGGACGCGGACCTGCCCAAGCTGTATGAGCAGTACGAGCAGCTGGCGGTTGAAATGCTTAAGCGTAAGCGCAGGAAGCGCGGCTTTGATTTTTACCACTACAACATCGACCTGGAGCACGGCCCCTGCATCCACAAGCGTCTGAGCGGCTGCGGTTCAGGGACTGAGTACCTGGCGGTCACCCCGCAGGGGGACCTCTACCCTTGCCACCAGTTTGTGGGGGATGAGGAGTATAAGGTGGGCACCCTGGACCGGGGCATCCAAAATACCGCTTTACAGGACGAATTTGCAAACAACACCCTGTCCGCCCATCCGGAATGCAAGGATTGCTGGGCCCAGCTGTATTGCGCGGGCGGGTGCGCCGCCAACGCGCTGCACGCAACCGGCAGCATCCATGGGGTGTACCGCTTTGGTTGCGAGTTATTCAAAAAGCGCATCGAGTGCGCTTTGATGCTGCAGGCAGCTCTGCAAGAGGACAAAGAACAGTCCGCTTAAGGTTCAAGGGGTTTTGGTGTTCTGATTTTTCTTGAGCCACACGCCCAGCACCGCGACATCAGCCGGCGTCACCCCGGGGATGCGGGCGGCCTGCCCCAGGGAGACCGGGCGCTGGCGGTTTAACTTTTGCCTTGCTTCAATGCGCAGCGCGGCAATGCCCATGTAGTCTATATTTTCCGGGAGGCGATAGCCTTCCATCACGGAAGCAGCCCTGATCTGGGCTGTTTCTCTTTGCAGATAGCCCTCATATTTCATTGTGATGTCGGCCTGGGTGATGGCTTCCCGGCTCAAGGGAAGGCCTTCGGGCATCGGTACTTCCTCACCCCGGCGCCTGGCTTCGTACAAGCCATTGTCTTTCAGGTATTGTATGTAGTCATTGGCCATCTTCTGCTTTTCTTCCATGCGGCGCAGCCGCTCTTCGCTGGCCAGACCAATCTGGTGCCCCAGGGCCGTCAGGCGCAAATCGGCATTGTCCTGGCGCAGGGACAGGCGGTATTCCGCGCGGCCTGTCATCATACGGTAGGGCTCATCCACGCCCTTGCTGCTTAAGTCATCCGTCATCACACCGATGTAGCCCTGGTCACGGGTGATAATGAACGGCGAATCATTGTTCAGGTAGCGGCTGGCGTTGATGCCGGCGATGATGCCCTGGGCGGCGGCCTCCTCATAGCCGGAGGTGCCGTTAATCTGCCCGGCGAAAAACAGGCCTGGCACCCTGCGGGCAGCCATCGCGGGGGAAAGCTCCGTGGGGTCAATGCAGTCATACTCGATGGCGTAGGCCAAGCGGGTGAGCACGGCGCGCTCCAGGCCTTTGATGGTCCGGTACAGCGGTCGCTGGACATCCTCCGGCAGGCTGGAGGACAGCCCCTGAGCATACCACTCCTGGGCATTCAGGCTTTCGGGCTCCAGGAACACCTGGTGCCGGTCCTTGTCCGCGAAGCGGTGAATCTTGTCCTCGATGGAGGGGCAGTAGCGGGCGCCCGTGCCTTTGATGGAGCCGGAAAACATGGGGGAACGGTGCAGGTTTTCCTGAATCAGCTCATGCGTGCGAGCGTTGGTCCAGGTGAGGTAGCAGCTCATCAGGTTCTGGGGCTGGTGCCTCTTTAAAAAGGAAAAGGCTTCCACCGGCTCATCGCCCGGCTGCTGCTCCATTTTGTCAAAGTCGATGCTGCGCTGGTCGACGCGCGCGGGGGTTCCGGTCTTGAACTTGCGCAGCGCAAAACCCAGCCCTTGTAGGGACGCGGACAGATGGGTGGCCGGCAGAAGCCCCTGGGGGCCTGCGGACCAATCGGTATCGCCGATGATGACGCGGCTGTTGAGGTAGACGCCGCTGGCGACAACCACCGCCTGGCAGGGGATGCGTTCACCGGTCACGGTGAGGACGCCGCTGATGGCGCCATTGCTTGTGAGCAGCTCTTTGACCTCACCCTGGCGCACCTGGATGTTCTCGTGGTTGAGCAGCACGTCCTTCATCAGGCGCTGATAAACCACCTTGTCTGCCTGCGCGCGCAAGGAATGCACCGCCGGGCCCTTGCCGGTGTTGAGCGTCCTGCTTTGCAGCGTTGCCTGGTCAATGGTAAGCGCCATCTGCCCGCCCAGGGCATCCACTTCGCGCACCAGCTGGCTTTTTCCTGTTCCGCCAATGGAAGGGTTGCAGGGCATCAGGGCAATGGCGTCCAGGTTGAGGGTAATCAGCAGGACGCGCTTGCCCAGCCGGGCTGCTGCCAGGGCGGCTTCGCAGCCGGCATGGCCTGCGCCGATAACCACAAGGTGATGGGTTGAATTGTTCATGTAATTTTGGTTTTTTTCCTTTGATAACGGCGGTGGGCAGGGTGCGGGTCGCAGACATAGCGGTCAATCAGGCCTTGGTACCGTGCTTCTACCTTCTGGATGATCTCCTCCCAGGAGACCGGGATGCTCTTGTGGGCATTGACGCCAATCTGACGGGTCATTTCCGGGTGATCAAGCGCCAGCTTGATGGCCTGGTAGAGGCTGTCGGTCTGGTCTTCACACAGGAAGCCGTTCTCACCATGGATGATGCTTTCCCCGGCGCAGGAGCCGCTGATGGCCACTGAGGGGGTGCCCATGGCGGCAGCCTCCCGGATGACCAGGGAAAAGGTGTCATACAGGGAAGGGAAGACAAAGAGATCCGCCCGCTTGTACAGCGCGTCAAGGGTGGTTGTGCTGGTGATCATACCGGTCAACACCAGCTGGTTGTGAAGGCCCAGCTCCTGTGCCTTCTTCCTGATGTCTTTTTCATCCGGCCCCTGGCCGGCCAGCACCAGCTTGAAGCGCGGCTGTTCCTTGGCCAGCTTCGCGGCAGCCTCCAGGATCCTTAGGATGTTTTTCTTCCAGTTGATCTGGCCGACAAACAGGAGAACAGGCTCTTCATTGAGGCCAAAGGCCCGGGCAGCTTCCGCCACATCCGCGTCCGTGACGGAGCGCTGCTGGGTGCCGTTGGGCATCACCTGAATCTCGCCACGGAAGCCGTAGCCCCGCAGCACCTGAGCGCTGGATTGGGACAGCGCCCAAACCTCGTCACACTTGTCATAGAAGCTGATGATGTTGGCCAGGATGGCCTTTGTCAGCGTTTCACTGTGGGTGGCCTTCATGAAATCGTCGTAGTACTTGGAATGGAAGGTGGTGATCAGGGGGATGCAGCGCTGCTTGGCCAGGCGCAGCGCTTCACGTCCCGCGGCAAAGGGGCTGTGTGAGTGGACGATGTCCAGCTCAATCATCTCCATGCGTTTTTTGTAATGTGTGTCCATGATGGCGGTGCCGGTTTTGTACTGGGGCGCGGTGGGCACCTTGTAGCCGGTGAAATCCACCAATTCAAAGGCATAGCCCCCCCGGTGGCCGGTGTCGTACATAGGCGCTGAAACGGTGACCTCATGCCCTAATTTGGCCAGCGTGTTGGCATAGGCCACAACCACCCTGCCCACGCCGTCAACGACGGGAAGGAAGGTATCGCTTGTCAGTCCGATGCGCATTTGCACAACCTTTCTGCCTTGGGCAAGTTTGATGTCCTCATTATATGCATTCCCGCATAAAAGTACAATGTCGTGATTGACAAGTGCCGTTTGAAGGCTTATGCTGAAACCATCAGATGTCGGAGGCAATAATATGCAGAAAACGCTTGTTTTGGGTGTCATCGGAGCGGATGTGCATGCTGTGGGAAACCAGATATTGAATTTCGCGTTTACCGAAGCAGGCTTCAAGGTGGTGAACCTTGGGGTGATGGTGTCCCAAGAGGAGTTTATCGAAGCGGCAATCGAGTCAGCAGCTGACGCAATTGTCGTTTCTTCTTTGTATGGCCATGGTGAATTGGACTGCCAGGGGCTGCGGGACAAGTGCGATGAGGCCGGGCTGAAAGGCATTCTGCTGTATGTGGGCGGGAACATCGTCGTTGGCAAGCAGCCCTTTGAAGAAGTGGAAAAACGCTTCCTTGCCATGGGCTTTGACCGGGTCTTCGGACCCGGCACCACGCCGGAAGCCGGCATCGAGGCGCTGCAGCAAGACTTGGCCGCGAGAGACTGATGCGCACAGCCCTGTTGATTGACTTTGGGTCCACCTACACCAAATTGACTGCTGTGGACCTTGATAAGCCAAAGGTTTTGGGCAGCGCCCAGGCCTTTACAACAGCCGCGACGGACCTGTCCTTGGGGCTGAAAGAGGCGATGGCCTCGCTTGAAATTGCCCTTGGGGTGACTGATTTCGACATGAAGCTGGCTTGCTCCAGCGCTGCCGGCGGGCTGAACATGGTGGCCTGCGGGCTGGTGCCGGGCTTGACCAGCAAGGCAGCC
>JAAYLK010000054.1 GCA_012521895.1 Clostridiales bacterium
CTTTTGTCTCCCTGCTGTGTCAGTCAACCTCGACGTAGCTTAGGCTACGCCATCGGTTTCCTTCCTTGCAGGAAAACAAAATCCCTCGCCGCTTTGGATGCAATAAAGCTTTACATCAGTATAAAATCACATAATGCCTGTGTGTTGCCCCTTTGCTTACCCGGATTTTACAATCCGGCGCAAGCAAAGGGGTACATTTTCTTTGTGTTTCAATAAAATCAAGGAGAACCCATGAACAACACGCCTTACAAGCTTTTGCCCGCGATGGACAAAAAAAAGCGCCTGGTTGAAATCGCCCTGGTCTTCCTCAAGCTGGGCCTGGTGGCCTTTGGCGGCCCGGCGGCCCACATCGCCATGATGGAGGAGGAGTTTATTGTCAAGCGCAAGTGGCTGACGCGGGAGGAGTTTGTGGACTTTGTGGGCGCCACCAATTTGCTGCCCGGGCCCAATTCCACCGAGCTGGTCATCCACCTGGGCTTTTCCCGGGGCGGCTTCTGGGGTTTGATTTTGTCCGGCCTGTGCTTCATCCTGCCCGCCATGCTGTCGGTCCTGGTCTTTGCCATCCTCTATGCGCGCCACGGCCAGGTGAAGGAGATTGAGGGCATCCTGTACGGCATCAAGCCGGTCACGGTGGCGGTCATCCTGATGGCGCTGATCCGCCTGTTCAAGTCGGTCATCAAGGGGCCGCTGCCGGCGGTCGTGGCGGCGGTGTCGGTGGGGCTGTATCTGTTGGGCCTGCCGGAGATCCCCCTGCTGCTGCTGGCCGGGCTGGCTGTCATGCTCATCAAAAACCGGGATAAAATCAAAAACCGCCTGTTCTCCCTGCCCCTGGGCGCGCCACTGCTGCTGGCCCAAGCCCTGCCCACGGCGGCGGAAACCGCGGGCAAACTGGGCCCGGGCGGGGTCTTTTTCACCTTCCTCAAAATCGGCTCCTTCCTCTACGGCAGCGGCTATGTGCTGCTGGCCTTTCTGGAGAGCGAGTTTGTCAGCCGCCTGGGGCTGCTTTCCAACCAGCAATTGCTGGACGCCATCGCGGTGGGCCAGTTTACCCCGGGGCCGGTCTTCACCACCGCCACCTTCGTGGGTTACTTATTGGGAGGGGTACCCTCCGCCCTGACCGCCACGGCGGGCATCTTCCTGCCCTCCTTCGTGCTGGTGTTCGCGCTCAACCCGCTGATCCCCAAGATGCGCAAATCGCCCTGGTTGGGCGCGGTGCTGGACGGGGTGAACGCGGCCTCGCTGGCGCTGATGGCGGCGGTCAGCGTCAAGCTGGGCCTGGCCTCGGTGATGGACCTGCCCACCGTTCTGATTTTTATCATTGCCTTTGTTTTGATGTACAGGTGGAAGGTCAACTCCTTCTGGCTGATCCTGCTGGGCGGCCTGGCGGGCTTTCTCATCAAACTTATCTAAACCCCGGTATTTCTTTGGTTTCTTTGAAGATTCTATCTTGAATCTCCGCGGTCTTGCAGTGTTATACTGTGCCATCATCTGATGACGGAGGCTGTGAATGTTCCGCCGCGCGCTGAAGCTTGCCTTTCCCCACACCCTGCCCGTGATGGCGGGCTATCTGTTTTTGGGGCTGGGCTTTGGCGTGCTGCTCTCCCAGGCGGGCTACGGCGCGTTCTGGGCCCTGATGATGTCCGGCGGCATCTACGCCGGGGCGATGCAGTTTGTCACCATCGACTTGCTTTTGACAGGGGCCGGCCTGGTGCAGGCGGCGCTGATGACCCTGCTGGTGAACGCCCGCCACCTGGTCTATGGGCTGACCATGGCCTCACGCTATCAAAACACCGGGGGAGCAAAGCCCTACCTGGCCTTCGCGCTGACGGATGAAACCTTTGCCCTGCTGGCCACCTTCCCGGTGCCGGAGGGCCTGGAAGCAAAGCAGTACTACACCGCGGTGTCCGCGCTGAACCAGGCTTACTGGGTTATGGGATCCCTGCTGGGCTCCTTGCTTGGGCAGGTGCTGCCCTTTGATTTGTCGGGCATCGAATTTTCCATGACCGCCCTGTTTGTGGTGATGCTGGTGGAGCAATGGCGCAACAAGGCCGCCCGGCCCAGTATGCTGGTGGGTGTTTTATCCGCACTGCTGTGCAGAATTTTTTTTGGCGAAAACAACTTCACCCTGCCCGCCATGGCGCTGATTTGCCTTGCGCTGCTGTTGGGCAGAAAACAGCTGGGGACACAGGAGGGCGCCGCATGAAGACCTTCCTGCTGATTCTGGTGGTGGCTGCGGTGACGCTGGCCTTGCGCCTGATTCCCGTCTACCTGTTTTCAAAGCAGGGCGCGCGGATGCCCCAGTGGCTGTCTGACCTAAGCCTCCTGATGCCCGGCGCCATCGTCGCCCTGCTGGTGGTGTACAGCCTGAAGGACACCGCGCTGGCCCTGCCCGCCTCCTGGCTGCCCGCCCTCTGCGGCGTGCTTACCGCGGCGGCGCTGCAGCATTTCAAAAAGAATACCCTGGTCAGCGTCTTTGCGGCGACTGCCGTTTACATGATGTTGCAGCGCCTGCTGATGCCTTGAAGCCTTCCCCTCTTGCCGTCTTGCCGCCCGCGGGCGTATGATGCGCTTGAGCCTTGAGCAAGGGGGTTTCACCATGAAGAACACCAAAAAGCCCCAACAACAACCTACACATGGCGGACGTGGGCATCTCGGTGGAGACGGCGGCGGACGTGGCCAAGGAAGCGGCGGACTTTGTGCTGCTCAAGCAAAGCCTGTCCGTCCTGCGCGCGGGCATCCTCCAGGGCCGGCGCACCTTCGCCAACACCCTGAAATACATCTACACCACCACCAGCGCCAACTTCGGCAACATGATTTCCATGGCCGGCGCCTCGATGTTTTTGCCCTTCCTGCCGCTGCTGGCCAAGCAGATTCTGCTCAACAACTTCCTGTCGGACTTCCCGGCGGTGGGCATCCCGACGGATAACGTGGATGAGGAGATGCTGAAAAAGCCCCGGCGGTGGAACGTGCGCAGCATCCGCGCCTTCATGGTGGTCTTTGGCCTGGTATCCTCCCTGTTTGATTTTGCCACCTTTGGATTGCTGCTGTTTGTGGCAAAAGCCAATGAGCCCACCTTCCAGACCGCCTGGTTCATCGAGTCGCTGCTGTCGGAATTGGTCATCGCCCTGGTGGTGCGCACGCGCAAGCTGTTTTTCAAAAGCCGCCCGGGCAGGCTGCTGTGGGTGAGCACGCTGGTGGCGGCCATCGCCACCCTGGTGATTCCCTACCTGCCCGTGATGCGCTTGATGGGCTTTGTGCCGCTGCCGCTGTGGCTGCTGGCCTCCCTGGTGGGGCTGACGCTGGTGTATGTGGCGGCGGCGGAGGTCGCCAAGAAGCTGTTCTTTCGGAAATTCACCGATTAATCTTAAAACGCTGAAATAATGACCCGCGTCAACATATCGCGGGTCGTTTTGTTTTATAGTGGATGTATCAAATGGAAGGCAGGTGCCAAGGATGACACAGCAAGCAAGTTTCAAGGACGTTTGGAAAGAGAACAGGAAGAACCTGACCCTCTATGTGCCGGTGGTGGCGCGGGTGCACGGCGAGCACCACCCTGAGTTCCACAAGGTGAAAGAGCAGTTTGACACCATGGTGGACAAAATCAAGGATGCCGGCCGCAAAACGCCGCAACTGGACGAAGAATTTGCCAATATGAGAAAGATCACCAACAACTACGAAGTGCCCGGCGACGTGTGTGAAAGTTATGAAGCGGTCTATGTGATGCTTCAACAACTGGACCGGGCTTACCACGCCTAAGGTTATCCGGCAGCGGACACCCCGGCGTTTTACAAAAGGAGGAACCCATGCAGCGCTTTATCTTAAAGAACAAACGGAAGATTACCCTGGTCAGCGCCGTGTTGATCATCGCGGCCTTCACCAGCCACTATGCCTTCCACTTTGAGCCCGTGGCCAAGTGGGCGCTGCTGATCGCTTCCATCATCGGGGTCGCGCCCATTGCCATCCAGGCCTTCCAGGCTTTGCGGGTCAAGGTGGTCAGTATCGACGTCCTGGTCACCATCGCGGTGATTGGCGCCTTCATCATCGGCAATTACGAGGAATCCGCTATCGTCACCTTCCTCTTCCTGTTTGGGGATTACCTGGAGCAAAGGACGCTGAACAAGACCCGCTCCGCCATCCGCGAGCTGACCGAAATGGCGCCCGAGAGTGCTCTCAAGCAGATGGAAGACGGCAGCTTTGAGGAAGTGGACATTGACGAGGTGGGCATCGGCGACATCCTGCGCGTGCTGACCGGGGCCAAGGTGCCCGTGGACGGCGTGGTGCTGTTTGGCGAGGGCCATGTCAACGAGGCCAGCATCACCGGCGAACCGCTGCCCGCTGGAAAAACGGTCGGCTCCCAGGTGTTCGCCGGCACCATCCTGGACAACGGCACCCTGCACATCGAGGCCCAGCGCGTGGGCGAGGACACCACCTTTGGCCGCATCATCGAATTGGTG
Source organism: Clostridiales bacterium (assembly GCA_012521895.1). Lineage (GTDB taxonomy): Bacteria > Bacillota > Clostridia > Christensenellales > Aristaeellaceae > UBA6115. The sequence continues at coordinate 4,455 of JAAYLK010000054.1, forward strand.
GAGGAGGCCCAGGACAAAAAATCCGAGGCCGAGCGCTTCATCGACCGCTTCTCAAAGTGGTACACGCCCGCCGTGCTGGTGCTGGGCTTTGTGGTGTGGCTGATTACCCGCAACATCGAACTGGCCATCACCATCCTGGTGCTGGGCTGCCCCGGGGCCCTGGTCATCGGCGTGCCGGTGTCCAACGTGGCCGGCATCGGCAACGGCGCCCGCCATGGCGTGCTGCTCAAGGGCAGCGAGGTCATCCATGACTTCTCCCGCGTGGACACCATGATTTTTGACAAGACCGGCACCCTCACCCAGGGCGCGCCCAAGGTGGCCGCCGTCAAGCTGTACACCGAGGACACCAGCAAAACCCGCTCTTACCTGGCCAGCGTCGAGAGCCAGTCCGACCACCCCCTGGCGCGCGCCATCGTGGAGCATCTGAACGAAACCGCGCTGTACCCCGTGGACCAGACCGACGTGGTCAAGGGCGGCGGCATTGTGGCCATGGTGGACGGAAAGCGCGTGGCGGTGGGCAATGCCGCGCTGATGAACCAGGAGGGCGTCCACCTGTCGGAGGAAGCCCAAAAAGACATAGAACAATTTGAAAAAGAGGGTAATTCCCTGGTGCTGACCAGCGTGGACGGCCAGCTTCAGGCCCTGGTGGGCATCCGCGACCAGCTGCGCCCCAAGGTCAGGGAAGACCTGGCCAAGCTCAAGAAAATGGGCGTGAAGAACCTGGTGCTGCTGTCCGGGGACAACCAGGGCACGGTGGACCTGGTGGCCAAAGAATTGGGGCTGACGCAGGCGCACGGCAACATGCTGCCCGAGGACAAGGCCGCCTTCCTGATGGACTTGCAAAGCAAGGGGTACATCGTGGCCTTCGTGGGCGACGGCGTGAACGACAGCCCCTCCCTGGCCCTGGCGCAGATTGGCATCGCGATGGGCAGCGGCACGGACGTGGCCATTGAAACCAGCGATGTGGTGCTGATGAACTCCGACTTTAGCCGCCTGCCTCACGCTCTGGGCCTGACCAAGGCGACAGCCCGCAACATGAAGCAAAACATCGTCATCGCCATCGGCGTGGTGCTGGTGCTGCTGTTTTCCGTTTTCTTCAGCACCTGGATGAACATGTCCATCGGCATGCTGGTGCATGAGGGCAGCATCCTGGTGGTGATCCTCAATGGCATGAGGCTGCTGCGGTACAAGCCGAACATGTGATAAACTCTCAACAGAACGAATAGAACGAAAAGGAGCAACAAAATGAAAAAAGCGACCCTCCAACTGGAAACCCTGACCTGCCCCTCCTGCCTTGCCAAGATTGAAGGCGCGCTCAAGGGCCTGGACGGCATCGACAAGGACACGCTGAACGTCTCCTTCAACTCCAGCAAGGTGAAGGTGGACTTTGACGACAGCAAGCTAGCCATTGAGGACATTCAGCAGAAGATCAGCAAGCTGGGCTATGAGGTGAAAAAGACCACGGTGAAATAAGCGTTTAGCGGCTTTACACGACGCAACCCCGCGAGCATGCGGGGTTGTTGTTTTTTATGTTTGCACCGGTGCTTTGGTGACCGGGATGTTTGCCAGGGCTTGCAAGCGGTCATAGCATTCATTGAAGAAGTGCAGAAAGCCTTCACATAAGCGGTTGCGTTTCAAGGGCGCGTATGGCCCCTGCTGGCGCTCCCGCTTGCAGCCGCCCCGGCAAATCGTAAGCCATCGGCAGGAAAGGCAGGCGGGATCGGCCTTGCGGGATTCATTAAGGAATTGAACCAGCCGCGGGTGCTTCTCCAGGGCATAAAAGCTTTCCTCGTTGACATTGCCCAGCAGGCAATCATCCAGGGCATAGAAATCACAGGGGTAGACGCTGCCGTCGCTTTCAATCAAATAGTTGGGGAAGCAAAAGCCGTTGAGCCCGCAGGCGCCGGAGGGCAGGCCGCGCAGCATCTGGATCCAGTTGTCAAAGGGGCTGAGGCTGACATAGTGCCCGCTTTTGAAGTCCTGTTCATAGCGGTCAAAGAGGTCCACCAGGAACCTGCCGTAGGAAAGGGCGTCCAGCGCCGGGGGCTGGCCGGTTTCTTCCAGCGGCTCCATGCAGGGGATGAACTGGAGGTAGCCATGGCGTTTGAGGGCCTCATAAACCGCGGCGCCTTCTATCGCCACGCCCTTGTCCACCACGCACAGCACGTTGTAGTCGATGCCTTTGTCTTTTAATTTGGAAATCGTGTTCAAGATCTGCTCATGGGTGGCTTGGCCGTTTGCGGTGCGGCGGTACCGGTCGTGCAAAGCCTGTGTGCCATCCAGGGACACGCCCACCAGGAACCTGTTGTCATGGAGCACATCCAGCAGGTCTTCTTCCAGGTGGTAGCCATTGGTCTGCAAGGCGTAGGTGACAGGCAGCCCGCGGTGGTTGCGTTTATTGACTTCTGCCACCCAGTGGCGGTAGAAATCGGCGCCCGCCAAGGTGGGCTCCCCGCCCTGGAAGGCGAAGGTGACGGGGCCATCGGCAAAGGTTAAAGCCCGGCGGATGACGGCCTTTGCGGTCTGCTCGGTCATGGGCGCGTAGATGCCGCCAGCGCGGTTTGCCATTTCATCAAAATAAAAGCAGTAGGTACAGCGCAGGTTGCAGGCCCCGGAGACCGGTTTAATCAGTACATTCATGCGGTAGGAAACACCCTTTCATTGCCCTGTAGTATAGCGTTTTCTCCGCGTTCAGACAAACCGGAAACGGTGGGTTGTTGGGTGTTTAAGGGCCGGCTTTGTTGGACATAATGTCTTTGTTGGTTGACCAACAAGAATGAATAAACACCATGGGAGTACTTTTTTATGTTGAAAATCGCAGTGATCCTTGGCAGCACCAGGCCCGGCCGCAACGGCGAACAGGTGGCGCAATGGGTGATGAACCAGGCGAAGCAGCGCGGCGACGCGCAGTTTGACCTGATTGACCTGAAGGAAATCAACCTGCCCCTGCTGGATGAGGCGGTTCCCGCCGGCTACGCCCAGTACGCCAATGAGCACACCAAGGCCTGGGCTAAGCTGATTGCCCAGTATGACGGTTATGTCATCATTACCCCGGAATACAACCACGCCCCGGGCGCCGCGCTGAAGAACGCCCTGGACTTCCTCTACCAGGAATGGAACAACAAGGCCGTGGCCTTTGTTTCCTACGGCAGCGCCTATGGCGTGCGCGCGGTGGAGCAGCTGCGCCTGATCGCCGGGGAACTGCAGCTGGCCGACGTGCGCAGCCAGGTTCAGCTGAGCCTCTACCAGGACTTTGAGAACTTCTCCGCCTTCAAGCCCCAGGCCCACCAGGCCGACAGCCTGACCACCACCCTGGACCAGCTGGTCGCCTGGAGCGGCGCGCTGAAACCCCTGCGACAAGCTTGAGGAGAGAATGTTCGTCTTTTTGCGAACAATCAGGCAAGAAACCGGACGGAATCAACCTCAAGCCCTAAAAACACGAACATTAAATTGTTAGAATTATAAAAAGTTCGTAAATTCGTTGACTTTTGCCCCGCAAGGCGCTACCATCAATGTGCGGGGCTTTTTCTTTTGTTTTGAAGGCTCCGACAAATAAACGACAACGGGCTGCTTGTTCTCCGGGCCGCCCCTTTGTATTTGAAAGGGAAGTTCACATGAAAAAAGTCGCGATCATCATGGGCAGCAAGAGCGATTGGCAAATCGCCCAGAAGGCGGTGGATGTGCTTTCGTCCTATGGCATCCCCCACATGGTGATGGTGGCTTCCGCCCACCGCACGCCGGAATTGGTGCGGGACTTCGCCCTCTCCGCGCGGGAGAACGGCTTTGGCGCCATCATCGCGCTGGCGGGCATGGCCGCCCATTTGGCCGGCGCCATCGCGGCCAACACCACGCTGCCGGTGGTGGGCGTGCCGGTGAAGTCCGGGGACCTGGGCGGGCTGGACGCCCTGCTGTCCACGGTGCAGATGCCCCCGGGCATCCCGGTGGCCACAGTGGCTGTCAACGGCGCTGCCAACGCCGCCCACCTGTGCGCCCAGATGCTGGGCATCACTGATGAAACCCTGAAAAACAAACTGGCAAAACAACGCGAAACCATGGAGCGGGAAGCCATCATGGCCAATGAAGCGCTGCAAAACGAGCGGTCAGGAGAAGCAACATGACACAAGGGCAACTGATCTACACCGGGAAAACCAAGGACGTCTACCAGCTGGCGAATGGCCACTGCCTCTTGAAATTCAAGGACGATGTCACGGGGGAAAACGGCGTGTTTGACCCGGGCGCCAACACGGTGGGGCTGAGCATTGATGGCATGGGCCGGAAGAACCTGGCGGTAACGGCGCGTTTCTTCAAACTCTTAAAAGAAGCGGGCATCCCCACCCATTTTGTTTCCGCAGACCTGGACAAGGGAGAAATGGAAGTGCTGAAAGCCGTGCCCTTTGGTAAGGGGGTGGAGGTCATCTGCCGCTACCGCGCGGTGGGCAGCTTCATCCGGCGCTACGGCGCCTACATCAAAAACGGCGCGAAATTGGACGCTTATGTTGAAATGACGATTAAGGACGACGCCAAGGGCGACCCCCTCATCACCAAGGACGCGCTGGCGGCGCTTCACATCATGACGGAAGCGGAGTACGACAGCATCGCGGAACAAACCCGGCGCGTCACAAAACTGGTGGCGGACGAGCTGGGCAGCAAAGGCCTGGAGCTGTACGACATCAAGCTGGAGTTTGGCCGGGTGGACGGGAAGGTGGTGCTGATGGACGAAATCTCCAGCGGCAACATGCGCGCCTACGACAAAGACCGCTCCGTCCAGGCGATGGAGCTGGCCGACAGGATTCTGGGGAGCAAAGCAAGCAATGGCTGATTTCCACGAAGAATGCGGCGTCATCGGGGTTTTCGCGAAGCAGACCGGGCCGGTCGCCCATGACGCCTACCTGGGCCTGTGCGCCTTGCAGCACCGCGGGCAGGACAGCTGCGGCATCGCCGTCAATGACCAGGGCCTTTTCCGCCTGCACACGGACACGGGCCTGGCCAGCGAGGTGATGACAGAAGGCGCCCTCCTGGCCCTGGGCGAGGGGCGGATGGCGGTGGGCCATGTGCGCTATGGCCTGGATGAAAAGGCGGGGCGGATGGACATCCAGCCGCTGGTGATCGCCCACCGCAAGGGCCGCCTGGCCCTGGCCAACAACGGCAGCCTGGTGAACTACGGCAGCTTGCGCGACCGCTTTGAGGACGAGGGCTTTATCTTCCACACGACCTCTGACGCCGAGGTCATCTCCGGCCTCATCACCAAGGAGCGGCTGACCGCGCCCTCCACCGAGGCCGCCATCTCCCGCGCGATGGGGCAATTGGAAGGCAGCTATACCCTGGTGGTGATGACCACCAAGAAGCTGATTGCCGTGCGCGGGCCCATGGGCCTGCGCCCCCTCTGCCTTGGCGTCAAGGAGGACGGCACCTATGTGGCGGCGTCAGAACCCTGCGCCCTGGACGTGCTGGGCGCCAGCTTTGTGCGCGACGTGGAACCGGGTGAGATCGTGGTCATCACCGATGAAGGCCTGACCAGCATCACGACCCACTGCCAGACACACAAGCAAAGCCTGTGCGTGTTTGAGTACATCTATTTCGCCCGGCCCGATTCCGTGATTGACGGGGTGTCGGTGCATGAGGCCCGTGTGCGCGCGGGCGAATTCTTATCGAAAGAACACCCGGTGGAAGCCGACCTGGTGGTGGGCGTTCCGGACTCGGGCATCGACGGCGCCATCGGCTATGCCAGGGCTTCCGGCATCCCCTACGGCCTGGGTTTCATCAAAAACAAGTACATCGGCCGCACCTTCATCAAGCCCGCGCAGAACACGCGCAAGGCCGGGGTGCACATCAAATTGAACCCCCTCTCCGCCGTGGTGCGCGGCAAGCGGATCGTGCTGGTGGATGATTCCATCGTGCGCGGCACCACATCAAGGGAGATTGTGAGGCTGCTGCGAAAAGCGGGGGCGACGGAAGTGCACATGCGCATCACCTCCCCGCCCTTTATCAACCCCTGCTACTACGGTACCGACATCAAGTCGCGCGAGCATCTGATCGCCTGCAAGTACACGACAGAGGAAATCCGCGACCTGATTGGGGCGGACAGCCTGGGCTATCTAAGCCTGGAGGGCGTGAAGGGCATCGCCAAACCCCTGCCCAGGGAACGGCTGTGTACCGCCTGCTTTGACGGCAGTTACCCCACCCACCCGCCGCGGGTGAGCCAGCGGGAGAAGTACGCGCAGCGCCTGATGCGCGTTGGAGGATGAGATGAAAAGCAACAGCGAGCGCTACAAAGCAGCCGGGGTGGACATCAACGCGGGCTACCGGGCGGTGGAACTGATGAAGGATTCGGTGGCGCGCACCCGGATTCCGGGCGTGCTGTCGGGCCTGGGCGGCTTTGGCGGCCTGTTCGCCCCGGACCTTTCAGGTATGAAAAAACCGGTGCTGGTGTCGGGCACCGACGGCGTGGGCACAAAGCTGAAGCTGGCTTTTTTGATGGACAGGCATGAGACCATCGGCATAGACTGCGTGGCCATGTGCGTCAACGACATCATCTGCGCGGGCGCCAAACCCTTGTTCTTTTTGGACTATGTGGCGGTGGGCAGGAATGTGCCTGAAAAGGTGGCCGCCATCGTGTCAGGCGTCGCCGAGGGCTGCGTCCAGGCCGGCTGCGCCCTGATTGGCGGGGAGACCGCCGAGATGCCCGGGCTGTACGCGGAAAATGAATACGACCTGGCCGGCTTCGCCGTCGGCATCGTGGATGAGGAAAAGATGCTGAATCCCGACAGCGCGCAGGCGGGGGATGTGCTGATCGCCCTGCCCTCCAGCGGCCTGCACTCCAACGGCTTTTCCCTGGCGCGCAAGGTGCTGAACGTGGAGCAGGCGGATTTGACAAAGCCTGTGGATTTCCTCGGGGAGAGCCTGGGCGAGGCCCTGCTGCGCCCCACGCGCATCTATGTGAAACCGGCTTTGGCGGCGATGGAAAGCGCGGCCGTCCGCAGCATTGCCCACATCACCGGCGGCGGCTTTTATGAGAACCTGCCCCGCGCGCTGACACCGGGCCTGTGCGCGGCGGTGGACAAGAAGAGCCTGCCGAGGCTGCCCATTTTTGAGCTGATTGCCAAAACCGGCGGCATCCCGGAGGAGGAAATGTATGCCACCTTCAACATGGGCGTGGGCCTGTGCCTGGTGGTGCCCAATTTGGAGGCGGACAAGGCGCTGAATGCTCTTAAAAACGCCGGGGAAGCGCCCTTCATCATGGGTGAGGTGCGGACCGGGGAGGACGGGGTGACGTTTTGCTAAGGGACAGGGCGAAGGTCGCCGTGCTGGTCTCCGGCGGCGGCAGCAATTTACAGGCCATGCTGGACGCGCAGGAAAGCGGAAAACTGAAAAGCGGGCAGATTGAACTGGTCATCGCCGACAGGCCGGGGGCCTATGCCCTGGAGCGGGCGCAAAAAGCCGGGGTAAAGGCCTTTGAAATCAACCGGAAAGACGCGGAATTTGAGGACAGGGTGCTGAAAGCCTTTGATGAACACGCCATTGAGGTGGTGGTGCTGGCCGGCTTTTTGACCATCTTAAGCCCTAAATTTATCAAGCATTGCGGCAAGCCCATTTTGAATGTCCACCCCTCGCTCATCCCCAGCTTTTGCGGGGCGGGCATGTATGGCCTGAAGGTGCATGAGGCGGCGGTGAAGCGTGGCGTGAAGTTAACCGGGGCCACGATCCACCTGGTGGACGCGGTGCCCGACGGCGGGCCTATCCTGCTGCAAAAAGCGGTAAAGGTTCAAAAAAATGACAGCCCGGAAAGTTTGCAGCGCCGGGTGATGGAGCAGGCTGAGTGGGTCATCCTGCCCAAGGCGGTGGAAATGGTGTGCCGGACAATGAACCGGGAAAGGAAACAGCGTGGTGAAGCAAGTTTTTGACCTTGTGAGGGGCAACCCCTATCCGGGGCGCGGCATCATCATCGGTTACACGCCTTCGGGGCAGCTGCTGTCCGCCTACTTCATCATGGGCCGCAGCGAGAATTCCCGCAACCGGGTGTTTGTGAAGGACCCGGAGGGCTTTGCCATCCGTCCCTTTGTTGAAGAAAAGGTGGAGGATGCCTCCCTGATTTTGTACCGGCCCCAGCTTTTTGTGAAAGATTGCCTGGTGCTGACCAACGGCGACCAGACCGACACCATCGTGGACGAACTCATCCTGGGCGGCAGCTTTGAATCGGCTCTGCGCAAACGCCATTTTGAGCCGGACGCGCCCAACTACACCCCGCGCATTTCCGGCCTCGTCAAGTTTAAGGAAGAAGGGAAGTACGCCCTGTCCATCCTGCGAGCGGGGGATGATTCGGGGCAGACCTGCGAGCGGTTTTTCTATGAATATGAGCCGCTTCCCGGGGTTGGCCACTTCATCCACACCTATGAGACCGACGGCAGGCCCCTGCCTTCTTTCCGCGGGGAGCCGCGCAGGGTGGCAATCCCGGAAAACATGAAGGAGTTCGCAAATAATCTTTGGCAGGCCTTGAGCCCCGACAACAGGGTGGCGCTGTATGTGCGCAAGACCGACCTGAAAACGGGAAAACATGAGGATGTCCGCTTCAACCGCCATGAGACAGGAGGGCAAGCATGAAGGAACTGGCGCTGAAATACGGCTGCAACCCCAACCAGGCCCCGGCCAGGCTGTTCATGGCAGGCGGCGGCGACCTGCCCCTGCGCGTAATCAACGGCAGGCCCGGCTACATCAACTTTCTGGACGCGCTCAACGCCTGGCAATTGGTGAAGGCCCTGCAAGCAGCCACCGGCCTGCCCGCGGCCGCCTCGTTTAAGCACGTCAGCCCCGCGGGCGCCGCCATCGGCAAGCCTTTGAACGCGGCCCAGGCGCGCGCCTTCTTTGTGGAGGACATGGAAGGCCTCAATGACTCGCCCCTGGCCTGCGCCTACGCCCGGGCCCGCGGGGCGGACCGCCTGTGCTCCTTTGGGGATTTCATCGCTTTGAGTCATCCCTGTGATGTCACCACCGCCCGGCTGATTGCGAGGGAGGTTTCCGACGGCGTCATCGCCCCGGGCTACCTGCCCGAGGCCCTGGAAATCTTGAAAACCAAGCGCGGGGGCAACTACAGCGTCATTGAGATAGACGCGCATTATGTGCCGGAAAAACTGGAAAAACGTCAGGTCTTTGGCATCACGCTGGAACAGGGTTTCAACGACGCGGTGATTGACCGGAAGCTTCTGTCCAACATCGTCACAAAAAACAAGACCCTGCCCGAAGCCGCCGTCCAGGACCTGCTGGTGGCGCTGATCACCCTCAAATACACCCAGTCCAACTCCGTGTGTTACGCCCTGGATGGGCAGGCCATCGGCGTGGGGGCTGGGCAGCAATCCCGCGTGCACTGCGTGCGCCTGGCGGGGGACAAGGCTGACCTGTTTTTGCTGCGCCAGCATGAGAAAAGCCTGAACCTGCCCTTTGTGAAGGGGCTTGCCCGGCCCATCCGCGACAACGCGGTGGACGTCTTCTTGTCCAAGCGCGCCAAAGCGCAATTTGGAAAAGGCGGCTGGCAGGGCATCTTCACCCGTGAGCCGGAGTACCTGACGGAGGATGAGAAGCGGGCTTGTCTGGACAAACAAAGCGGTGTATCGCTTGCCAGCGACGCCTTCTTCCCCTTTGATGACAGCATCCTGCGCGCCAGGGAATCCGGCGTGTCCTATATCGCCCAGCCGGGCGGCTCCATCCGCGATGATGAAGTGATCGCCCGCTGCGACGCATACGGCATGGTGATGGCGCGGACCGGCCTCCGTTTGTTCCACCATTGAGGAGTTGTTGATGAAGATTTTGGTGCTTGGTTCGGGCGGGCGTGAGCACGCGGTGGTGAAGGCCATCAGCAAAAGCCTGCTGGCGGACACCGTGTATGCCCTGCCGGGCAACCCGGGCATGAAAGAAGCCGTCTGCCTGCCGGGCGATGTGCTGGACGTGCCGGGCACAGTGCAAACGGCGAAGGAATATCAGATTGATTTTTGCGTGGTCACCCCGGATGACCCGCTGGCCCTGGGCATGGTGGACGCGATGGAAACTGCCGGCATCCCCTGCTTTGGGCCGGATAAAAAAGCCGCAAGGATCGAGTCATCGAAGGTGTTTTCCAAGGAATTGATGCGAAAGCACGGCATCCCCACCGCGCGCTTTGCGGCCTTTGAGGCCCTGGAGCCCGCCCTGGACTACGTAAAAAACCAGCCCCTGCCCCTGGTCATCAAGGCGGACGGCCTGGCGAAAGGCAAGGGCGTAGTGATTGCGCAAACGAGGCAGGAAGCGGAGCAAGCACTCAAAGACATGTTAGTGGGTCGCGCCTTTGGCGACAGCGGCAGCCGGGTGGTCATTGAGGAGTTTCTGGAAGGGCCTGAGGTCTCCGTGCTGGCCTTCACCGATGGCAAGGCCATCGTGCCCCTGCTGTCGGCCATGGACCACAAGCGGGCAATAGACAAGGACCAGGGCATGAACACCGGTGGCATGGGCGCCATCGCGCCCAACCCCCTGTACACGGAGGCCGTCGCCAAGCAGGCCATGGAGACCATCTTCCTGCCCACCATCCGGGCGATGGAACAAGCGGGCTGCCCCTTTTCGGGCTGCCTTTTCTTTGGCCTGATGCTGACACAGGACGGCCCCAGGGTGCTGGAGTACAACGCCCGCCTGGGTGATCCCGAGACCCAGGCCGTGCTGCCGCTGCTGAAAAGCGATTTGCTTGCTGCCATGCTGGCGGTGCGAAACGGCACGCTCAAGGAAGCGGATTTGGTGTTTTCAAAAGCATCCTCCTGCTGTGTGGTGCTGGCGTCCAAGGGCTATCCGGGCGCGTTTGAAAAGGGTTTTCCCATTACCCTGAATCAGCAGCCCGACGCCATGGTGGACTACGCCGGGGTAACGCAGAAGGATGGGCAGCTGGTGACCGCCGGGGGCCGGGTGATGAGCCTGACCGCCACCGGCGCTGATTTGAACACGGCGATTGACAAGGCCTACGCGGCCATTCAACTGGTGCACTTTGAAGGGATGCGGTGCCGGGGCGACATCGGGGCCCGGGCTGTGGGAGGGACATATGGTACAGCGCGTATTCGTTGAAAAAAGGGAAGGCCTGGCCTTTGAGGCCAGCAACCTGCTGGCGGAACTGACCCAGTTTGCCGGGCTGGAGGGCCTGCGCTCCGTGCGCGTCATCAACCGCTATGACGTGGAAGGCCTAAGCCCGGCGGAATTTGAAGCCGCCATCCCCACGGTGTTCTCCGAGCCCCCCTTGGACACTGTGAGCCGGGAGTTGAAGCTGCCTGAGGACGCCTGCGCCTTCGCCCTGGAATATTTGCCCGGGCAGTTTGACCAGCGGGCGGACTCCGCGGCCCAGTGCCTGCAGATGCAAACCCTGGGCGACAAGCCCCTGGTGCGCACCGCGCGGGTGTTTGTGCTGCAGGGGAATTTGTCCCCGGAGGATGTGGACAAAGCCAAAGGCTACCTGCTCAACCCCGTGGAATCCCGCGAGGCCGGCTTTGACCTGCCGGACAGCCTGAAAATGGCTGCCTTTGAGCCGGAATTGCCGCCGGTCTTGAATGGCTTCCGCGAAATGGATGAGCAGGGGATGAAGGATCTGCGGGAAAGCCAGGCCCTGGCCATGGAGGAGGACGACCTCCTGGTGATGGTGGCGTATTTTCAGC
>JAAYLK010000055.1 GCA_012521895.1 Clostridiales bacterium
ATCATCTTTCCGGTTTATTTGACCTGCCGCGGCAGCTGCGGGCACACCGCCTAAGCGGTGTTGAAACCAAATTGGACAAAGAAGCAGGAAAAAATCTATTCTTTGCCACTTGCCATAAACTGATATTTATAGTATCAATGAGGAGTCGAGATTTACATTAACGTTAATGGAGCGCACCCGGACCCCGAAATGACCCCCTGTGGGGCAAAATATGCAGTAGGAGCAGATCGACCATGAAAAAAGCGAGGATGATCCTGGACCGTGACTATGCCATCGGGCAGGTGGACAAGCGCCTGTATGGTTCCTTCATCGAGCACTTGGGACGAGCTGTCTATGGCGGCATCTATGAGCCCGGACACCCCACCGCGGACAAGCACGGCTTCCGCCGCGATGTCATTGACCTGGTCAAAAAGCTGGATGTGCCAGTGGTGCGCTATCCCGGCGGCAACTTTGTGTCCGGCTTCAACTGGGAGGATTCAATCGGCCCGCGTTCGTCCCGCCCCCATCGGCTGGACCTGGCCTGGGCCACCACCGAAACCAATGAGGTGGGTCTGCATGAGTTTGTGGACTGGGCCAAGGACGCCAAGACCGAGGTGATGTACGCTGTCAACCTGGGCACCAAGGGGCCAGATTCCGCGCGCAACATCGTCGAGTACGCCAACCACAAAGGGGGCACCTACTGGTCCGACCTGCGCATCAAAAACGGCGCGAAGGACCCCTTTGACATCAAGCTGTGGTGCCTGGGCAACGAGATGGACGGCCCCTGGCAGATGGGGCAGAAGACGGCCTATGAATATGGCCGCATCGCCAATGAGGCCGGCAAGCTGATGAAGGCGGTGGACACCTCCATCGAACTGGTGGCCTGCGGTTCCTCCGCCCATGACATGCCCACCTTCGGCGCCTGGGAATATGAGATGCTGGACCTGTGCTATGGCCAGGTGGACTACGTCTCCATTCACCGCTACTATGGCAACCCCACCGGGGACACCCCCGGCTTCCTGGCGCGCAGCATGGACATGGACGCGTTCATCAAGACCGTGGTCTCCATCTGCGACGCGGTGGGCGGCAAGAAGCACAGCAAGAAAAAGCTGATGCTGTCCTTTGATGAGTGGAATGTGTGGTACCACTCCAACCAGCAGGACCGCGACATCGTCAAGCGTGACAAGTGGGGCCAGGCGCTGCCGCTGCTGGAAGACATCTACAATTTTGAAGACGCGCTGCTGGTGGGCAGCATGCTCATCACCATGCTGCGCAACGCTGACCGAGTTAAGGTGGCCTGCATGGCGCAATTGGTCAACGTCATCGCGCCCATCATGACCAGGAACGGCGGCGGCGCCTGGGCGCAGACCATCTACTGGCCGTTGATGCAGGCCAGCAAATATGGCCGCGGCACCGCGCTGCGCCCCATCGTGGACAGCCCCACCTATGACTGCAAGGATTACACGGATGTGCCGCTGCTGGACGCCACCGCCACCCTGGGGGATGACGGCAGCCTCACCATCTTCGCGGTCAATCGCGACCTGGCGGAAGACATCGAACTGAGCGTCGACCTGCGCGCCTTTGGCAAGCTGAAGAAGGCGGAGCACCTGGTGCTGCACCATGACGATGTCAAGGCCGTGAATACGGAGGATCAGCCGGACAATGTGGCGCCAGCCAAAGGCAAGCATGGGAAACTGGATGACGGCAAGTTCACCATCCGCGTGCCCGCGCTTTCCTGGAATGTGATCCGTTTTGAGCAAGACAAGTAAGTAATAGAATTCTCTTAGAAATCAGTGTAACGAGTGGAAAGGCAATTTCCACTCGTTGCATTTTATGAAGACAATAATTTGTAGACTTAGTCTTAGCTTGAACGGCGTTCCTTCACCGTAAATTCACGTGGGCTGCCTGTGGACTGCCTGTGAATGAAGGTACAGGGCAAAACGATGCTTTGGGGCGATGCTCCCGGCGAGGACAGCATCTGCATCAAGGTGTTCGCCGCCTGGCGGCCGATTTCCCTGACCGGTAAATCGTAAGTGGTCAGCTGTGGGCGAAGAAAACTACTGGATTCCCGGTTGTCAAAACCAATCACGGACAAATCTTCAGGCACCTCAAGGCCGCTGTCCAGCGCGGCGTGCAGGGCGCCGGCCGCCATGTAGTCGTTCATCGCGAAGACGGCTGTGGGCGGCTCGGGCAGCTTCAATAATCCAAGCATGCGCTCGTACCCGGAGTCGTATTCCCAGTTCCCATAGGCCAGATAAGGTTCTGGGATGCTCAATCCCGCCTCCTGCATGGCGATGAGAAAACCGCTTAAGCGCTTCATCGCCGGGAAGGAGTGCGGGTGGCCCGCGATGACCGCGATGCGCTTATGGCCCAGGCCAATCAGGTGCCGCGCCGCGTCGGACGCGCTTTCCTTGTTGGCATACGTCACATAGGAATCGCTGGCCGCACCCAGGGAATAGGCGAAGACCAAGGGTTTGCCGGAGGCGTCAATGAGGCCATCCAGGTGCCGGTCGTGCATCGCGACATAGATGACGCCGGCCGCGTGCCCTTCTGCCAACAGGCTGATTCCCTTGTTGATCTGCTCGCGATAAGCCCCGATCAGTTCATATTGGTTATACAGCTTTTCATACAGATGCAAATCATGGACAAGCATCCGCCGTTGATGGTTTTCCAGGGCTTCCGCGATGCCGCAGAGGATGTCAGGGCTTGGAAAGCAGCGCACATCTTCCACCAGCACGCCAATGGGCGCTGATGTCTGATCCAAAGGCGCGCGGCCCGTGGAAGGCAGCTTATACCCCAGCGCACGCACGGCATCCATCACCATGCGAGTGGTTTCAGGTGACAGGCGCTTGGTGCCGTTCACTACATGCGAAACCGTTGCAGTGGACACCCCGGTTAACTGCGCGATATCCCGCATCGTTGCCATGGTAACCCCCCTTTTTCCATGCTTACAATAAATCATCAATTGTCTTCGGTCAAGCATCAGCGGCTCAAAAAGTCAAAATATTAACCTTTGTTTACCAGTAAATATGTGATTCTCGTTCTTGACAAGGACAAAAATCACAGGTAAAATCGAAACGGTGGTTAAAAGATAACCAAATAGAGGTAAAGTTGATGTTGAATTTTATCCCGTTTACCAAAGCCCGAATCAACGACCCTGTCTGGCAAAAACGCATTGAACTGGTGAGGACGGTTGTGCTTCCTTACCAGTGGGAGATTCTGCATGACCGTGTACCGGGCGCTGAGCGCAGCTATTGCATTCGCAATTTCAAGGCGGCTGCGGGTGACATTAAAGAACGCCATGGCGGCATGGTCTTCCAGGATACCGACCTGTACAAATGGCTGGAGGCTGTGGCCTATGTCCTGGCGGTGCAGGCCGACCCCACATTGGAAGCCATGGCTGATGAGGCGATCGACCTGATTAGCCGGGCCCAGGCGCAAGACGGCTACCTCAACACCTATTACACCCTGGAAAAACCGCACAGACGCTACACCAACCTGATGGAAGGGCACGAACTGTACTGCGATGGCCATTTCATTGAGGCCGCTGTGGCATACGCCAAGGCAACCGGAAAAACCAAGGTGCTGGACATCGCGTTGAAGGTGGCCCGCCAGTTGCATAACTATTTCATGGACAAGCCGGGCTACCCCGGCCATCCGGAGGTTGAGCTGGCCCTCATCCGGCTGTATGAGCACACAGGAGAGCGGTTCTGTTTCGACTTGGCGCTGCATTTCATCAATGTCCGCGGCGTGGGGGAGAACTACCTCGATATGGAGCGCCAGGACAAAGAGCATGAGTGGGTCTGGGAAGACATGAAGCGCTTTGACAACAAG
The DNA here is from genome assembly GCA_012521895.1 of Clostridiales bacterium. Lineage (GTDB taxonomy): Bacteria > Bacillota > Clostridia > Christensenellales > Aristaeellaceae > UBA6115. The sequence goes on from JAAYLK010000055.1 coordinate 3,814, forward strand.
TATTTCCAGGCACACGCGCCGGTGCGGGAGCAAGATACGGCTGAAGGGCATTCGGTGCGGGCGATGTACCTCTACTCCGCCTTGGCGGACGCCGGGCGGATTACCGGCGAAACCGCGCTGTGTGACGCCTGCAAAAAGCTGATGGACAATGTGCGTACCAAGCGCATGTATGTCACCGGCGGCATCGGTTCCTCCAGCTTTGGCGAGCGTTTCACCACCGACTACGACTTACCCAATGACACCATGTACTGCGAGACCTGCGCCTCCATCGGGCTGATGATGTTTTCGCACCGCATGGCGAAGATGACCAGCGAAGTCTCATATTATGACACCTGGGAGCGCGCGCTGTACAACACGGTCCTTGCCGGCATGGCGGCGGATGGCAAACACTTTTTCTACGTGAATCCGCTGGAAGTTGTGCCGGTGAACACAAAGAACAACGTCACCTTGGGCCATGTTCACGCGACGAGGCAGAGCTGGTTTGGCGTCGCATGCTGCCCGCCCAATGTCGCGCGTACGTTGCCATCGCTGTCCGGCTCTATCTACGCGCTGGATGAGGACAAGGCGCTGTATGTAATGACGCATATCGCCAGCGCTTTTGAGGACCAGGGAATCAAGGCCTCGCTGAACAAGCAGGGCGAGGAGTTCACACTGCAATTGGATGGGCCGCCGATGACAGTCAAGCTGCGCGTTCCCTCCGGCTTTACCTTGATGCTCAATGGCGAGGAATACCGGCAGGGCACAGCGCAGCTGCGGCATCCTGGCGGCGCTGCCGCCTATCCGTATCGGCTGATGCCCATCACCCGCTGGCTGTACGCCCACCCCGCAGTGTCCCAGGGCGGCGGCAAGTGCTGCCTGATGCGGGGATATGAAGTCTACTGTCTGGAGGAGAAGGACAATGGCACTCACCTGTCCGGCCTCTATGTAAGTGACCAGGTTGTTACAGAAGAACCATCTGACTTGTTTGACGGGCTGCCGGTGCTGGTCGCGCAAGGCTTGCGATTGAATGAACAGTCCTGGCAAGGGGAGCTGTACACCTCAACAACCCCTGACACCAGTCCCTGTGAGGCCCGCTTCATTCCCTACCGCTACTGGGGCAACCGGGGCGAAGGGGAGATGCGTGTCTGGGTGAACATGAAGTAATGCACGCTGTGCATACAAATAAATAGGAGGAGCATTATGAAAGGTATTCGGAACATTCTGGCTTTGGCATTGGCGGCTGTGCTGCTGTTGTCCACCCTGGGGCTGGCGGCTTTCGCGAACGAACGCGTGACCATCACCTACTCGATGTGGGGCGACAACGAAGAAGTGCGCGTCCTGCAGGAAACCATCGACAAGTTCGAGCAGGAGCAGGATAGAATCCATGTGGAAATCGTGCAGATTGACCGTGCTGACTATGTCGGCACCCTGAACACCCGCGCTGTTGGCAACAACTTGCCTGACACCGGCATCATGGCCGAGGACGCTGTGCTGATGTGGGCTGAGCAGGGCATGCTGGCCGATGTGAGCAACATGTATGGCGAAGGCGAAGCCAAGCCGCTGGACAGCCTTGCTTTCACCTTTGACGGAAAGCCGGTGGGGTATTCAGTGGCCAATGAAGTGCTGCTGCTGTATTACGACCGTCAGGCCTTTGTGGAAGCCGGGGTGACCCCGCCGCCGGCCAAAGCCGAGGAAGCCTGGGATTGGGACACCTTCGTGGACATCGCCAAGCAGATGACCCTTGATGTCAACGGCAACAATGCCAAGTCCCCCGATTTTGACCCCAACAACATCAAACGCTATGGTGTCATGCTCTGCCCGGACTTCTGGCAGTTGGAAGTCTGGTCGGTCTCCAACGGCGGCGCGTGGTACGACGCGGAAGGCAATGTCACCATCGGAGAGCCGGCCGCCATGGAAGCGCTGCAGCGCATCGCGGACCTCTACCTGGTGCATCACGTGGCGCCGCAGTATGGCACCAACACCGCCACCAATGTCGACCAGGACCTGGTCAATAAATCCACCGCCATGTACGTCAATGGACAATGGTCTGTCGGCGTCTGGCTGGGGCCGGCCAAGAACAGCGATGGCCTGGACTATGGCGTGGGCGTGCTGCCTTACATGAAGGATAAGGTGACCCTCAACACCGGTGGTGTCAACGTGGCTTTCGCTACATCCAAGCATCCAGCCGAAGCCATGGAGTGGCTCAAGTGGTACGCGCGTGAAGAAAACGCCTGGGGCCTGATTGAAGGCGGCATCTGGATGCCCGTGCTTTCCAGCTACTATACTGACGAAGCGCTCACCCGCAAATGGGTAGAGAACCCCAACTTCCCGCCCTATGATGAGTACAAAACCGCGGTTGTCGACTATGCTTTCAACAACGCGAAGCCCACTTCCTGGTACTGGGTCAACAATACCAACCTCTTCAACGACGCGCTCAGCAGCATCCTGGCGCCTGCCTGGAGCGGCAACACAACTGTCGCCGAGGCGATCACGGCCCACTTAGACCAACTCAAGGCCGCTAACCAAGGCAATTAACAAACCCTGATGGTGGCCCGCTCCTTGTGGGCGGGCCACCACATTTGGAGGAATGACGCATGGCTGTCACCCGCGTAAAACCTTCCGCCATGGCCCGCCACGAGGCAAGGCTGGCCAAAATTTATCTGATTCCCGCCTTCCTTGGATTGACGTTTTTGACCTATTTGCCGCTGTTGAGCGTTTTTGTGCTGTCCTTGTTCAAGTGGACAGCGATCATGCCAAAACCGCTGTACATTGGGTTTAACAACTACATCCGCCTGTTCACAAAGGACATGTTCTTCTGGACCAGCATGCGAGTCACCATTATTTACGCCTTGCTGACCGTGGTCGGCAGCGTGCTGTATTCCCTTGCGGTGGCCATGTTGTTAAACCGCAGCATCCGGGGCCGCGGGCTGTTCCGGGCTATCTTCTATGTGCCCTACATCATCCCCGCGATGGCCATCTATATGATTTGGGGTTTGCTGTACAACAAGGATTTCGGGGTTATCAACGCGCTGCTGGTGCAATTGGGACAGCCGAGGGCGGGCTTTTTGATTGACTCAAAGTACATTATCCCCTCCCTGGCATTGATTGCCGTTTGGACCAGCGGTAACCTGATTGTCATTTTCCTCGCGGGCCTGGGCAGCGTTCCCAGGGTGTACCACGAGGCGGCGGAGATTGATGGCGCCACCTTCTGGAAGCGCTTTGTTCACATTACGCTTCCCTTCATGTCACCCATCATTTTCTATAACGTGCTGCTTAGCCTGATCGCGAACATGCAGGTGGTGGTGCCATCTCTGATTTACGCGGGCAGCAACCGCACCACCTACCCGGAGTACACCTTTATGTCCTTCCTGATGTACCGCACCGGCTTTATCAACAATGAGCTCAGCTACGCCAGCGCCATCTCATTTGTCTTCTTTGTGCTCATCGGGCTGTTCACCCTGGTGTTGTTCAAGGGCTCAAAGAACATCCTGTTTTATGAAAGTGGTGGCAACTGATGGGCATTCAAAGCAGAAAAAAGATGGAGCGCCTGGCGGACATCTTCTCCTTTAGCGCCGTGGTTCTGTTGGCGCTGCTGGTGCTGTTCCCCCTGTGGTGGATGTTCCGCTCTTCCTTAATGACCAACCCGGAGATTGGTTCGCTGCGCTTCTTCCCCAGCCGGTGGCTTGTCCAGAATTACCCGGAAGCGCTGGAAGTGTTTGAGTACTTCAAGTACCTGGGCAACACCATGTCCATCCTGATTCCCTGTGTGGTGTTTGGCACGATCACCGCCATCCTGTGCGGTTACTCCTTCGCGCGCTTGTACTTCAGGGGCCGCGCCTTTGTGTTCGGCTTGTGCATCGCCTCGCTGCTGCTGCCTTCCATCGTGACGCTCATCCCTTTGTATGTGGGCTGGGTGCGCTTTTTGGGCCTTGGCAGCACATACTGGCCGCTGATCCTGCCCTATCTGACAGGCGGCGGTGCTTTCAACATCTTCCTGGTGCGGCAGTTCATCATGACCATTCCCAAAGAACTGGACGAGGCCGCGAAGATTGACGGCGCCGGCAGCCTGCGCATCCTGGTTCAGATTCTGCTGCCCTCCATCATCCCTGCGGTCATCGTTGTGGCACTGTTTATTTTCATCGGTGTCTGGAACGATGTCCTGCTGCAGACTGTTTATATTTCCAATTCCGAGCAATATACCATTGCCCTTGGCTTGCGGCGCTTCAATGGCTCCTATGGAACGGACTGGAAACTGGCGATGGCTTCCACGGTTCTGTCCATCCTCCCGGGCGTGCTGGTCTACCTTGTCGGCCAGAAATACTTTGTTGAAGGCATAGTGATGACCGGGCTGAAAAGCTAAACGTATATCAGCACCAACTGAGGCATGTGCCTGTTCGTCAGGTAATAAGGCCTTGGTTTAAGCATTTTTGAATGTCATGCACCCCTAGCCGGGGTGCTTTTGTTTATGCCTCGCCCCGCAGCCTGTCCTTCAACGCCAGCAGGCGGAAGTAGATTTCCCTGGGATTTTCGTCCTGATACAGGATGGCGCCATTGCCTGAAAACGAGGGCTCGATGAAGTCCCACCAGGTCAGGGCCTGGATGCTGGGGTGTGCGGCCGCGATGGTGTAGAATTGCTCCATCCAGTCAGCCTGGGTGCGTTCATTCCAGCCGCCGTGCCAGCTGCCTTCAGACAGGCTCATCTGCGCCCAATCACTTCCGCTGGCAGCGGCTCCCGCGCGGGTGCCGCCGGGCACGCCCATTTCGGTGATGTGGATGGGCTTTCCAAAACCTTCGTATACCTTCAGCAGACGTTCTACGCTGACCATGTCCCGGGCGGGGAAGTACAGCTGAATGCCGACGGCGTCAAAATCTATGCCGGCGTCCAGCACGCGGCGCAGGTAGCTCATCGGCGACATCAAGCGCTGCGGCAGGGAACCATAACAGGTATAGCGC
>JAAYLK010000056.1 GCA_012521895.1 Clostridiales bacterium
CGCCGGACCCCACCCCCACGCCATCCCCCACGCCCATCCCGCCGTCGGCGAACATCGTCAGCCTCAAAAAAGGCGCCAAGGGCGTGGACGTGGTCAACCTGCAAGCCCGCCTCATCCAACTGGGCTACCTGGCCGCGGGCAGCAACGATGGTGACTATGGTTCCGGCACCATGGCCGCGGTCACGGAGTTTCAGCAGGTCAACGGCATCAAGGCCGACGGCGTCGCCGGCGCGCAGACCCAGACCCTGCTCTTTTCCCAGGACGCCAAACCCAAGCCGTAAGGACTACTACTCCATTTGACAATCATCATGCTGCCGCGATTGATCGCAGTAGCAATTTTTTGACACCAACTTCACACATCCAAAGCCTGCCAGCCTTGCCCCGCCCCGCGTTCTGCTATACAATGAAAGCCTGATTTAAATGAACACAAGGTGGGAGGTATCACCTCAAATGAGTAACCCCCAAGCCCCCGATACAAGCGATATGCGCTTGCGCTACCTGCGGCAATTGGCCAAGGACTACCCCTCCCAGAAGGCCGCGGCCTCGCGCATCGTGTCGATGAAAACCTGGATGCGCCTGCCCAAGGGCACGGAGTACTTCTTTTCAGACCTGCACGGCGAGCACAAAGGCTTTCTGCGGATGCTCAAAAGCGCCTCGGGCACCATCCGAGACAAGATTGAGACGCTGTTTTCAGGCGCCTTGTCCAAGAAAGACCGGGATGAGCTGGCCCAGCTGATTTATGAACCGGAGGCCATGCTGCGCCACAAGCTGGCAAGCGATGAGCTCAACGAGGAATGGTACTACCTGTCTATCACGCGGCTGATCAAGGTGTTCAAGGCCGTGTCCGCCAAATACACCCGCAACATGACCCGCCGCCTGGTGCCCGACGACTTCCGCGGCGCCATTGACGAGCTGTGCTACATGGACGAGGATGAGAGCCGCCTGCAGTACCATTACGGCGTAGTGCGAGCCATTCTGGAAACCGGCATCGCGGGCTCCTTCATCTCCTCCTTATGTGACGCCATCCGGCGGCTGTGCGTGTCTCGCTTGCACATCATCGGTGATGTCTACGACCGGGGCATGCACCCAGATTTAATCATGGATGAGCTGATCGCCTTTGAGGAGGTGGACTTCCTCTGGGGAAACCACGACATCCACTGGCTGGGCGCGGCGCTTGGCAACCCCGCCCTGATCGCCTCCGTCATCCGCCAGGGCATCTCCTACAACACCTTTGACCTGTTTGAGGACGGCTATGGCTTCAACCTCCGCCCGCTGTCCGTCTTTGCCAACGAGGTCTACATGGGCGACCCCTGCACGCCCTTTTTGCCCAAGGACAAGTTCAACATCAATCTCTTTGACACGGTGGACCCGCAGCTGGGCGCGCGCATGCAAAAGGCGATGGCGGTCATCCAGTACAAGCTGGAAGGCCAGCTTGTGGCCCGCAGGCCGGAGTACGGCATGGGCAGCCGCGATTTGTTGAGCCGGGTGAATTACAAAGGCAGCACCGTCTTAATTGACGGGGTCAGCTATCCTTTGAAGGACAGCCACTTCCCCACCGTGGACCCGAGCAATCCCCTGGAGCTGTCAGAAGGCGAGGCCGAGCTGATGAAGGCCCTGACCGCCAGCTTCCGCCACTCCAGCCGCCTGCAAAAGCACATGCGCTTCTTGATCTCCCACGGCTCTTTGTACAAGGCTTACAACAACATGCTGCTCTACCACGGCTGCGTGCCGATGACGGAAGGCGGGGAATTTGCCAGCCTCAGCATCTACGGCAAGGAGCTGTCCGGCGCAGAATTGTTCGCCTTCATCGACAAGAAGGCGCGGGACGCCTGGTACCTGGAGTACAACAGCAAAGCCCAGGTGGAAGCCCGGGACTTCCTGTGGTACCTGTGGTGCGGCCCCCTCTCCCCTATCTTTGGCAAGGACCGCATGGCCACCTTTGAGCGCGCCCTGATTGAGGACAAGGCCACCCACAAAGAGGTGATGAACCCTTATTACAAGCTGGTGGAGGGCGAGGAAGCCTGCCGCAAGATCCTGACCGCCTTTGGCCTGGACGCGGACACCGGCCACATCGTCAACGGCCATGTGCCGGTGAAGCTCAAGCACGGGGAGAACCCTGTGAAGGGCAAGGGGCGCCTGTTCATGATTGACGGGGGCATCAGCAAGGCCTACCAGGGCACCACCGGCATCGGGGGCTATACCCTGATTTACAACTCCCATTCCTTTGCCTTGGCCCAGCACCCGGTCTGGGACAACCTGGATGAGGAGCTGTTTGACAGCCCCACCCTGCAGGTGGTGGAAAAGCTGCCCAAACGGATGACCATCGCGCACACCGACGCCGGCAAGCAGATGGCGCATGAGATCGCCGATTTGCAGGCCCTGGTGCTGGCCTACCGTTCCGGCGAGATTGAGGAGGCCCAGTCCATGGCGGGCACGGAGGTCTTTGACCCGGAGGTGGTGCGCAGGATGGGCAAGGATGAACAGGCGGATCAATAAACCATTGAAATAAAAGCGGAAAGTGGGAGCAAGCATGGACATTTCATTCATCGGCATTGGCGTCATGGGCATTTCCATGGCCCGCAACCTCATGAAGAACGGGCACAGCGTGCGCGCCTACACCCGCACCAGGAGCAAGGCCCTGCCCTTGGCGGACGAAGGCGCGGTGCTGTGTGACAGCATCGCGGACTGCGTCAGGGACGCGGAGGCGGTCATCACCATTGTGGGCTATCCCAAGGATGTGGAAGAGGTCTACCTGGGTGAAGGCGGCATTCTGGACAGCGCGAAGAAGGGCGCCCTGGTCATCGACATGACCACCACCAGCCCCGCCCTCTGGCAAAACATCGCCCGTCTGGCGCGGCAAAAGGGCCTGCATCCCCTGGACGCGCCTGTTTCCGGCGGCGACAACGGCGCGAAAGCCGGCACGCTGGCCATCATGGTGGGCGGCGAGGCGGCCGATTTTGAGGCGGCCAAGCCTTTGTTTGAGTGCATGGGCAAGACCATTGTCTTAGAAGGCGGCGACGGCGCCGGCCAGCACACCAAGATGGCCAACCAAATCGCCATCGCGGGCGCGGTGGCGGGCGTGGCGGAGGCCATCCGCTATGGCGAGGAGGCAGGGCTTGACCTGACACGGATGCTGGACACCATCTCCACCGGGGCCGCCGGCTCCTGGCAGATGAGCAACAACGGCAGCAAGATGGTCTCAAAGGACCAGGCCCCCGGCTTTTACATCAAGCACTTCGTCAAGGATTTGAAGATTGCCCGGGATGAGAGCAAGGAGCGGGAACTGAAGCTGCCCATCCTCAAGAAGGTGCTGAAGATGTATCAGGAGATGGAGGACCAGGACCAGGGCGACCTGGGCACCCAGGCCCTGATTGACTGGTATCGGGGGCAGGACCTTGAGGACTGATCGCCTCCTCCATCCATGACACCCGACGCGCTTCACGCCCGCCTGACGGCGCTGGCCGAACCCGGATACCGGGATTTCATGGCGAAACTGCTGCCCACGGTGGACAGGGACCACATCCTGGGCGTGCGCGCGCCGTTTTTGCGCAATCTGGCCGGGGAGTTGAAGAAAACCGGGGCGGCGGATGATTTCATGGGCCGTCTTCCGCATGCGGTCCATGAGGAAAACCTGGTTCACGCCTATTTGTTGGGCCTGGAAACAGACGCTGTCAAGGCCTTGGCGCAAGTGGACGCTTTCCTGCTCCATGTTCACAACTGGGCGGTTTGCGATGCCATCAAACCCTTGGCCTTTTCCAGGCATCATAGCGCCGTGGCGCCGCGCGTCCGGACCTGGCTGGACAGCCCCCTCCCCTATGCCCAGCGCTATGGCTTTGTCGCCCTGCTCTGTCACTTCCTGGGGGAGCACTTTCAGGAAGAGCACCTACTTTGGGCGGCAAACCACCCTGCTGGCGATTACTATGTGGACATGGCGCGCGCCTGGTATCTATCCATGGCGTTGGTGGACCATTGGGAGGCTGGCCTGCCTTTGATCGCGCGGCGCCAACTGGACCCCTGGACACACCGGAAAGCCATCCAGAAAGCGGTGGAAAGCCGGCAAATCTCACCGGAGCGCAAGGCAATCCTGAAATCTTATCGCTAGAAAAAATCAAATCACAAAAAAAGAGAACCGGCCGCGCAGGCAGCAGCCGGTTCTCTTTCGTGCCTCGTTATACAGCTAATCCAACATTTCCAGCGGCCAGCGCATGCCCAGATCCATCTCCATGACAGCGGGCGTGCCCTGGACCTGGCCGGTGAAGGCGTCTACGCGGACGCTGACAAACAGCGGCGCGAACATCGGGTCGTCAACGCCAAAGGCCGCCGCCAGCGGCTGCAGGTAGTCCTTTTGAAACTGCTCAAAGGCCCGGTCATCGACATCACCGGCGGACTTCTGGCTGAATACCATCAGGTAGACCGGCTTTTGCAGTTCCTGGGAGACGTAGTAGACGCTTAGATTGAGGGGATAGAAGGCCAGCTTACCCGCGTTCCAATTGGGCAGGGCCAGGATGGCTTGTTCAGCGGCCTGCCGGGCCGCCTCCTCGCTGATGGCGCCGGGCTCCACCGCGCGGATGTCCTTTAGCAAGGCCTTGGCGTTCTTCAGCGTGAAGCTCAAGGTGTTCTCTTCCTGGCTAGCAATCATGCGCTCGATGTCTACAAGCCGGGGCGCCCAGGCCTCCTTCAGCGCCGCCAGGTCCGCAGCCTTCCACACGGCGGACATCCGCAGCGGCTGGAAGGCCTCGTCCAATTCCTTGAGCCAGTTGGGCGTGGGGGCGTTCAAATCGTGCAGGCTACCATCGGGCCGGAACTGGACGGTGATGAGGCCGTCGCTGTCCGGGTGAAAAACCTGGCGGAAGATGTAGAGGGGGTAGTCCAGCTCCGGGTGTTCCTCCTCCACCGTCAGCTGCTCGCTTAATATGCCCAGCTGGTCACGGATGAGGTCAAAGGCGCGCTGCTTCAAATCCATCTGCGCGTTCACGGGCAGGTGCGTCAACAGCAGGGCCAGCAGCAAGCATAGCGTCTTTCTCATGGCGTCCCCTTTGGCATTTGTCTCCTCTCACTGTAGCACCCTGGGCAAAGCGCTGTCAAACGAAAATGGTAACATTCATAATAATTTCGTAATATTTACGTCAATTCTTTATTCCGATGAATATAGTCGGGTATACTGTCCGAAGCGGCGAAACTGCCGACAGGAGGAAGACATGAACAAGAAAACCTGGCTGCGCATCCTGGTGCCCGTGATGATTGTGGCCATTGCCGGCGGGCTCTACCTGCTGAAAAACCATCAGGAGCGGCAAAAGGCCCAGGAACAGCTGCAGGTTGCCGGCGACCCCGCCCTGGTGCTGGAGGAGATGAGCTTTGACCTGAAAGCCTACCAGGCCCACCAACTGCCCCTGATTTTGGACTTTGGCGCGGAGGAATGCGGCCCCTGCCAGATCATGCGGCCGGACCTGGAGCAGGCGCACGCGCAGACCCTGGGCCGCGCGGTCATCAAGTTCTTTGATGTGTGGAAGCGGCCGGAGCTGGCGGCGGACTACCCGGTGCGGGTGATCCCCTCCCAGGTGATCCTCTACCCTGACGGCAGGCCCTATGTGCCCTCTGAAGCGGTTCAGGCAGCCGGCTTGCAGTTTGCCATCTTTGACCACATTGAAACCGGCGAACACGCCCTGACCATGCATGAGGGCATCCTGACGCTTCAGGACTTCATGCTGATTTTAAACGACATGGGCATGGCCAGCACATGAACGACTGGCTCAACACCTTAAGCCAGGCGCTGACAACCAATGTCTGGCTGGGTCCCCTCATCGCCCTGGTGGCCGGCGTCCTCACCTCCCTCATGCCCTGCTCGCTGTCCTCCATCCCGCTGGTGATTGGCTATGTCAGCGGCAGCGCCGGGGCGAACGCGGACAGGCGCAAGCCCCTGAAGCTGTCCCTGGTGTTCGCCCTGGGCCTCACCCTGGCCTTCACCGCCCTGGGCATGCTGGCCGCCAGCATGGGCTTTATGATGGGCTCCATGACGCGCTGGTGGTACCTGGCCCTGGGCATCCTGATGATACTGATGGCGCTGCAGACCTGGGAGCTGTTTAACATCATCCCCAGCAGCTACCTGGTGTCCCGCGCCAGCAAAACGGGCTATGTGGGCGCACTCAGCGCCGGCGCCCTGGCCGGGCTGTTTTCCAGCCCCTGCTCCACCCCGGTGCTGATCGCCCTGCTGGCCATGGTGGCCTCCCAGGGGCAGATCCTGCGCGGTGTGGTGCTGCTGCTGTTTTACGCGGCCGGGCACAGCGTCCTGTCGGTGGTGGCGGGCACCTCGGCGGGCTTTGTGAAAAGCCTCAGCGCCAAGCCCCAGTTCGGGCGGTTTTCAAAGGCGCTGCGCCTTGTGCTGGGCGCCTTGATTCTGGGGATGGGTCTGTACCTGCTGTACCTGTCGTTCTAAAACGTTTGGATGATTGCGCTGCCGGCAAGTTTGTCGGCGGCGTTTTTGTTTGGCAAGGCGTCCTTGCTTCACTCGCTAAAAGTGAAAAGGGCAGGTATAATGGGCACCATGAAAACACTGCATGCCAAGCTTCGCTCCTGGCGGCTCCTCCTGCTTGTCCTGGTATTGTTGCTGCCCGCGCAAGCGGGCACAGCGGAAGGCATCGCCTACACCGCCGTGGTGCGCACGGATTTCTGGCTGCGCGAAACGCCCGAGGACGCGGCGCGCAAACTGCTGTTTGTGGTTGCGAAGGAGGAAGTGGAGGTGCTGTCCCTCACGGACGGCTGGGCCAACATCAGCCTGAAAGGCTACACGGGCTACGCGAAAGCAGGCTGGCTGATACACTACCGCTCGCTCAATCCCCTCGCGCACCAGGTGCCGGGACAATTGAAGCAGACAGGGCTGGCGCGCGTCACAAAAGCCTTTCCTCTGGAAGTGGCGGGCTACGGCGGCAACCAACTGCAGGTTGGGGACGTATTGGCGGTGTTTGGCACGGCGGAGGACCTGCGCGTGAACATGATGCGCTCTGAGGCCGCCCTGCCAGAAGGCAGCGTGGCATTCACGCCCTTTGTGCCCTGGCGGCAGGCCCAGCCCGGCGATTTGCTGTATGCCTTCACCACCTTCTACAACGGGCAGACCGGCGGCACGCTGGCCGTCAACCGCGCATACAACATCGCGCTGGCCATCAGCCGCACGGACGGCCTCACCCTGGCGCCCGGGGAGCGCTTTTCCTTTAATCAGGTCAACGCGCCCTACCTCAAATCCAAGGGCTACCAACTGGCGCCCATCATCGGCGCCAGCGGCAGAGGCTACGGCGGGGGTGTGTGCCAGCTGTCCACCACGCTGTACAACGCCGTGCTGGCGCTGCCGTTTTTGATTGACAAGTGGGAAGTCCACAGCGAAAAAGGGGTGGATTACATCCCGCGGGACCTGGATGCCTCGGTGGGCCTGTACAGCGACCTGGCTTTCACCAGCCTGTTGGACTACCCGGTAAGGTTTTCCATGCTGTCGCAAAACGGCTCGCTGACGGTGCTGGTGCACAGGGCGCAGGCGCAATAAAGCCAAGCGAGGCCGGCTTACCAGCCAATCTTCCGCCAAAAATCGGAAAAAGCAGCAAGAGCCCAAATTTTCGTTTGACAGGTCAAAAAGAGCGTGGTATTATATCGTTTGCTGACGCGGGTTGGGCCCTTGTCCGCACCGGGGACTGCAATGACCCATTAGCTCAGTTGGCAGAGCACTTGACTTTTAATCAAGGTGTCCCGCGTTCGAGTCGCGGATGGGTCACCACTTCCCCACCGGCAAGCATGACGCGGACGTGGCGGAATGGCAGACGCGCCAGACTTAGGATCTGGTGACTTCGGTCGTAAGAGTTCAAGTCTCTTCGTCCGCACCACTTGCCCCACCGGAACGCCACGCGCGGGAACCCCTGACCATTCATCAGAGTGCCCTGGCAAACATGCGGTAGTAGCTCAGTTGGTAGAGCGCAACCTTGCCAAGGTTGAGGTCGCGAGTCCGAGTCTCGTCTACCGCTCCACGTCGGAATTCCTTCACTCTGTTCGCCGCCGGGGCAAGCCCGCCGTCTCACAACGTTTTGGAATTCCTCCTTCTCCGCTCAAAACCTGCGGGTTTTGAGCGGGTAGAGGACGGAGGCTGAAGCGAGGGGTTTGAACTGAAGTCGCTGATGCAAGTTCGCAAAGACCCTCCTGATCCCTCCCCCATCGGACCCCTGCGGGTGTAGCTCAATGGCAGAGCTCCAGCCTTCCAAGCTGGTCACGTGGGTTCGATTCCCATCACCCGCTCCACACGCGCCTTTAGCTCAGTTGGTAGAGCACCTGACTCTTAATCAGGGTGTCCCGGGTTCGAGTCCCTGAAGGCGCACCAAAAGAATCCCTGCCCATTCATGGGCAGGGATTCTTTTATCGCCTTCAATCGGGACGAGAACCCGGGTCCCGGCGGCATGGCAGCCCAATGAGCCAACGAGCCTGAACGAACGCAAGTGAGGTCAGGCGAATATGGCGAATTGAGGGCTGAAAAACTAAATCCACTCCGCCAAAATGTGATTCGCGAGCCGTCCACCTGATGGGGGCAGAGCAACGCCGCCGCCTGTGGCGGATGAAGGCGTTGCGTCAGCCCAATGAGCAAGGGCGTTTTCCGACCGAGCTCCCGCGAGGGAGAGAAAACAACCATTGCGAATTGAGGGGGCAAAGGCGAGCGCCCGCCTAAGCGGGATTAAGCGAGCCGTCAGCCCAATGAGTCAGGGAGTTTTACAGCGAGTTTACGAGCGCATAAAACGACCATGACGAATTGAGGGCTCATTAACCAATTTCCCTGCCAATTCTGGTTTCCGTGAGTCATCACCCAAGCATGAAGCCTATTAAACAAAGCCCACAAGCATAAAAGTCCACCATTCGCAAATGATCCCCAAAAACAAAATTAAAACATTCAATCCCCACTCATTAACGGTATAAACCCCCCCTCAACGCGCACTAAGGTATCAAAGACCCTCTTTACCATCCGCAAACCAACACAAGAGGTGATAATGATGCGAAAATTCCTATCCTGTCTTTTATCCGCAATCCTGATTTTCGCCTACGCGCCCGCGATTCCAGCGGAGAATCACTTTGATTTGTCGCTGGAAGCCCTGCCCGGAGCCAAGCCCGAGGTGCATGTACTGCCGCTTCCGGACAAGGAACTGCCCCTCATCCGCGCGTTGGTTGGGGGCAAACCGGTGGATGCCCTGCGATTGCAGGGTGAAGAATACCGCGATGTGCCCGCCTTCTACTGCCTGGTGCTGGGCGAGACGGCCCAGCCAGCTGCGCTTTGCCGACAGCGACAAGCCCTACCTGTATGTCCCGGTGTATGAGCTGTTGAAGGTGGCGGCGGAGCAACAGGAGAAGCCGCTGCTGATTGAAATCAAGGCGCCGGCGCAGGCTCATCTTTCCATGAGCGGGCAGATGGGGATGGTGGACCTTGGCCATCTTAAGGAGGTCCCGCCGGATCCCGCTGACCAAGAGAGCGCCATCCAGGAGCCAAACACCGGCACCGGTGTGACGGACAAGCCGGCGATTACACAAAAGCCCACCGACGGGCAAACCCCTGTCGTGACGAAGAAGCCTGTGATTACAATCAAGCCGGTGATTACTAAGAAGCCCGTGATTACCGATAAGCCGGTGATTACCGAAAAGCCGGTGATTACCAATAAGCCTGTTACTTCAGAGGATCCCAATACCATCACAGACCCGCCTCAGATAGATCCTTGCGCAGACGGCCACAACTGGGGCAAGCCACAGCCTGACACCACAAGCCGCAAGCACACCCTGGTCTGCCAGAACAACCCTGCCCACACAAGCCAGGTAGACTGCGACTATGTGACAGAGGAAACCCCCGCCATCTGTGATGGCCCCGGTGAGAAGGCCTACGCTTGCTCCGGGTGTGGTGACAGCTACAAAGAAGCCATCCCGGCGCCGGGTCATAATTGGGGCGCATGGGTCTCCAACAAGGACGGCACTCACAGCCGCGTGTGCAAGACGGATACGGGGCACACAGAGAAAACCCATTGCCGGTACACTGACACCCTCACCCTGCCCACCTGTACGGAAGACGGATTCACCACCCATGTCTGCCAGGACTGCGGCTACACCACCACAGATACCCCCACCTTGGCGACCGGGCACGCCTGGGGCGCTTGGGTCTCCAACAAGGACGGCAGTCACACCCGCGTGTGCATGACGGACGCAGGGCACACAGAGAAAACCCAGTGCCGGTA
>JAAYLK010000057.1 GCA_012521895.1 Clostridiales bacterium
AGCCCTTGTGCCCAAGGCTGTACTCAAATAGCAATAAAAATCATCCACTACGCAAATGCACCCCTATGTTTGACGAAAGTCAACAGTAGGGGTGTCTGGCATTTCAGCGCGTTTAATAAAAAATCAGCTAATACTCTTCCTCAAACGCCTTCCAGGGAATGTCCACAGTCTTTCCTTGGCTGATCAGCTGGTCGCAGTGCAGCAGGAGCGGAAATTGGTCGGCGGTGGTGAGGCCGGCGGCGATCATCTTCTGAAGCGCCTTGGCTGTGCGCCTGGCGATGACGACGGACTCCAGGGTCACACCCTTCAGCTGCGCCTTGGCCTCATCAAAGGTCAGCCCGCGGCCCAGCAGGGTGCCGATCCTGCGCGTCCGCCCGCCAAAAACGGTCACATACAGGTCGCCCGCGCCAAAGACCAGGTTCTCATCGGCTACCTTGGCCAGCTTCAGCAGCCGGCGCATTTCCTTGACGCTCTGCCCAAAGAGGGCCGCCTGGGAATTGTAGTGCTCAAGGCCTTCCTTGCCTTCCCGGGCTTCGGACAGGCCGATGGCCAGGGAGACGCCCAGGGCATACAGGTTCTTAAACGCCACCGCGCACTCCAGGCCCAATACATCCCGTGTCAGGCTGATGTGATAGAAATCGGTGCTGAACAGGGCTTTCAGTTCCCGGAGCACCGCCATGTCCTCACCGCAAAAGCACACCGTGGTGGGATCCAGGTCCGCCAGTTCATAGCTGGTGCAGGGGCCGCCCACGGCGTTCAGGGAGAGCTGCCTGCCAGGCAGTTGCTCCTTGTAATACGCGGGATAGGATTGAAAGGAGCCGTCCTCCCGTACCATCAAGCCCTTGGTGACGGACAGGACCGGCAGGCCATCGGGCACCTGGGGCAGCGCCTGACGCAAAAACCAATCCACCCCAAAGCTGCTGACGCCGCTGACCAGGGCATCCGCGCCTTGCAGGGCATGCTTCAGTTCCTCAATTTGATAATACGCAATGCCTTCTGGCAGGGTGCGCTTGAGGTTTGTGTGGTAGTTGTCCTCTTTCAGCCGCTTGATGATGTCCCGGTCCAGCGGCGTGCCCACCAGGCGCACCTGGTGGCCGTTGTGCCTGGCGGGATAGCTCATGGCGCTGCCCATTTGGCCCGCGCCGACGATGGTGATGATGGCCATGCTGTGCTCCAATCTGTTTTACAATCCTGCGTTTATCTTATCGGTTTTTGTAAGTCCATGACAGGGACGAATTCCTGATGCAGCGCGCCATCTTCATCCCGCCACTGCCGGCAGCTGCCCCACTGGGTGCCGGTGCTGTAAAAACACCGGAAATCCTTCTGCTCGCCTTGCGGCTTGATGCGTAAGCCGTCAGGCGTATGTTCAAACCCGCTGTACGCGGGAACCAATGCCCAGCTGGCCATGCTCCTTGCGTAGTGGTGGCCGCATTCCACCTCATCAAAGGGGTTGCGTTTGTAGCCGTCATGCCGCGAGCGGGCTGCCTTGACCAACTTTAGTCCTTCTTCCACCAGGCCTTCCTTTATCAGGCTGGCGGCCACCTGGTACTCAATCCCCGTCCATACCTCATTGCTGTACACAAAGGGGAAGCGCGGGCGTCCGCCCTTGGGCCAGGAGCACAGCAGCAGGCCAGGCTCATCCTGCAGGGCGAAACAGCGCTGGACGCTCTCGTGCTCTTCCAGTGATTCCCTGAAGTTGTACCGAACAATGCTCAACAGCGCGCTTGTGACATGCTCCTTGGGCAGGACATAACCCAGCCCGGCCTGGTGGGCCAGGAACTGGCCAAACAGCTGGTCAGACAGGCAGCCCAGGCCATGCTGGTAGGGATGTTCATCCACTTTGTCCAGCCGCTGGACATAGTACTCACCATTGAACATCGCCTGGACCGCTTTCTGGCTGGCCAATTCAAACAGGCCGGTGTATTGCCGCTTCTTTTTTTCATCGCCCAGCTGCCCGGCGATCACCGCCCCTGCCTTCAAGGCGGCCAGGAACACCGTGGCAGACAGCGGGTTGATGCCATAAAACTCAATGTCATAGGTGTTGTGCTGGCTGCTGTCGGGCAGGCCGTCCCCATCCCGGTCCCAATGGCTGATGGCGTAGTCCAGGGCGCGCAGGGCAGTCGGCCCCAGGTCTTTTAGCAATTGGTCATCGCCCGCGATTCTCCAGTCCCGCACCAGGCGGACGATGCTGCCGCACTGGCCGTCTATCGCCGGGGGAAGGGTCCATTTTTCGTCCTGCAGGCGGATGCGCGCGCGGAAGTTCATAGCGCCTTCAGCGTCAGTTTCCGTCAGGAACTCATTGCGCCGCATGTTTTGCTCCAGCCTGGGAAAGAGGTGGGCCAGGGTCTGGGCATAATTCCATACATGGGTGCAGTTGCCGTCACAGCAGCCCTCCTGTGAAAAACAGCCTTCCCAGCCAAAGAAGCTGCCGTCCCCGATGCGGAAACAGGTGGTGGAGCGCAGCACTGTGATGTTGGCGGAGGCCGCGTCCAGCACTTCCTTTGGCAGGCTGCTGTCAAAGAAGGCTTTGTGAAAGTCCAGGCTCAGCCCGACCAGCCACTCCCGGTTTGCATAGGTGTACCGCGCGACTTGCAAAGCGTCATCAAAGCGCAGGCTGTAATAATTGCGGGTCAATGCCGGTGGCGGCGGGTTTGTGCGGCCCTGCCACCAGGTCAATTCCCGCTGGGGGATGTGCCAGGTGAGGTAGAAGGTGAAATCTGCTTCCTCGCCAGGCGCCAGGTGCTGGTAGGGCGCGACCGAGCCGACGCGCTGCCGAGCCTGGAACAGGATCTGCTGGTCCTGGCTGGCTGCCTCCTGCCTGTCCTCCAGCAGGCCGTCACTTGAAAAATCATCCCAGAAATCCTGGGCGCCGTCATACCAGGCTCCCAGGTACCAGTTGGGCTTCAGGCTGGCCTGCGGGTGGCTGGTGGTGAGCGAAAAGGTGGTTTCGATGCGCTTGCCGTCTTCCCCGGGCAGCGCTTCATAGGCTACGCCAGTGAGTTCGCCTTCCCGCACAGCCTTGTTGACCGAGTCGCTCGCGTACTGTACATAGTTGAAGAAACCATAGCCCTTGAAGCCGCACATGTTGGCCATCGAGCCGGCAACCGACACAAAGACCGGCTCATCTCCGGTGTTTTTCACCCGATAGGTGAGGATGGCCACCGGCAGGGCAGAGTCCTCATCATCCAGGGGGATGAAGGGCGTCAATGCGTCCAGTTCAACTGAAAGCGGCAGGCCGCCGTCCTCAAACCGAATGGAGCACAGGGGGTATTCCGCCCTCATCGTGCTGGCTTTGAAGCGCGGCAGCCCGGCCAACTGCGAGCTGTCATAGCCGTGGGAGCGGTTGTGCGGCGGCTGGATGGGGCCCTCCAGCACCCTGGTCCTGACAAAGCGCGCGCTGCCTTCCTTGCCGTTGTTGACATGCAGGGCAAAGAAGGTATAGGGGAAGAGGTTGCCCTTGCCGGGTGTGTTGAACACCTCAAAATCCTTGAGCTCGCCCCGGCTTCCCAGGGTGATGTTGCCGGTGCCGATGCCCCCCAGCAAAAAGCCCGCCTGGCTGGCCGTGTGCGGGTAGGCGTCCAGGGTTTTCATCCTGGGCCAGAATGCTTGATTGGTCATGCTTCCCCCTTGTAAACACACGCAAAAAACCTGCCCCGGCGCGAATCGTCCGGGGCAGTGGGTTGATTAAATCACTTCCAGATAGTCCTTGTCCGGCAGGGCGGGGAAGGGCGCGGTGGGCAGGGTCTGGTACCAGTAGGCGACGCTGGCCAGGTCGTCCTGTAAGGGCAGGTAGCGCCCGCCTTCGCGCCAGCCCAGCGCCTGGATGGTGATCCGCAGGTCCTTCTCAAAATAGATGGGGTCGGTGATGTGCCAGCGGTACATCCCAAAGCGGAACTGGCTGGCGTACAGCTTGTCCGGGGTGATCACCTGGTGCAGCCCGGCATAGGGCGTGGTGAAGGCCACATAGTTGGCGTGGGTCTTGGGGTCTTCAAAGTTGTAGGAGCCGCAGAAATAGTCCTCGGTGCCGGTGCCGCAGATGGTGGGAAATTTTTTGTCCCCGTCCATGAAAAACTTGATTTCGCCTTCTCCCCACCAGCCGCGGTTGTTGACGCCCCAGGCTATGTAGGTGCCCACATACTTGCCTTTGCCCTTCACACCTTCCAAAATGGTGTAGTCCTCCTTGTAGGGCAGGGGGTTGGTGCGGCGGAACTGGGCATGGAAGTAGGCCTCGTCATCAGCCACCTCGCACAGGCAGTAGTCCACCTGGTAGTACATCACCACGGGTTCTTCCGCCAGGTTGGTCAGGGTCAGCTCCGCGCTCTTTCTAAAGGGCATGGGCCAATAGCAGTTGAAGGCGCTGCCGGGGTTCACGCAAACCGCCAGGGAGCTTAGCTGGGCATACTCATTCCAGCCCATGGCGAAGAAGTCGCCAATGGGGGTTTCCACGCTGGGGTTCTTCTGCCCGTCCCAGTACATGCGCAGGATGGTGTTGCGCCAGCGGCCGGTAGGCGTCAGCCAGATGTGGTTGATGATGCCGCTGCCCTCAATGCGGGCGATGGTGAAGGTTTCACCGGGCTGCAGAATGATGTAGGGGTTGACCTTCCACCCGCGGCCCAGGTCACGGGCGGCCTTTTGGGCGTTGCCGTCCTTCAGTTCGCACATGCCGCCCTTGCCTTTCGCGCCGCTGAAGTTTTCCGGGCTGATGGAGCGGGTCACCTTCTTTTCCAATGCGGAAAGCCTGTCCATGTTCATGTTCGCTGCCTCCTTTTTGTGACATCAATGCCAGATAAGCGTATACATCCTTTGATTCAATGCCATCATACCCATTCAGAAGGCAGCCTGTCAATCCGGATGTTTACAAAGGAAAATTTGCTGTGGTATACTCCAAGCAGACAGCGAACGCCAGACAGACGATGTGGCATCGAAACCACATGGAGGAAACATGGCCACCATCTACGAAATTGCCAGGGCGGCGGGGGTTTCCCCGTCAACCGTGGCGCGTGCCTTGCGGGGCAGCGGCTATGTCAGCCCGGACAAGCGTGCGCTGATTCAGAAGCTTGCCCGGGAGATGGGCTATGTGCCCAACCACGCGGCCCGTTCCCTCAAGAGCAAGCGCAGCCAGAAGGTGCTGTTTCTGATTCCGGACATCTACAACCCCTTCTATTTCAGGATGATCAAGGGGGCCACGGAGGTCTTGGAAGAGCATCAGTATTTCCCCGTCCTCTGCCACACCAAGGGCGACCCGGCCCTGGAAATGAAAATGCTCAGCAACCTGCAGCAGGGCTTTGGCGACGGCATGATCTTTGTTTCCTTTGACTTTAACCCCAAGAACACGGCCGCGGTCAACGCCAGCGGCTGCCCGGTGGTGCTGACCAACAACTACCAGTCCCCGGACGGGCGGGACGCCTTTGACTGCGTTTTTGTGGACACCTTTGACGGCATCCGCATGGCTGCCCAGCACTTCATTTCCCGGGGCTTTACCCGCATAGGCTACATCGGCGGCAACATCGCGACCCAGACAGGGCGGGAGCGGTTTTCCGGCTTCCAGCATGCCCTGCAGCAAAACCACATCGCGGCGGACCAACGCCTGTTCAAGGTGGGCGACTTCACCATGGAGAGCGGCCGCCGGGCCATGCAGGAGCTGATTGACCAGCGTACCATTCCCCAGGCCCTGGTCGTGGCCAATGACCTGATGGCCATCGGCGCCATGCGGGTGTGCAAGGAGCAGGGCATCCACATCCCGGGTGACCTGGCCATCATCGGCATGGACAACAGCGACCTGGCCCAGTTTCTGGACCTGTCCTCCATCCAAATGTGCGAGGAGGAGATTGGCCGCAACGCCGCAAGGCTGCTGATGGAGCGCATTGAAAACCCAAAGCTGGAGAAGCGCACCATCCGCCTTCAACCCAGCCTGGCTTTGAGAAAAACCAGCGAAGCGGGGGAAGCGCCGGCCGGCTGAAAACTTTGATTGACAGCCTAAGCGGAACACTTTATACTCAATTGTGGCAACGATGTCATATCAAATCACGGACGACGCTTTCAAACCGCGGCGCATGAACAGAGTCGGGCATGGGATAATCGGGTAGAATCCAACCGAAAAGACAGGGAGTCAATTTTCCTAAACATGAATGTGACACCGATACCACATCCCTGGGTACATTCGTAATCATCTGAATGAAAGGCTGGTGATGGACAGATGGCAAGCAAGCCTGTGCTTGAAAACAGCGTGCTTTGTGCCGTTTTCTGCCCTGACACCGGCGCTTTGCTGCAAATCAGGGACAAGGCGCGCGGCTTTGACCACCTCAATCCCCGGAAGAAACCGGCCCCCCTCCGCCTGGAACGCAAGGGACGGATGCACCGCGCGTTTAAGGAATTTGCGTGGCAGGCCGCGGAGGACGCCCTGGTTTTCACCTGGAACCTGTCCGGAGCGGACCTGCGCGCGGACATCCGATTGCTGGAAGACGGCCTTTCATTCACAAGCCGGCTGACAGGCCCCAAGGCCGGTCTCTACCGCGCGGTGGAATATCCCATCCTGGACGGCTTAACCAGTTGCGGGGATGAGAGTTACCTGGCCCACGCCTACGCCACCGGCGTGTTGTTCCAAAACCCAGCGTCAATTCTCCCCGCCAAAGGCGGTCTGCGGTTTTGCCCCTATCCGGAGAGCTTCTCCGGCGCCAGCATGCAGCTGATGGCCTATTACCATCAGGACCGCGCCGGGCTCTACCTGGCGGCCCATGATGGGCAAGCCCACCAGAAATGGCTGAACGCCTACGCGCTGCGCGGCAGGCTTTCCATCAGCCACATGCATGGATTTGAGCACCTGGGAAGCGAAGAAGGCATTCACCAGCCTTACCCCTTTGTGATTCGCCTGTACGATGGTGAAGGCTGGGAGGCGGCGGCGGACATGTACCGCCGGTTCGCCCTTGATCAGCCCTGGTGCGGCCTTGGGCCTTTGTGGCAAAGAAAACAGGAAGGCGACTGGCTGCGCGAGGACATGGGCTATTGCACCTTTGGCATCAATGCCGGGCACGACCGCAGCACTTGGATCCATCAATACGCCAGGGACATCACTGTCCCTGGTTTTCATGTATTGGGGCCTGACTGGACCAACCGCCCCCAGACCTTTGGCAGCGGCATCCCCGGCGGGCTCAGGGATTGGCTGCCCACCCGCTTCCACCCGGCCACCCTCACAGCCATCAGGGAAGAAGGGCACCGCTTCGCTCCTTTTGAGTTTGATTTCCTGGTGGCCCTCAACCAGTCCGACCAGGAGGCCTTGCGGCACAACCTGCAGGCCTTCCCGCAGCCAACCTACAGCCATGACGGCTACCGCTTCAACATGCTCTGCCCCTGCCAGGACTTTACCGCGGATTTTCATAAAGAACGGGACACGCAGGTACAGCAGGAGTCCGGCTGCGACGCGATGTACTACGACATCTCCGTCAACAACCTCATCAAAATCTGCACCAGGGAAGACCACCGGCACCATCCTGGCGGCGGGCGAGCAATCACCGAAGGCTACCAGGCCTGCTACGCTCAGACGGCTGATGCCATGTCGCAAAACGCCGGCCGGCGCATCCCCCTGGGCACGGAGATGATGTGCGAGGTGTTCTTAAAGGAGCTGGACTTCTACCAGGCCCGCGCCTGGGGCCAGCCCTCCTCGACGCTGGAAACCTGGCCTTTCAGAAAGCAGATGCTCTCCGGCCAGGCGCGCATGATCCCCCTGTTTGACCATGTTTACCATGACTACGGCCCGGTGCGCATGGATGGCTGGGGCAAGCTGGTCGCGGAAACCGGCAGCCTCTTCTACTTTAACGTAGCCAAGGTCTACCTCTGGGGCGGGCTTTATGAGTTGAACCATGAATACAGCCCCATGGAAGCCATCAAAGGGCAGGAGAACGCGGGGGAGGAGCACTACTTCCACTTTGAGCCCCAGGGCTATGCCTATGCGTCAGACCGGGCCAATTACCTGTCCCAGTTCGCCAGGGCGCGCGTGGGGCTGGCCAAGCCTTACTGGGCTTATGGCAGGCTGCTGGCGGCGCCCAAAGCCGACTTCCCCAAGGTGCACTACACCTGGTACCACTACAACCACGACAAAGGCAGCCCCAGCTATAAGGCCGGTGGCGTATATGAAGAAAGCGCGGTGATGTCCAGCCTGTATGAAAGCCCCGACGGAGACCTTGCCCTCTTCCTGGCCAACTGCACCAACGAAAGCCACACCTTTGAACCCAATACAACCGCCCTGCCCCGGGTGCCCGGGAACGCGGCCGGGCGATGGATAGCGTTTTCGGGCACGGACAGCCCGCACATTCAGGACTTTCGCATGGACGGCGGCGCGCGGCAATTGATGCCGTTCACCCTGTACATGCTTGAGATCAAACAAAAAGAAAGGGGAACCCTGCAGTGAAACGCATACTCGCTGTCATCCTGGTTGCCGTGTTGGCAATCACCCTCATGCCCGCTGCTTTTGCGGCTGAAGGCAAGACCGAAGTTGTCCTCTGGAACCAGATTTTTGAGGACTGGAACCGCGCCTGGAGCGAGAAGATGGTGGAGGAGTTCAACTCCGACCCCAACCAGAAATACACCATCAAGCAGGAATTTGTCGACGGCGCCGCCTGGGATGAGAAGGTGGCCGCTGCCCGCGCCGCCAACGTCATGCCCGACATGTTCCTGGTCAACTATTCCAACCTCAAGTGGAACGCCGTGGACAACTACATCCAGCCCCTGGATGACCTGATTCCCCAGGCAGCCTGGGATGACCTCCACGACAACGTCAAGGAAATGATTACCGTCAATGGCAAGAAGTTTGCCTATCCCATGATGCTGGAGCCCGCGGTGGTCATGTATTACCGTAAGGACCTGCTGGCTGAAAAGAACCTGGAAGTGCCCAAGACCTGGGAAGAGTTTATCAATGTCGCCAAGGAGCTCACCACCAATGACATGTACGGTGCCACCATGAACTATGAGTGGAGCATGTGGGGCTGGGAGTACACCGCGGCCGGCCATTGGCCGATCGCCGATGACTGGGCAAGCGCCAACAACCAGGACCAGGGCTACATCGACCTGCTCACCTTCATCGGTGACCTCTATGCCAATGAGTATGTGCCCCTGCAGCCGCTGGAGGGCTACAACGGCTCCGCGCGCCTGGTGGCGGATGACAGCGTGGCCATCACCTTCTCCGGCTCCTGGGGCATCGCCGCCATCATGAACGACTTCCCAGAAATGGCCGAGAAAATCGGCGTCGCCGCCGCCCCCACCAAGGACGGCAGCCCCTTCAAGTCCACCGTCGGCGGCTGGACCTACGTGATTGACGCCAAGGCCAGGCAGCCCGAAGGCGCGGCCGCCTTCATCCATTGGCTGCTGGGCGACGAACCCGCCCGCACGGCCAGCTTCTTTGAGGCTGCCAACTTCTCCAAGTATTCCGCCCGCAAATCCGTGGATGAGTATCTGGCCACTGAAACCGCCGCCAAGGACGACCAGTGGATGCAGACCATCTCCCAGGACATCATTCCCCATGCCATCGCCGAGCCCATCTACGCTTGGGACATCAGCGCCCAGATGCTGACCGCCATTGGTGAGGTGGTCACAGCCGGCCTGACCCCGGAAGAGGCCCTGGCCAATGCCGCCGAGCAAATCAACCAGTTCATCCAGAACAACAACTACGCCGAGAAAAAGCCTGACTAAGGAAATTGGGGCCGGGAAGCCGCCGCGCTTCCCGGCCCTCCTTCTTCATTACAGAGAGGCGGTATCATATGAGCACCAAAGGATACCACAGCCCCACCCAACGCATGGACCTGCGCACCGGCTACCTGATGATCATCCCCTCCCTGGTGGCCCTGTTTATCTTTGTGTACATCCCGCTGTTCATGGCGCTTGAGAAGTCCTTCACCAACTGGAACTTCTACGGCACCAGTGAACCGGTTGGCTTTCGAAACTTCGAGCTGGTACTGCAAAACCAGCTCTTTAGAAAATCCATCGGCAACATCCTCTGGTTTGTGCTGATGATCATCCCCGCCCAAATGCTGCTGACCTTCCTGTTTGCCCATGCCCTCAAGGGGATGAGCACGCGCCTGGGCCCCTTTGCCAAGACCTCGGTCTATGTGCCCACGGTCATCTCCGGCATCGTGGCTTCCGTCATCTTCCTGTTCATCTTCAATTACCAGGGCGGCATCATCAACTTCCTGGTGCGGCAGCTGGGCATGAAGCGCATCGCCTTCTTCAACGACCCCTGGCTGGCGCGGGGCATCATCGCCATCACCAGCATGTGGATGGGCTTTGGCAGCCTGTCTTTGATTATGTACGCGGGGCTGATGAACATCCCGGTCTCCTATTATGAGGCGGCTGAGGTGGACGGCGCCAACACCCTGCAGAAATTCCTGCGCATCACCATCCCCTCCATGAAGAATGTGTTTATCCTGGTGGCTATCAACCTGACCACCGGCACCCTCCAGATGTTTGACCTGCCCTACCTGATGACGGGCGGCAACCCGGTCAACAACACGCTGACGCCCATGATGTACATCTACAACAACTTCAAGTCCGCCGATTATTCAATGGGCTACACGGTGGCCGCGGCGCTGCTGATGATGCTTGTCATCGGCACTTTGTCCAGCTTCGTTTTCCGGCTCATCCGCTCGGAAAAGTCCCAGGACGAGTAGGGGAGGAGAAGGCGAATGATGAAAACTAAAAACAGGCATTCCATCGCGGTGGGCATCTTTACCGTGATTGCCCTTATTGTATCGGCCATCTCCCTGTTCCCCCTGGTGTGGATGATCATCAGCTCCTTCAAGGAGGCCAAGGAGGTGCTCAAGGCCAACCCCCTGCGCTTCTTTCCCACCGTGTGGGTGACCGAAAACTATGTCAAGCTGTTTGATGACACCACCTACCCCTTCCTGCAGGCCATGTGGTCCACCGCCCTGGTCGCTGTCAGCGCGGCGCTGCTGTCTGTCACCATCAACTCCATGGCTGGCTATGCCTACGCCCGGCTCAACTTCCGCGGCAAAACCCTGCTGTGGCGGCTGAGCATCTTCACCATGTACATCCCCGGCATCACCATCCTGGTCACCTCCTTTGTGGTGGTCAACCGCATGGGGCTGCTGGACACCTACTGGGTGCTGATTCTGCCCGGCCTGGCCAGCGCCTACTCCATCTTCTTCTTCCGGCAATTCTTCCTGAACATGCCCATGGCGACGGAGGAGGCCGCCCTCATCGACGGCGCCAGCCGCTTCCGAATCTTCTGGAGCATCTTCATCCCCAACGCCAAATCCCCCTTTGTCATCATGGGCACCGGCGCCTTCCTGGGCTATTGGAACAGCTTCCTCTGGCCGGCCATGACGGTCACCAACACCCAGTACCTGCAGGTGATGCAGGTGATCCGCTCCTACAACAACATGTACTCCAACGCCTATGGCGTGGTGCTGGCGGGCTCCGCCCTGGCGGCGCTCCCGCCCATCATTGTCTTCCTGATTTTCCAGCGGCACATCGTCAAGGGCTTGATGATTTCCGGCATCAAGTAATCCCTGGCGCGGCTGCCGCTTCGCAGAGAAAGGAAAACCGCTGTGTTGAAAAAATTGCTGCTGGCTGCCCTCCTGCTGTGCCTGCTTGTTCCGGGTGCCCTCGCGGAACAGGCGGAACTGGACAGCATCCTGGCCTTGCCGGGCAAACAGGATGCCCTGCACGACCTGACCGGCACCACCACGGACAAAGTGATCCAGATCACCGGGGAGGACAGCCCCAACAAGACCCAGTCCCGCTTTGGCGTCTGGGGGACAGACCTGGGCAGCATCGCCAGGCTGGGGGACCAGTATTTCATGTTTGGCGGGGACACCTTCGGGGATGAAAAAAACGCCCATTGGCGCAGCAATGTGCTGTTTGTCATTGAGGATGATGACCCCACAGACGGCCTCACCATCGTGGACGCGGTGACGGACAAGACCGGCCGCGCCAAGGAATTGCTTTTAAGCCTGAAGCTGGATTACACGGAGATGACGGTCATCCCCACCAACCTGTTCTCCGCCAATGGCAAGCTGTATTGCATCTTCATGAGCGTCTCCCACTGGGGCCCGCCCGGGCGCTGGGACGCGCGTTACAGCGGGCTGGCGGTCAGCGAAGACGGCGGACAGAAGTGGACCAAGCTGCGCGATGTCCGCTGGCCGGGGGACAGCAACTTCATCCAGACCGCCAACGTGCAGGTGGGGGATGTCATGTACATCTGGGGCATTCCCTCCGGCCGTTACGGCGGCGTGGCGCTAATGAAGGTTGACGTTGCGCTGCTGGAGGATTTCACCGCCTACGAATACTTCACCGGCACGGACGAGGCGGGCCTGCCCCTTTGGGTGAAGGGCGAGGAAGGCATTGACAAAGCCAAGGTCATCATCCCCGGCCCGGCGGGTGAAATCTCCGTCATCTACAACGAGTACCTTGGCAACTTCATGATTACCTACCTCAAGGAAACCGCCGCCGCCATCGTGATGCAGGAGGGCGTGCTGCCCTGGGGCTCCTGGGGCGACACCGTCAAACTGGCTTCCGGCGCCCAATACGCCTCCCTCTATGGCGCTTACATGCACCCGGACTTCGTCCTGGACAAAGGAAAGACCGTGTTCTATGCCATGAGCCAGTTTTTCCCCATTTACAACATCATGTGGATGCGGGCGGATTTGCCTTGATACATCATTCATAGACGCCAGTTCCAATAACTAATCTCACAATCTAAGGGGCTTTGGCACAACCATGGCCCCTTTTTAATCATTGACAGCGCAGGGATCAGTGAAAGCTGTGGTAATTGCGCTGTTTTTTGGTGGAATGGCGTTGTGAAAAACAAATGCCACCAGCCACAACATCATGCGGGGACAGGATAAATGCGATTGATTGTTGCCTTTGTGGTTTGCCTGAATTGTTCAATTATTTCGTTCCCTTGCTTGTCAAGTTTGATTATCTGATAAATAATTGTGATTTGAGTCATTATATTTGCGTCCTCCCGTGCTATACTCACCCATGAACAGGCTGCCCGCGAAAGGTTTTCGGGAAGCCCAGAGTGAAGAAAATCAAAAACCCGGTAGATTGAAAGGAGAACCCTATGCGCAAACCCATCAAGAACAATGTTTCCTGGATTGGCAAGATCGACTGGGCACTGGACAAATTCCACGGCGATGACTACTCCGTCAACCATGGCTCCAGCCAAAACGCCTACCTGATAGAAGAGGAGAAGGTGGTGCTGATTGACACGGTATGGAAGCCGCACTCCACCGACTTCATCGATAACCTGAAAAAGGAAATCGACCTGAACAAAATCGACTACATCATCGCCAACCACGGCGAGGTCGACCACAGCGGCTCCCTGCCCCAGCTGATGGAATTGATTCCCAACACGCCCATCTACTGCACCGCCAACGGCGTCAAATCCCTGGTGGGCCAGTACCACCACCCGGAGTGGAACTTCAAGGTGGTGAAGACCGGGGACAGCCAGGACATCGGCAACGGCAAGAAGCTGGTGTTTGTGGAGATGCGCATGCTGCACTGGCCGGATTCCATGGCCGTGTACATGACTGGGGACAACATCCTGTTCTCCAACGACGCCTTTGGCCAGCACTTCGCGGTGGAGGAGCTGTTCAACGACCGGGCGGACCAGTGCCTGCTGTGGGAAGAGGCGATGAAGTATTACGCTAACATCCTCAACCCCTTCTCCCCCCTGGTCAAACGCAAGATTGAAGAGGTGCTGGCGCTGAACCTGCCCATTGACATCATCGCCACCAGCCACGGCGTCATCTGGCGTGACAACCCCACCCAGATTGTGGAAGCCTACTACAAATGGTCCCAGGACTATCAGGAAGACCAGGTCACCGTGATCTATGACACCATGTGGGAAGGCACCGAGAAGCTGGCCAACCGCATCAGCCGGGAGCTGTCCCTGCATTCCCCGAACACCCGCGTGAAGCAGTACAACCTCTCAAAGACCGACAAGAACGACATCATGACCGAGGTGTTCAAGTCCAAGGCCATCGCCGTTGGCTCCCCCACGGTGCACCAGGGCATCCTGTCCTCCGTGGCCGGCTGGCTGGAGTTCCTGAAAGAACTGAAGTTCAAGGGCAAGAAGGCCGCTGTCTTTGGCTGCTATGGCTGGAGCGGTGAGGGCAACAAGGTGCTGCGCGAGGAGCTGACCAAGGCCGGCTTTGAAACAGTGGACGCCGAGATCAAGTGCAGCTGGAACCCAACGGACGAGGACCTGAACAAGGCCGTGGATGTGGCCAAGGCGCTGCTGGGCTGATTCATTCCAACTTTAAAAGGGGCTGCCGTTTCAATGAACGGCAGCCCCTTTTGGTTTAACTTTCATCAGGCTTCCTGGCTCTGGTGTTCCATCACGGCGGGCACCGGGCAGGCGATGTCATACTGGTGCAGGTATTCCTCGTACTGCCGCTGGAAGCGGGAGCCCTCGGTGCTGTTGTGCACCTGGCGCAGGTATTCGTGCGAGTCCGGGCTGCCCTGGCGCTCAAACTCTATCACGTTGACCGCGATGTTGGAGCAGTGGTCGGAGATGCGCTCCAGGTTGGTGAGCAGGTCGTTTAGGACAAAGCCCAGCTCGATGGTGCAGGCGCCGGTGCGCAGGCGCTCCACATGGTTGGCTTTGATGATGGTGCGCAGGCGGTCCACCACCTCTTCCAGCGGCTCCACCTGCTCCGCCAGCGCCATGTCGTTGTCCGAAAACACCGTGACAGCCTTGTCCAGAATGTCACGCACGGCAGCGCGCATCACCTGGGTTTCATTGGTGGCCTCATCAGAGAAGCTGATGCCCTTGGTGTGCAGCTCCAGCGCGGTTTCGCTGATGTTCTGGGCGTGGTCGGAGATGCGTTCAAAGTCCCCGATGCAGCGCAGGATCTTGGACACCTCGCGGCTTTCTGTTTCGGACATGTTCAGGGCGCTGATCTGGATAAGGTAGGCGCCCAGCCTGTCCTCATACCGGTCGATGCTCATCTCGGTTTCTTCCACATGGATTGCTACCTTGGGGTCATAGTGGTCCAGCAAGCCCTCCGCCTTTTGATAGGATTCCCGGGCCAGCTTGGCCATCTCGATGGTCAGCCTGCGGGACTGCTCAATGGCAAGCGTCGGGGCGTTGAGCAAGCGGCGGTCCAGCAGTTCCAGCTGCTCCACCTGCTTGCTATCGCGGATGGTCTTGCGGGCCAGCCACTCCAGCCTGTCAATGAATGGAAACAGCACCGTGGTGTTTAAGACATTGAACACCGTGTGCGTGATGGCGATGCCCAGCGCGTTGACCGGGCCATCGGTGAAGGTGAAGCCAATCAGGCCGTCCAGCGCGTAAAACACGCACAGGAAGAGCACGGTGCCAATGAGGTTGAAATAGAGGTGCACCATGGCCACGCGCTTGGCGTTGCGGTTGGTGCCGATGGAGGAAATGATGGCGGTGATGCAGGTGCCGATGTTCTGGCCCATGATGATGGGCAGGGCCGCGCCGTAGTTGAGCGCGCCGGTGTTTGAGATGGCCTGCAAAATACCGACCGACGCTGAGGAGCTTTGGATGACCGCGGTCACCACGGCGCCCACCAGCACGCCAAAGACGGGGTTTGAAAAGAGGATGAGCAGGTCGCGGAAGGACTGCATCTGCGCCAGGCCCTGGACGGAATCCGACATCAACTCCATGCCAAACATCAAGACGGCAAAGCCCAGCATGATGGCCGCGGTGTCCCGCTTTCTTCGGGAGGACATCAGCATGACGATGCCCGCAAAGCCGATCAGGGGCGAGAAGGTGGCGGGCTTTAAGAGGCTGACAAAGAAATTGCTGCTTTGAATGCCCGTGAGGGACAGGATCCAGGCGGTAATGGTGGTGCCGATGTTGGCGCCCATGATGACGGGGATGGACTGGCCCAGCTGCATGATGCCGGAGTTGACAAAGCCGACGACCATCACCGTTGTAGCGGAGGAGGACTGGATGACCGCCGCGACCGCGGCCCCTAGCAGGACCCCTTTGATCCGCTTGCTGGTCATGCGCTCCAGTATGGGCTGCAAGCGCTTGCCGGCTTGTTTTTCCAAGGCATCGCCCATGATGTGCATGCCGTACAGGAACATCGCCAGCCCGCCCATCAAAGAGAATACATCGTATATGCTCACAGTTTCCTCCACATCCCCATCACAAGTCTCAGGACGAAAAACCTTCCACAGTGTAGAGGATTGTCAATTCTGTGTCAATTTTTATGATATTTCATGTAAAACTTTGTCTGATTTCAGCCTGATTCAGCTTCCCGCTTGATGAGCAGGACGGAGAGGTCGTTGACGTTGGTGCCGGTGGGGCCGGTGATGATGAGGCCCTCCACCGCCAAAAGGGCGTGGTAGGCGTCGTTGTCGTCCAGCGTCCGGCGGAGATCGATGCCTTTTTGGCGCAGTTTCCTTGCGGTATGCCCATCCACAATGCCGCCGGCGGCGTCCGTGGGGCCGTCTGTGCCGTCAGAGCCGATGGAGAACAGGCAGGTGTCCGCCAGGCCGTCCAGCGCCAGGGCGGCGGACAGCGCGATTTCCTGGTTGCGCCCGCCTTTTCCATCGCCCTTCACATGTACCACCGTCTCCCCGCCGCAGAGGAAGGCCAGGGACTTTTTACTGTCCTGGTGGTACGCAGCGATGGAGGCCAGGAAGGAGCCGGCCTCCCGCGCTTCGCACCGCAGGGAGGCGGTGAGGATGGTGGGCTCATAGCCCAGTTCTTTGGCTGTCCGCGCGGCGGACAGGCACAGTTGGGTAACGCTGCCGGTGATGAAACTGTGCACATTAGGCAAGTCCTTGGGCGTCTCCTCCATGAGGGCAGCTTGCGCCTGGGAGCTGAGCTTGAGGTCCAAGCGGCGGGCAATCGCCAAGGCTTCTTCACAGGTGGTGGTGTCAGGCGCCGCGGGGCCGGAGGCGATCATGTCCAGGGGGTCGCTGATGATGTCGCTCAAAATGATGGCGAACACTGTGGCCGGCAGGCAGGCCTGGGCGAAGCGCCCGCCCTTGACCCTGGACAGCCGCTTTCTGATGGTGTTCATCTCCACGATGTCACAGCCCGCGCGCAGCATCTGACCGGTCAAATCCATCAATTCCTCAAGGGACACCAAGGACTGCTCAAACAGCGCGCTGCCGCCGCCGGAAACCAGGAAGAGCACCGCGTCATCCGCTTGCAGCCCATCCACCATGTCAAGCGCCGCCTGGCTGGCTTCTATGCCAGCTTTATCAGGAACTGGATGTCCTGCCTCAAAGACCTGTGTACGGGGCAGGTCCCCTCTGCCATGGCCGTATTTGGTGATGACGATGCCTTGCTCCAACCTGTCCCCAAGCATGGTGAGCGCGGCCCGGGCCATCTGCCAGGCCGCCTTTCCGATCGCGAGCAACAGCACCCTGTTGTGCTTTGACAGGT
Organism: Clostridiales bacterium; assembly: GCA_012521895.1. GTDB lineage: Bacteria > Bacillota > Clostridia > Christensenellales > Aristaeellaceae > UBA6115. Next base: position 17,387 of record JAAYLK010000057.1, read on the forward strand.
CAATGTTGGCAAACGCGTTTCGCACCGCGGTGTCCGGCTGCGCGGACTGGAGGGCGTTTTGAATGATTGTGTGGGCATCTTGACGCAGTGACATGGCGGCCTCCGGGTTTTTCCTATTGATTGGAGCGCGGGCTTGATTGGATTCAGTATAGCACAGGCTGGCAGCATGGCGTGGCGGAGGCTGTGGATCAAAACTGCCGGAAAACTGCTGAAGCGTTCGTGAATAGCTATCAGAGGCTGTCGCAGTGTCAGTTGTTGACGATGGCATGCATGAGCCAGATCAAATCTTCCATATCAATTCCGCTTGTCGCGCTTTGTACGGTATTGGCGTTGATCATGGACATGTTTTCATTGCCATTCAGGATGTAGTCTATTAATGAAGCAAGGTCTTTCATGCCAACCGAGCCATGGTCGCTGGCGTCACCGGGCACAGGCTGCCTCTGGACTTCCCATTCAAGCTTTTCAAAGGCGGCGGGAATTTCGTAATCTTTCAGTTTGCTGGTGAATGTGACGCTTGCGGAGTATTTGCCAACCTCCGTAGCCATGTTGCCAGTGTAACTAGGAATGAGTCCATCCGGCAAACCAGTGATGACAACTGACTGCTCCCGGCCATTAAAAATCAGGGGCTGGCTGTAATCCCACCTGGCCATGGTCATATTGTAGGTTCGTTTGACGATGTTAAGGGTGATGGGCTCACTGACTGCCTTGCCGTCACGGCTTGCTGCGCTCAAAGTGACCTGACCGGCACTGACAGCCGTTATCAGGCCGTCTTTGTTCACGGTGGCGATTTTGGGGTCACTGCTGCTCCAGACCAGGGTCTTGTCTGTCGTGTCGGCGGGGGACACAGTGGTTTCCAACTGAAAGGTCTCACCGATGTCCAGCGCAGCGGGGACAGTGGATGTGATGATGATTTTATCTGCTGCTTGCGTGATGATGACCGTGCTGCTGGCGCTTGCGCCGCTGCCATCGCTTGCCCTGGCGGTGATGGTTACGGTGCCTGCCGCTTTGGCCGTTAGCAGACCGTTTAGGACTGTGGCAACGTCTTTGTTGCTGGATGTCCATTCCAACTTAATATTTGAGGCATTATCAGGCAATACGATTGGTGTCAAATTGAAAGACTGGCCAATATATACGTTCAGTACAGGGGGCATCTCAATGTTGGTGACAGGGATGTTTGCTGGTAAAGCAGGAATGGGAGTTTGCGCTTCAAACACTTCATTACAAACGCCGCAATACAAACCTGCGGATAAACCGACTTCATCAGAGGTGGGATTGGTTGCCGGAAGCACAACCGGAGTGTGGCCCATGGCGGGGATGAATGTTTGCGCTTCAATCACGACATCACATTCGGCACAAAATGACCCTGCCGTCTTGCCAACCTCTGTACAGGTTGGGCTTTCTGCCTCACCCGCTACCAATGTATGGCCCCTGGCGGGGATGATTGTTTGCGCTTTGATTACAAAATCACACACAGCGCAGTGGAAGCCTTCCGTTTTGCCACCTTCCGTACAATTGGGGTTAATCACTGCGTCAATAACCGGCGTATGCCCGGTTGCCTTTACCGTTTTTTGTGCAAGAATTGTTGTGTCACACACTGAGCAGTGCGAACCTTCTGTCTCCCCATCTTTTGTACAGGTAGGGCTTACCGCCGCATCCTTTACAGGTGAATGACCTTTTGCCGGGATGTGTGCTTGTGATTTAATCAAAACACCACACACTGAACAATGTGTGCCTGTCGTTAGTCCGGTTCCTGTGCATGTGGGGCTTACAGGTGCATCATCAAGCAGTGAATGACCGGTGGCTGAGATGAGTGTTTGTTCCTTGATAACTTCATCACATACAGCACAATGTGAGCCTTCCGTTTTGCCACTCTTTGTACAAGTGGCGCTGATTGCCGCGTCAATAACCTGCGAATGTCCAGTTGCTTTTATCGTTTGTTGCGCAAAAAGCACAGCACCACATTCTGAACAATGTGAACCTGTTGTTAATCCGGTTTCTGTACAAGTCGGGCTCACCATTACAACCTCAACAGGAGTATGCCCCTTGGCTGGGATGGTCATTTGCTTTTCAATCACAACATCACACACTGTACAATGTGAACCTGCTGTTTTCCCTTCTGCTGAACAGGTGGGGTCAATCCCTGCATCATCTGCAGGAGTATGCCCCTTGGCTGGGATGGTTATTTGCTTTTCAATCACTGCGTTACACACCGAACAGTGAGAACCTGCTGTTTTTCCTTCTGCTGAACAGGTGGGGCTTACTTCCGCATCTTCTATAGAAGTATGCCCCTTGGCTGGGATGGTTATCTGCTTTTCAATCACTGCGTTGCACGCCGAACAGTGTGAACCTGCTGTTTTTCCATCTATTAAACAGGTAGGGCTTATTTCCAAATCTTCAACAGGCAGATGTCCCTTGGCCGGGATGGTCATTTGCTTTTCAATCACAGCATCACATACTGAACAGTGTGAGCCTGCCGTCTTTCCTTCCTCTGTGCAGTTGGGGCTTACTTCCGCATCATCTGCAACTGTGTGCCCCTTGGCTGGGATGCTGAATCTTTCCTGGAGCTCAACACCACATATCGAGCAATGGGACCCTGAAGACAAGCCATTACTCAAACAGGTGGGCTCTGTCGCCGGATCATCAACCGGGGTGTGGCCCTTGGCCGGGATCTCTGTTTGTGCCGCAATCACATCACCGCACACAGTACAGGAAATGCCCTCTGTCAGCCCAGAAGTCAAACAGGTGGCAGGAACAACTTCCGTGTGGATCAGCGAATGGTCTATCTTCCCGGTCTCTGTTTGCGCAATCAGTGTTTGTCCACAATCCAAGCAGTGCTCCCCCGCTGTCCATCCAACGGCGGAGCAGGTGGCGGCAACAGCAGGGTCAGTGACCGGTGTATGCTCCGTCTTTGGCAAAACCGCTTGGGTTATGAGGATTAGTTTGCATTCAATGCAACGGGAGCCTTCTGTCAGCCCGGTGGCATCGCAAGTTGCAGGCACTGACTCAAGCGCTTCCACCTGATGGTCAACTGTGGGCGTCACTTCTTGTGCTTTCAAAACCAGGCCACACATTGAGCAGCTTGAGCCTTCCGTCAGGCCGGTGGCTGCGCAGGTGGCAGCAAGGGCTTCATCTATTATATCGCTGTGATCAATCGCGAGAACCAGATTCTGCGCAACGATCACTTCCCCGCACACACTACATTGGCGACCTTCCGTCAAACCAAAAGCTGTGCAGGTGGCGGCAACTGCCGGAATGACTTCTAATTGATGCGCGGCCTCAATGGTGATTTGTTCTTTTATTGTGATATTGCAAACAGAGCAGACCAATTCATCCGTCAGCCCTGGTTCTGTGCAGTTTGCTCGCTTCCCTACAAGGCCGACTGTTTCCTGATGACCAATCGCCGGAATCAGTTCCGGTATTGCAAGATTCGCCCAGCACTCATTACAGGTCTGCCAGTCCGTCCATCCATCTTCCGTACAGGTCGCCGGATTGCCCGGGTGTGTTAGCGTTGTATGCGGCGGTTGATCCTTAGGATTCCCGGGATGCAAATAGGTATACTGGCAGATGTCGCAGGTTTTTTCAGTAGTTCCCAAGAAGTCACATCTAGGCGGAGTGACGGCGCCGTCTATAAACCGGCAGGATTCGCTTTCATCAGAAGCAGCGCCGCATTGGAGGCAGTATAACCGGTGCATTGAAGCGGCATTCTCAGTGTTCTTATCATGCTGAATGCCCCAGGCGTGGGCCTGGTTTGGCACAGAAAAATTACATTGCGTACATGAAGCGGTGTGACTATTGTTGTCCTTGTTGTCACCATACAGATAGGTATGCATCACTTTGACGTAGGCATCCGCGGTGATTGTGCGGCCCTCCGTCGCGCCTGCTTCTATCACAGTCGCGGTGAAGGTAATTTTGTATGATTCTGCTGAACTCGTCGATTGCGCGGGAACCAGGTAATAGTAAGGGATTTGGATTTGTACCAGTTCATTGGCCGGGACCGAAACTGATACCACTGTTTTCGGTTGCTCGGGCGCATAGGATATTCCCTCACCTGATATGCATGTGTTTGTAACATATTCCAGGGTAAGCTCCGCGCCTGAATGTTCATAGCGTACAACCGGGCAAAACCCAAGGCCGTGCCCAACCACTAACGAATCTGTTTCAAGCGCGATTGTTTCAAACGCTTCCGTATCCACTGCATTCACGCCAAGCGGCAGCAACGACAAAATCATAAACATCCCCAGGCACAGAAAGATGGACAGACTGCGTTTCATGCGGGAAACCCCCCTGTGTTATTGTGTTTTCGGCAGCCGCCTGGATGATTTCCATTTCTTCAAACGAACCGTTGCCTTATACCAAAAAGGTACAAACAGCAAGGTTCACGCATGCTGATGGCTGTAACGCCGGGTGAACCAAAGCCGGTGTCAGCCATGCGCATACAAAGAAGACATGAAGACTTCCAAGCGGGACCATTCATTTATACCGCTGTTATTATATGTGTGCCGGATACCTTGCGTCAAGTATATAATTCCAAATTTATGCCCATTTTTTCTATTCAGCTGTATCAAAAATGTCCTGGAGGGCTTTGAGGTCGTTTAGGATGATGACGCGATGCCCGCGCAAGCTCAGGATGCCCTCCTGGGCCATTTCGTTGAGCCGCCTTGAAATGGTCTCATTGCGCAGGTTGATGGAGGCCGCCAGCACATCCCGGGGGATGTTCAGTTCCACCTGCTTTTCCTCGTGGTGCTGCTGCAGCAAAAAGCCGGCGATGCGCCCCCTGGCGTCATTGATGGTGAGGATTTCCTGCATGCGGCTGGCCTTGGAATATTTGCCACCCAATTCACCCAGCATGCTGATGCCCACCTCCGGGTGCTGGCGGATCAGGTCCTCGATGTCCGCACGGCGGATCTCACAATAGTTGCAGGTGTCCAGGGTGATGGCGTTCGTCTCATGCTTCTTGCCGGAAAACAGCCATTGCTCCCCATAGATGGCGCCGGGGCCGATGATATCCACCACCGTTTCCTTGCCCTCGGGGGAGTAGCGGTTCAGCTTGACCCGGCCCTCGTGGAGGATGAGGATTTCTGCCGACGTGTCCTGCTGGGAAAACAGCAGGGTGCCCGCGGGCACCTTCTTGTGCCCGGCTTTTTTCACCAGCAATTGCTGGTCAGAAGGGGACAGGGAGGTGAAAATGCCAATGCGCGCGGTGCACAGCCCATCACAAGCGCAGGCTGGCCCGCCGGGGCAGGTATCACAGCGGCCGGTCACTTTGTCTCCTGTTCATCCAGCAAGGCGATCAAGTCCAGGGGATGGCTGATGAAGTGCGCGGGCTGCTCAGAGCGCAGCTCCTCCTCTGACTGAAAGCCCCATAAAACGGCGATGGGAGTAAGCCCCGTGGCCTTGGCGCACTGCATGTCCATGATGGTGTCCCCCAGGTACAGGCCATCCTCCGGCTTGAGGTTGAACTGGTGCATGATGGCGTTGAGGGCCGTGGGGTCGGGCTTGAGGGGGACATCCCGCAGGCTGCCCACCACGTCCAGAAACTGAACCTCAGGCAGGTAGTGCGCCACCACGTCCTTGGCGTCCTTGTCATCCTTGTTGCTGTATACAATCAGCCCGTAGCTGCGTTGCGCCAGCGCCTCCAGCATCTCCACCACGCCCTCATAGGGGGCGGTGCTCAGGCGGTTGGTGCGGGCATACTCATTCAAGTACACCGGATAGACGGTGTCCACCAGCTCCTCCTGGCCGCCCAGGGCGCGCAGGGCCAGCATCCTCGCGCCATTGCCGGTGAATTGCTTGAAGCTCTCCTCCGGGTGCTGGGGCAGGCCAAAGCGGAACAGCACCCTGTTCATGGCGCCGGCGATGTCCGGCAGGGTGTTCAGCAGCGTGCCGTCCAAATCAAATACAACGAATTTCTGCATGACGTCCTCCTGTGTTGTCTTCCTTGATTATACTCATACCGGCAACACTTGGGCAAGTCAGGGAGGGCCGCTGTTTGACAGCGCCCCCATCTCAATCTATACTTACAAGGCATTCACGAAAACAGGGAGGGCGCATGACGCAAAAGCCGAAAAAAGCAAGCTGGCCAAAGGCGGCGGTCATCCTCTTGCTGCTGTTAGCCGCCATCTTTTTCTTTGTGCGCGCCAACACCCTGAACCGGGAATATACCGCCCTGGCGGCCATCACGCCGGCGCCCACCCTGGCGCCGCCCAATTTGGCCTACCGTGAGCTGGCCCCCCTGTACCGTTATGGCTCCGTGGGGCCGGAGGTGATCGCCCTGCAGGAGCGCCTGCTGGCGCTGGGCTACTACACGGGGGAATTGGACGGGAAATATTATGAAGGCACCCAGGCCGCGGTGAAGAACTTCCAGTTGCAGCATGGCCTGGACGCGGACGGCATCGCCGGCACCATCACCCTGGAATGGCTGAACAAGCCCGATGCCAAGCCCTATGACCCCGCCTTCTTTACGGCGCTTGAAAGCCCCTCGCCCACCACGACACCGGGCGGCTATGTCAGCCCGGCGCCGACAGGCACCCCTTAACGCATACAATGAAAAAGCATCCGGAGAAAAGCCCCGGATGCTTTTTGGTACAAGCTGAATCAGTCTTTGGCTTCCTGTGAGGCGTCCTCCAGGTCTTCAGCCTTCAAGGCCATCAGCTCATCCCGCGTGATGACATCCTGCTTTGCCAGGCGGTTGGCCTGGCGGGAGATGGCCTGCTCAAACAGGTTGCGCACCCCGCGCGCGTTGCCAAAGCCAATGTTGTCCTCGCTCTCTTCCTTCAAAATCACCTTCAGGCGCTCCTTGGCGCTTTCCTCCAGCTGGTAGCCGGCGTTCTTGCAGCGCAGCTCAAAGATGCCCAGCATCTCCTCCACCGAATAATCCGGGAAATACAAGAAGCGGTTAAAGCGGCTCTCCAGCCCCGGGTTGCTGTGCACAAAGTCATTCATCAAGTCGACATAGCCTGCCACGATCACCACCAGGTCATCGCGGTGGTCTTCCATGTTCTTCAGCAGCGTTTCCACCGCCTCCTGGCCGTAGTCCTGCGGCCCGCGGGTGGTCAAGGCATAGGCCTCGTCGATGAAGAGGACGCCGCCCAGGGCCTTGTCCACCACTTCGCGTGTCTTGATGGCGGTCTGGCCGACATAGCCCGCCACCAGGCCGGAGCGGTCCACCTCCACCAGGTGGCCCTTGGACAGGATGCCCAGGCTGTGGTAGATGCGGCTCATCAGCCGGGCGATCATGGTTTTGCCTGTGCCCGGGTTGCCGGAGAACACCATGTGCAAGGACAGGTCCTCGGTCTTGAGGCCGTGTTCCTTCCGCAGCTTGTTCACCTTCACCAGGTTGATCAGGCTTTCCACCTCGGCCTTGACCACTTCCAGGCCGATGTAGCTGTTCAGCTCCGCCTTGAGCACCTCCATATCTTCTTTGGGGCGCTCTTCTTCAGCCTTCTTTTGCTCCTCGGCCTTTTGCTTGTCTATGGCTTCCTTGCCCATGATGTCGGGCACTTCCGGGTAGCCCGGCGGCGGGGTCAGCTCCTCCTTGGGCTCCGGCTTCCTGCCCCAGAAGTCCTCCCCGATTTTTCTGAGGTTGTCCCTTGTCATCTGGTTGATGATCTGGTTTTGTAAACGGATGATTTCGTTGGTGCGGTCAGCCATCGTGATTTCTCCCTGCAAGTGATACAGGGATTATACCATGTTCCGCGCCATCCGTGATGGGGGGAAGGCATCCCGCGCAAATTGTCGGAACACGTGAATTTTTGCGTGAAATGGCGTATGATGGTGAAAGGAAAACACAGAGCACAAGAGGAGGAAGACATGCATTTTGACCTGATGCACCCGGCGGACCAACTGGTGATGATCATGCAGCGCATTTACCAATACGGGATGACCACCACCTCCGGCGGCAACCTGTCCATTCGCGATGAGAGCGGGGATGTGTGGATTACGCCCTCGGGGATTGACAAGGGCTCCCTGACCCGCCAGGACATGATTCAGATCAGGCCTGACGGCACCAAAATCGGCCTGCACAAGCCCTCGGTGGAGCTGCCGCTGCACCTGCAGATTTACAAGATCCGCCCGGACCTGCGCGCTGTGCTGCATGCCCACCCGCCCACCATGATCGCGTTCTCCCTGGTGCGCCAGGTGCCCCGGCTGAACCTGGTACCAGATGTGCAAAAAATTTGCGGCGATGTCGGCGTCGCCGAATACGCGGTGCCCGGCTCCCAGCTGCTGGGGGAGAACATCGCCCGGCGCTTCGCGGAAGGCTACAACACCGTGCTGATGGAAAATCACGGCTGCGTCATCGGCGCCAACGACCTGTTCACCGCCTTCATGGCCTTTGAAACCCTGGATTTTGCCGGGCGCCTTGAGATTGACGCCCTGAAACTGGGCGGCCTGCGCCCGCTTACAAAAGAACAGCTGCAGGAGCACGCCCAGCCGCGTGACCTGGCCGCGGACGAGTTCATTCCCCGCGTGGCTTCCAGCCTGGAGCGGGCCGCGAGGCGGGACATGTGCCGCTTCACCCAGCGCTCCTACGACCAGCGCCTGTTCACCTCCACCCAGGGCACCTATTCCCAGCGCGTGGATGACACCAGCTTCCTCATCACCCCCTACAACCAGGACAGGAAATACCTGCAGCCGGAGGACCTGGTGCTCATCCGCAGCGGCATGCGCCAGGCCGGGCGGACGCCCAGCCGCTCCTTCAAGCTGCACCGCGCCATCTATGACGCCCATCCTGAGATTGGCAGCATCCTGATTGCCCACGCACCCTCCATCATGGCTTTCGCGGTGACGGACACCCCCTTTGATTCCAGGCTGATTCCGGAAAGCTACATCGCGCTGCGCGAGGTACAAAAGCTGCCCTTCCTGGCCTCCTCCCGCCACATCGAGGAGACCGTCAACGCCATCACCCCGCGCACCCCGGTGCTGATTGTGGAAAATGAGTGCGTCATCGTCACCGGCAAGGACCTGCTCAACGCCTTTGACCGCCTGGAGGTGCTGGAGTATTCCGCCCGCGCCGTCATCGCCGCGAAGGAAATTGGCCCGATGGTGCAGATTGATGATGACCAGGTCAAGGAAATCAACACCGCGTTCAACCTGGAATAAGGCAGACCCCTGTATGCGCCCATTGTTATGAAGTGGGCGCTTTTCTCCAAATCCATTTTTTTTGGAGGGTTCATGATGCGTACTCATAAAGGTTTGTTGGTTTTGCTCGCGGTGTTTTTAATGCTTACCACGAATGCGCAGATGGCGCTGGTTCCCTTGCCGCTGGATGATGACACCGCCTTTGGCACTGTCCCGAAAGCGTCGGGCTTCTTAAGTCCCGATGAGTACAGGGACGCCTCCATCCACGTTCTGGTGGAGCGCTTCCAGCACCAGGGGATGGACTGCATGCAGGTCAACATCACAATCCAGGACCCTTCCCAAATCCGCACCAGCAAGTCCTCCCGCTCCTTCACCGACAAGGAGATGGTGGTGGCCACGCAGATGGCCAAGAAGGCGCGCGCCGTCTTCGCGGTCAATGGGGACTTCTTCAAGTACCAGGTGCAGGGCTTCACCATCCGCCAGCAGCACGTGGTCAAAAAGCGCCTGATCCGCGCGGCTTCTGAAAAATACGACATCCTCTTCATCGACGACCTGGGCGACTTTTCCTTCACCAAGAACGCCACCACCGAATCCGCCCAGGAATTTATGGATGCCCTGGAGGCGGGGGGCCGCAAGGTGGTCGACAGCTTCACCTTTGGCCCGGTGCTGATTGAAAACGGCGTCATCCAGCCCTTTGACCCCACCCTCTGGCATGGCGACATGCCCATGCAGCGAGTGGCCATCGCCCAGGTGGGGCCGCTGCAGTACGCGGTGTTCCAAAGCGGCGGCGCCACCCAGCTCAAGACCGGGCTGACCACCACAGAGTTTGCTACAATGATTTTAGAGCGCGCGCCAGGTGTCAAGCTGGTGTACAACCTGGATGGCGGCGGCTCCAGCAACCTGGTGTTCAACAACGAAAAAATCAACACCAACTGGGATGTGCGCGAAATCTGCGACATGATTTACTTCGCGTCCATTGACGATGGGGATGGGCAGTAGGATGTACAACGAACCGCTTTTTACCGTCCTGAATTGGGACATCAGGCCGCACTTGCTGCTGATGGTCCTGGGTATCCTGCTGTGCCTGGCCCTGGCGTACCGGTTAATGAAAAAGGGGGGCATCCCGGGCAAGGCCCGCTTGGCCTTCCTTGCGCTCTGTGTGCCGCTGGCGTTTGTATGCGGGCGCTTGGGGCATGCCCTGGTCTACCTGAGCGATACGCTGGATGATCCGGCATCCCTGCTGCGGTTTGGCGCGGACCAGTTTCTGCTGCTGGGCGCGGGCCTGGGCCTGGTTGTGGCGATGCTGCTGTCCGCCCGCATTGGCGGCAACTCTTTTGTGAAGTTGTCAGACCTGGCGGCCCCGGCGCTGGCATTGATGCTGGCCTGGTCCCGATTGCTGGAAGGCCTGGTCGGATTGGGCTACAGCCTGGACATTACAAGCCCCGCGCGGCAGTTCTTCCCGCTGGGCATCTACGATGATTACTGGGAAAGCTGGGCTTACGCCGCCTTCATGCTGGAAGCGCTGGCGGCCTTGCTGATTGTCCTGTACCTGTTGCGGCGCAAACAGGACGGCCAGCGATTCATTTTGCTGGTCTTCCTGTACGCCGTGCTGCAAATCTGGTTTGAAAGCCTGCGCCGGGACGCCTATGCCAGGGTGGGCTTCATCCGTGTCAACCAACTGCTGTGCGCGCTGCTGGTGGGCGGCATCGTCCTGTATTGGCTGCTGCGCGCGAAGAGCGGAATTACTTATGTGCTGCCGCGCTGCATCGCCTTGCTCGCCCTGGCCGGTATCGTGATGGTAATGGAGTTCGCGGTGGAATACAAGGTGGGCTTCCTGCTGGAATTGAACCAGCGCTGGCGGCTGACCCAAAGCGAGCACTACCTGATTGATTACGGCGTGATGCTGGCGGCGGCGCTTTTGATGCTGTGGCTGGGGATGAGGGCATTTCATGCACAGCGGCACAGCGCACAAGCGAACGCGCCTCTCTCCGCGTCACTGGCTCACTAATACTGATTCCAATCTTTATTGCATCGTCACGACGGATCTTTTGTCTCCCTGCTGTGTCAGTCAACCTCAACGTAGCTAAGGCTACGCCATCGGTTTCCTTCCTTGCAGGAAAACAAAATCCCTCGTCGCTTTGGATGCAATAAAGCTTTACATCAGTATAACAAGAATCAACGCATCAAAAAAACCATGCCCCGCGCTTGCGGGGCATGGTCGTTTTAGGTTTGTTGTGGCTTAGGCCTTCTTGCCGTTGATGGCGGCGTGGGCGGCGGCCAGGCGCGCGATCGGCACGCGGAAGGGGGAGCAGCTCACGTAGTTCAGGCCCACCTTGTGGAAGAACTCGATGGAGGAGGGGTCTCCGCCATGCTCGCCGCAGATGCCCAGCTTGATGTTGGGACGGCCCTTCTTGCCCAGGGTGATGGCGGTTTCCACCAGCTTGCCGATGCCGTCCTGGTCCAGTTTGGCGAAGGGGTCAGATTCCAGGATGCGCTTCTCGTAGTAGGAATCCAGGAACTTGGTCGCGTCATCGCGGCTGAAGCCAAAGCCCATCTGGGTCAGGTCGTTGGTGCCGAAGCTGAAGAACTCGGCTTCCTGGGCGATTTCATCAGCGGTCACGCAGGCGCGGGGGATTTCAATCATGGTGCCCACCAGGAACTCGATGGAGTCGTTTTGCTCCTCAAAGATCTTCTTGGCGGTGTCCATGACGATGGATTTGACGAAGGCCAGCTCCTTCTTGGTGCCAATCAGCGGAATCATGATCTCCGGAACGAACTTCATCCCGGTGTCCTTCTTCACCTTCAAGGCAGCCTGCAGCACGGCGCGGGTCTGCATCTCGGCGATTTCAGGATAGGTGACCGACAGGCGGCATCCGCGGTGGCCCATCATGGGGTTGAACTCGTGCAGCGCTTCGATTTTCTCGATGATCTTGTCGCTGGTGGTGTTCAGCTGCTTGGCCAGTGCCTTGATTTCCTCGGTCATGTTCTTTTGCGGCAGGAACTCATGCAGCGGGGGATCCAGGTAGCGCACGGTCATCGGGCGGCCTTCCAGGGCGATGAACATCTCTTCAAAGTCCTTCTGCTGCATGGGCAGAATCTTCTTCAGGGCGTCACGGCGCTGGGACTCGGTGTCCGCCAGGATCATCTCACGCACCAGGGCGATGCGGCTGGCTTCAAAGAACATGTGCTCGGTGCGGCACAGGCCGATGCCTTCGGCGCCAAAGTTGACCGCCTGGATGGTGTCACGCGGGGTGTCGGCATTGGTGCGCACTTTCAGGGTGCGGGCCTTGTCAGCCCAGGCCATCAGGGTGGCGAAGTCGCCGGTGACCTCGGCTTCCACCGTGGGGATGAGGCCGCGGTAGACCTTGCCGGTGGTGCCGTCAATGCTGATGTTTTCGCCTTCGTGGAAGGTTTCTCCGGAGGTGGTCACCATTTTCTTGGCTTCTTCGTCAATGAAGATGTCATGGCAGCCGACAACGGCGGGGCGGCCCATGCCGCGGGCAACGACGGCCGCGTGGCTGGTCATGCCGCCGCGGGCAGTCAGGATGGCCTTGGACAGGTCCATGCCCTCGATGTCTTCGGGCGTGGTCTCCTCACGCACCAGGATGACGTTCTGGCCGGCCTTGGCGGCGGCGGCGGCGTCATGGGCGGTGAAGTAGATCTGGCCCGCGCCGGCGCCGGGGGAGGCGGGCAGGCCGGTGGCGAAGGGCTTGGCTTCCTTGATGGCCTTGGTGTCAAAATTGGGGTGCAGCAGGGTGTCCAGCTGGCGCGGGTCAACCTTCAGCACGGCTTCTTCTTCGTTGATGAGGCCTTCGTTCACCAGGTCCACGGCGATTTTGAGCGCCGCGACCGCGGTGCGCTTGCCGTTGCGGGTCTGCAGCATGTACAGCTTGCCGCGCTCGATGGTGAACTCCATGTC
>JAAYLK010000058.1 GCA_012521895.1 Clostridiales bacterium
CCAATCAGTTCACCGTCCAAGGTGATGCCCCAGTGATAGGTGGTGTTGAAAGTATAGCTCTTGACCCATTCATCAAGCAGCGCTTGCGTGAACGCGACATTGGGGTGAACATCCCAGGTCACGGTCTTGGCGACCTCAGGGTCACTGCACCAGTTGTCAAACATGGCCTGGGCGTCTCCCTGCTCAAAGCGGCGCAGCACAAGGCGAGGCGTTGTGATGGGCTGGGTGCCGATGTGCTGCTTGTCCTCTTCCTGTTCAATGCGCGCGTCCGCCTTGATCTTGACCACCGCCTTGCGTCCCTGGCCGGTGCCAATGCCCGGCTGGTGGGCGTCCGAGGGGAAAAACAGCCCGAACATGCCCGGCTTCAGCACCAGGAGGCTGCCCTTTTGTGGGTCGCTGCTGACCATGATGTCCTTCTGCGCGTCATAGCCCGAGAAATCATTAATCTGCTCCACCGGCGCCCAGGCGATGGTTTCCGTGCCTTCCAGCACCAGCTGCAAATCTATGTAGTTGTGGTGGGCTTCCCAGGTGCCGCCGTCGCCCAGGGTGGTGCGCATCACATTGACAAAGGCCCTGTCCCCATCAATCTCATGGCGGCCATCAGGCAGCTTGGCGGCAGCCGTGTCCATCAGAAAGCGGATGGCGGTGTCCAGGTGGGGGTGCATGCCGTAGTATTGCGTCAGGCGCTCCAGGGTATCACTGATCATGGCCGGCCTCCTTGCGCGACAATGCGTCGGATTTGCGTCATTGTAAAAGGTGGCGCGCGGGCTGTCAAACGTGGGATTGTCTTGATGATGTCGAATGTGGATTGCCCAAAAACACAAAAAAGAAAATCGTCAAACTGCTTTACAAATCAAAAAAAACGTGGTATTCTTTGTCTCGCGCGTGGGGCATTAGCGCAGTTGGTAGCGCACCACAATGGCATTGTGGGGGTCAAGAGTTCGAATCTCTTATGCTCCACCACACCAGTCTGATACGAACTATCGAAATGTAAGACTGTACATGATTCGTGGGAAGTTCGTACTGGACATCCAAGTCCTGGAAGAGGACCTGCTCTGATGGCGGGCCCTCTTTCTGTTTTTGGGCATAATAACGCACCTCGTTATTTCCTAACGGAATGCTGACCTTTATTGGTAAACATGTTAGAACCTACCATAAAGGAGCATGGCCATGATTAGGATTTTACTGTCCACACGGCTTGGCGAGCTGAGGTGGACGCAGGCTGACCTGGCGAGAAAAACCGGGATCCGGCCCTCGACAATAAACGAGATGTATCACGAGTTGTGTGAGCGGGTAAACCTGGAGCATTTGGACCAGATCTGCGAAGCGCTTGGCTGTGACCTGTCCGACATCATCATCCGGATTCCCAATCCATCGTTGAAGGACGACAGCCACAAGTAGCGCAGGTGCCGGGAGCAGCCAACGCCATCACTCCGCACCGGGCAATGTCCCGGTTTTTTTGCGCATCAAAAAAGGCCGACCCCCGAAGGGAGCGGCCTCGTTGATGGTATCAAATGATACCGTTATTCAGTTAGTGTACGTTCTTGATATCCGTGTTGCCTGCCGGGGTGCCGGGCAGGCCGACGACCTGTTCATATCCCTTCATGCTGGAAAACCACACAATCAACGCATTCCCGGGCAGCACCACAATGTCCGCGATTTCAAATGGGTTACTGCTAATCAGCTTGGCAATTATCACGACCAGCAGCGCAACCACCGCCGCTGCAATTCTTATCTTGCCAACCTCGGCATTTTTCAGGAATAGCATCTTTATTCCCTGGGTGAGGATGCTGGCCACCAGCACCATGCCTGCCAGAGTGGTGAGCACCTGGGGCGTCAGCAGCTGGTCCCAGCTGG
>JAAYLK010000059.1 GCA_012521895.1 Clostridiales bacterium
ATCATCTTTGACACCCGGTCTATCCTGATCAGCGTGACCGCCCTGATTTTCGGCCCCGTGCCGGCATCCATCACCGCCGCGGCAGCCCTGGCGTTCCGGCTGTTCATCGGCGGTATCGGCACCTGGGCCGGTTCGGCGTCCATCCTGAGCAGCGCCCTGGTTGGCCTGGCCTGGCGGCGCTGGGTGTACCCACGGTGGAAAGGCTGGCGGTGGCTGAATGTCTGGACCATGAGCGTCTGCGTGCATTTGGCGCTGCTCGCATGCCAGTTTCTGCTGCCGTATCCGGATAACATTCGGATTATCCGCGTAATTGCCCTGCCGGTGATGCTGGTGTATCCGGCGGTCACCGTTATGCTGAGCCTGCTGCTGCTGCGCCAGCAGGCATTCCGGGGTACGCAGCGGCAGCTGGCCCAGTCCGAAGAGCGCTTCAGGATGCTGTTTGACAAGGCTCCCCTGGGCTATCAGTCACTGGATGATGAAGGCCGTTTCCTGGATGTGAATCAGCAGTGGTGCACGCTGCTGGGATACGGGCGGGACGAGGTTATCGGCAAGTGGTTCGGGGATTTCCTGGTGCCCGAAAACCGCGAGACCTTTGCGCGCAGGTTTCCCCTGTTCAAGGAGCAGGGCCACATCCACAGCGAGTTCAAGATGCTGCACCGGGACGGAACGCCGCTGCACATCGCCTTTGAGGGAAGGATTGGGTACGGGCCGGACGGCGCCTTCAAACAGACGCACTGCATCCTGCAGGACATCACCGCCCAGAAGGCCTCCGAAGCGGCGCTGGTGGAAAGCGAAAGGAAGTACCGCAGCATCGCGGATAACATGTCAGACGTCGTTTGGCAGATGGACCTGCAGTTCCGCACCACGTATGTCAGCCCCTCGGTCGCCAAACTGCTGGTGGAGTCTCCTGAGGAACACATGACACACCGCATGGAGGAGAAGTTCCCGGAGCATTCCAGGCAGCGGATTCAGGCGCTGCTGCTGGAGGAACTGGAGAAGGAGAAGGACTCTTCGGCCGATAAGAACCGCTCCCGAACCATCGAGGTCGAGTATTGCCGGGCCGATGGTTCGCTCGCCACCCTGGAGATGAGCGTGACCTTCCTGCGCGATGCGTCGGGTACGGCGGTCGGCTTCCTGGTGGTATGCCGCGACATCACGCAGCGAAGGAAGGCAGAGCAATCGCTGGCGGAGAGCGAGCGCAGCAAATCCGTTCTGCTGGCGAACCTGCAGGGGATGGCGTACCGATGCCGCAATGACCGGGACTGGACGATCCAGTTCGTATCGGCCGGATGCCGGGAGTTGACCGGCTATGCGCCTGAGGATCTGGTTGACAACCGGCGCCTTTCCTTCAACGACATGATTTCGCCCGAGTATCGCGAACTGCTCCGGTATGAATGGGATAAGCGCCTCGCGGACAGGCAGCCCTTCCGGTACGAGTACGAGCTGGTCACAGCCCGGGGCAGGCGGAAATGGGTGCTGGAAATCGGGCGGGGCGTCTACAATGACCGGGGCGAGATTGAGGCGCTGGAGGGCATCGTCCTTGACATTTCCGACAGGAAGGAAATCGAGGATCATCTCGTCTTCGTCAATGAGCACGACATGATGACCGGCCTGTACAACCTGAAGTATCTGGAGGCGCTGCTGCACAACGATACCCGGGAATGGGACGGGCGGAGCAAAGCGCTGGTCAGCATCAACCTGAGCATGGTTCAGCTGCTGGCCGCCAACTACGGCTTCAACTACACGCAAAACCTGATCAACCAGGCTGCCAGGGTGCTGCGCGGGTACTGCACCGAAAGCCGCAGGCTGTTCAAGACCTACGAGAACCGTTTTGTCTTCTACCTTACCGGGTACTGGGACAGCGCGGAACTGGCCGCCTTTGGCGAAGCCCTGGCGGAGACGCTGGAATCCGTGTTTGTAACCGACCGGATCAGCGGGGGCATCGGCATTGTGGAAATCAGGCCGGATGAAATGGGTGTCGATGCGGATGTGCTCCTCCGAAGGCTGCTGATTGCGTCCGAACGGAGCCTGTCCGCTTCCCACCGGAGCTTTGGCGTTACCTTCTACAACCGGGAGCTGGAAGCCGTTGTAAACCGGGAAGGGGAAGTGCGGCACGCGCTCTCCGCGGCGGTGATGAACGAGCCCGGCCACGAGTTGTTCCTGCAGTATCAGCCGATTGTGGATCTCCGGACCAATGCGATTGTTGCGTTTGAGGCGCTGGCCAGGCTGAGGACGAAGCAACTGGGACTGGTTTCGCCCGTCGAGTTCATCCCGGTTGCGGAAAAAACCAAGCTGATTATCCCGCTTGGCGAAAGCGTATTCAGACGCGCGTTTGGATTCCTGCGGCAGCTCATGCGGGATGGGTATGACGAGATCGGCGTATCGGTGAATGTGTCGGTCATCCAGCTGCTCAAGCCCGATTTTGTAAAGGTGTTGATTCAGCTGATGGAGGAGATGCAGGTCCATCCCGGAAGCGTCGGGATCGAGATCACGGAATCGATTTTCACCTCGGAATACGCGTCCGCCAACCGCGCGATTGACAAGCTTCGCGCCATTGGTGTTCAGATTGCAATTGATGACTTTGGTACGGGGTATTCTTCCCTGGCCCGGCAGAAGGAGCTGAAGGTCGACTGCCTGAAGATTGACAAGTTCTTCATCGACCTGCTGATGAACACGGAGCCGGGGGGGACAATGACGGGCGACATCATCTCCATGGCGCACAACCTGGGTCACTGTGTTGTCGCCGAAGGCGTGGAGCATCCCGGGCAGATGGAGCGCCTGCGGGAGCTGCGATGCGACAGAGCGCAGGGTTATCTCCTCTCCAGGCCGCTGGATGAGGAGGACGCCTGCAGGTTCCTTGGGACGCGGGGACAAAGCGGCCGCCATTCCGCGCAGAGGGGAGAACCATGACGTGACGGGAAACAAAACGCGCCTCATCGAAGCTTACCTGTCAAACAACCACCGGTTTGTGAAGACCGATCCCCTGTACCGCAAGGTATCCCTGCTCAACGCGCTGCTGAGCATCATGCTCCTGAACTGCTCCGTTTTTGTGGTGGTCGACATCTTCTTTTTCAAGATGTACACGGCCGCGGCCATCAATGCGGCCGCCGTTGTCTTTGCCCTGGCGGCATTGCTCTACTTCCGCAAGACCAATCGGTACGAGCCGGTTGCCAAGGTCTCCGTTATTATCCTGCTGATGTGCCTCGCAGCCTTCTTCAGGGTCACACAGAATCAGCACTACGGATTTGTCTGGCTGTTCGTTTTTCCGCCAATCGCGTACTTCCTGCTCAACCGCATCACGGCGAGGCTTGTGACAGGCCTGTTCGCGGCCTACATGCTATACTTTGTCCTCACTGGTGCGCGCGCGTGGGGCCCGGCGGCGTTCGGGGCGCCTTCGATTTTCAACATCGCGGGAGCGGCGCTTTGCCTGGTGTTCATGATTGCCTACTATGAAAGCTCCAGGGAGGACGTGTGGGAGGAACTGAACGCGGCAATCCTGCTGCTGGACGAAAGCAGGAAGGACCTGCGCCTGATTCTGGATTCGTCGGCTGAAGCCATTTTCGGTATCGATGAAGAGGGCAAGTGCACTTTCTGCAACAGGAGCAGCCTGGAGATGCTGGGATACCGTGACGAGTCGGAGCTGCTGGGGAAAAACATGCACTCGCTGATTCATCACACCCGCAGCGATGGCAGGCCTTTCTACCCGGAGGACTGCAGAATCCTCCAATCCTTCAGGGACAGCGTCGTCGCCCGCGCGGATGATGAGGTATTCCGGCGTGCCGACGGCACATCCTTTGCTGTGGAGTATTTTTCCTACCCCAAAATCAAGAACGGGAAGACCATCGGCGCGGTTGTGACCTTTATGGACATCAGTGAGCGCAAGCAAAAGGAGAAGGAGATTCTCTACCTGAGCTACTATGATATGCTGACAGGCCTTCAAAACCGGAGATGCTTCGAAGACAACCGAGCGAGGATGGACGTTCCGGGGAATCTTCCCCTGTCGGTCATTTTTGCGGACATCAACGGGCTGAAGCTGACCAACGACTTGTTTGGACATTCCGCCGGCGATGAACTGATTCGAAGGTCATCTCGAATTTTGCAGGAGGTGTCCAGACCCGAGGATCTGGTCGTCCGCTTTGGCGGGGATGAGTTTGTCCTGCTGCTGCCCAAAACCGACGGCGAAAGGGCGGAAAAAATCCTGGGCCTGGTGAGGGCACGGTTCGCCGACGTCCAGGCGGAGGCCATCGTGTGCAGCATCTCCCTGGGCCTTGATACGAAAAAGCATTCGGAGCAGTCGCTGGACGACGTCATGGCGAGGGCCGAAAATGCCATGTACAGGGACAAGGCGCTCCATCACAAGTCCGGAAACGGCGAGATGATTGACATTATCATCGGGACGCTGCATGAAAGAAACGCTGATGAGAAAAGGCATTCGGCCGCAGCAGCAGCGCTTTGTGCGCAGCTGGGCGCCGTGCTGAATCTTGCGGAAACGGAAATCCGCAAGGCGAACCGGGCGGGGTATCTGCACGACATTGGAAAGATTGTGCTGGATGAGGCGATACTGCGCAAGGACACCCTGACGGACGAGGAGTATGAGAAGTTGAAGCAGCACCCCGCGGTCGGGTACCGCATCCTGGGCCTCTTCAATGATACGCTGGACCTGGCGGAGTATGTCTACAGCCACCATGAAAGATGGGACGGCACCGGATACCCGCGGGGGCTTCGCGGCGCGCAGATTCCTCTGCTCTCGCGGGTGATTGCCATCGCGGAAACGTACGAACGCGTGCTCAACAAAAGCGCGCTCCCCCTGCAAGAACAGCGCGCGACGGCCCTGGACGTCATCCGGGGCGGCGCGGGCACGCAGTTTGACCCCCAAATTGCGGAGTCGTTTGTTCAGATGATGGAACGGGAGAACATTTCGATTTGAAGTACGCCGACCTTACAAAAGAGCAGCTGCTGGCAAAAATCGAAAGCCTGGAGATGCTGTCACATCAGCTGCTGCTGGAAAAGGAGCAGGAGACCAGGCTGGAATATGCGTGGACGGGCAACCTGGGGCATTGGTACTGGAACGTCAAGACGGACGAGGTGACCTTCAACCCGCTGAAAACAGCGGCCCTTGGCTACGGCAGCCACGAAATTCCCGAACACGTGACCTACCGGTTTTTCACGGACCTGCTGCATCCCGAGGATCTGGAAACGGCGATGGAAGCCATGCGCGGTCATTTGTACGGCAAGACGGACGTTTATGAGGTCGAGTACCGGATTCGGGCAAAGGATGGGACCTACAAGTGGTACTACGACCGGGGGAGGATTACCCTGCGCGATGAAAACGGCAAACCCGCTTTCCTCGCAGGCATCGTGTTCGGTATTACGCAGAAAAAGAAAGCGCAGCTCGAACTGGAGCAAAGCAACCGCATGCTGTCGGAAATATCGGCGCTGGAGGGGCTGACGGGCGTGGGCAATCACCGCACGCTGATGCAGCGGCTGGAGGCGGAGACTGCGGAGGCAATGCGTACGGGCAGCCCGCTGTCCGTGGCGATCTTCGATGTGGACGATTTCAAGAAGGTCAATGACAGCAAAGGCCATGTGGTGGGGGACCAGGTGCTTGTCGGCGTTGCGTCCGCCATCCGCGCAAGCGTGAGGGATACGGACCACGTCGGAAGATACGGCGGCGAGGAATTCCTGGTCATTTTTCCCAATACCACCCTCTCCGCCGCGTGGAAGGTAGCCGAGCGGATTCGGCAAACGGTTGCAGGCCGCGCCTTCGCCGACGGGATTGGCGTGACCGTCAGCGGCGGGGTGGTCCGCTACAATGGCGAGACCGTCACGGAACTGGTGCAGCTCGCGGACGCCCACCTGTATCGCGCAAAAGGCGATGGAAAAAACCGTATCATGGTCAGCGTGTAGCTGCGCCTTGTCCGCTTGGGCCACGGTAAACCGCAGCGGCGGCCGCGGTTTCGCCATGGTGGTGAGCTTCCCGATTTTGCCGGCATCCGCTATCACGCCTTCCTTCCGGTTCACCGGGGGGGCTTTGGGTTTTCCCCGCTGCGGCCGTCAATTTGGCGGCCGTCTCCTTTGCCGGCGCAAGCAGCAGGCTTTGCAGGCGGGCGATTTCGCGCGCCAGCCGGGCGGGGTTGAAGGCAGCCCTTCTCCCCCGGAGTACCCCGGCCCGCCCCCCGGACAGAACCGGTATTGCCGGCAGGCGCACGAGGATGTCCGCTGTGCGCCGCATGGCGGCGGACCAACACAAGGCGTTACGAGGGCTGTTGAAGAGGAACGACGCGCGCAAAATACACCAAGCCAGGCAAATTGACTTTGCAATGACGCGTTGAGAAGCTTCTTTGACGTCGCGGAGTCAGCATTGCCGTATCCGAAAAAGCCGGTTCCATGAAGCAATCCCGCATTCATCTCACCCGGTACCTCCCCAGATGCAACAAGGGGCGCTTGAGACGGAAACAAAAAAAAGAGCCCGGCGGTGTGCCGGGCTCTTTCCTTCGTGCGCCCGGTGAGCGCACGTTCTACAGGGTGAAAGTCCCGAACCCGCCCGGTAGTGGGAAGGGTCTAGCCGAACACCAAGGGTGTCCATTGTGAGGAGGGATCTGAAGAAAGGTGAAGGCAAATCTCCGGCCTGACGAACAGAAACCACATCAGGCCGCACATGAGGGC
>JAAYLK010000060.1 GCA_012521895.1 Clostridiales bacterium
CCATGATGCTGTCCGCCGCCGCCATGGTGGCGGAAACCGATTCGTGGGACACCACCTGGGATTGGTTGATTTGGGACAGGGTCTTGCCCAGTTGCAGGAACTGGCCGGAGAGGGCCTGGTTCATCTGGGACACAAACTGGTTGACCACGTGGTTGAGGCCTTCCACCTGCGCCTGGGTTTCATTGAGGATAAAGTGCTGCATGCTCTGTGCGATGGGGGCGAAGGAGCGCTCCACCGCGTGGCCGATGCCGCTGTCCAGGCGCTGGTTGACTTCCATGAAGGCGCCGGACAAGAAGACGGCCTGGTCCTCCATGTAGATGGTCTGGCGCACCTGCTCATCCAGGGGCTTTTGCATCACGACCTCGGAAAACGCGTGGTTGAAGTCGTCCATGGCGCCGGTGGCGGAGCCCTGCGCGGCCCTAAAGAAAATGATGAACAGCAAGGAGCAGACCAGGCCGGCGATGGAGGTGCCATAGGCGAAGGTCATGCCCGAAATCATGGTGTGGATGGAGGCCACGGTGTTGCCCGCGTCGCTTAGGTCCAGGTTGCCAAGGCCCCGCATCAAGCCGATGAAGGTGCCCAGGATGCCCAGTGAGGTCAGGATGCCCGGCAAAATCTCGCCCACCTGAAAATGGGCAAAGTCCCGCAGCGTGGTCTCATCGTTGATGTAGTCTTCCACATTGCAGCTTAAGCCCCTTTGGTCCAGCTGCTCGGCGTTGGCCAGAAAGCGCGTCCACTGTTTTTGCATGGGCTTGCCAAGGTAGAGGGCGTCCTGCCAATCCGGCCGGCCCGATTCGCTGGGCTTGAACACCGCCAGGTTGTGGATGCCTTTGCGGAAATGGCGCGCCGCCCGCGTCAAAGGAAGCACGCATTTGCTTAAACCAATCAGGAAAGTCACGGCAATCGCGCCGTAGATCAACAGGTCTATCAGCCTGCTGGAGAGTGTGCTTAAAAACTCGTTCACTGTTCCACCACCTTTATGAAGCACATTGTAACTTTAATTTCTTATTATTGCAACAAATCTGTGATGGAATCAAAATCTTTACATCCGCAGCGTTTGCGGATATCAAAGCGGAAGGCGCTTGTTTTGTGCGGCCTTTGCTTGAATGCCCGCCGGGCTTGGGTTATACTGGACATCATTACATGCCGGGTGCTGAAAGGCGGTGTGGTTTGGTCGTTATAACGGATTTTATCAAGGGGCTGAACCTGAATGTTTTCTCCCCCTCCACCCGTGAGAAGCTGGACATTGACGCGGCGGAGTTCAACCGCCCCGGTCTTGAGTTGAGCGGGTACTATGAGCACTTTGGCCTAAAGCGCCCCCAGATCATCGGCAACGCCGAGATGGGCTACCTGATGGGCCTGAGCAAACAGGACCGCATCAGGACGCTGGAGCGCTTCTTCTCCTTTGACATCCCGGTGATTGTCGTGTGCCGCGGCCACCAGCCGCCCCAGGAGATGCTGGACCTGGCCAAAGCAAAGGACCTGCCCATCCTGGGCACCACCATGTCCACCACCGGCTTCATCGTCCAGGCCATCAATTACCTGGGCCGTGTCCTGGCTCCACACATGAGCATGCACGCGGTGCTGGTGGATGTGTACGGCGTGGGCGTGCTCATCACGGGGGACTCCGGCGTTGGCAAGAGCGAAGCCGCCCTGGAGCTCATCAAGCGCGGCCACCAGTTGGTGGCGGACGACGTGGTGGACATCTGCCGCGTGAACGAAACCCGCCTCACTGGCGAAGCGCCGGAGACCATCCGCTTCTTCATGGAAATCCGCGGCATCGGCATCATCGACATCCGCCAGATGTACGGCATCGGCTCGGTGCTGATGAGCAAGTCCATCGACATGGAAATCCACCTGGAATTGTGGAATGAGGAAAAGGAATACGACCGCCTGGGCCTGGAGGAAAACTACACCACCATCATGAACGTCAACGTGCCCTGCCTGACCCTGCCGGTCAAGCCCGGGCGCAACCTGGCCATCATCATCGAGGTGGCGGCGCGCAACCTAAGCCTCAAGCGCATGGGCTATTCCGCGGCCAGGGAGCTGGACAAGCGCCTGAACAGCATGATGAACTTTTCTGCGGGAGAGTAACAATGGTATACATCGGCATAGATTTGGGCGGTACCAAGATCGCGGCCGGCATCACCAACGCCCAGGGCGAGATTCTGGCCCAGGCGTCCACCGCCACCATCGCTGAGCGCCCCTACAAAGAAGTGGTGCGCGACATGGCATCCTGCGCCTTGCGCGCCCTGGAGAAATCCGGGCACACCATCGACGCGGTGGAGACCATCGGCATCGGCATCCCCGGCATCGCGGAAAACAAGGCCGGCACGGTCATCTTCTGCACCAACCTGGGCTGGAGCAATGTCCCCTTGCGGGATGAGCTGCAAAAATACATCAACAAGCCCGTCTTCATCGACAACGACGCCACCGTGGCCGGCCTCGCCGAGAGCCGCGCGGGTGTCAGCCGCGGCGCCGCCTCCAGCGTCTTTTTGACCCTGGGCACCGGCGTAGGCGGCGGCATCATCCTAAACGGCAAGCCCTGGACAGGCGCCCACGGCGTCGCCAGCGAGCTGGGCCACCTCACCCTCGAATTGGAAGGCATCCCCTGCACCTGCGGCAAGGACGGCTGCCTGGAGCGCTATTGCTCGGCCACCGCTCTCATCCGCATGGGGCGCGAAGCCGCGCGATTGCACCCTGACAGCCTTATCCTGGCCCGCGCCGGCAGTGAGGACAAGATTGACGGCAAGCTCATCATCGACTGCGCCAGGGAAGGCGACCCCTATGCCATGAAGGTGTTTGACCGCTACACCCGCTACCTGGCCATCGCCATTAACACCATCGTGTCCTTCATCGACCCGGAAATGATTGTCTTGGGCGGCGGCATCAGCATGGCCGGGCAGTTTTTGCTGGACGCAGTGCGGGAGAAAATCCCCAACTACCTCATGTTCAAGGCCATGCCCTTTGGCAGGGTTGAGCTGGCCGTGCTGGGCAACGGGGCGGGCATCATCGGCGCCGCCATGCTGGGCATGGTCCTAAAAGAAGGAGAATCCCTGTGACGACAAGCATTTCAGACCTCTTCATCAACACCCCCAAGGAGGGCAGCGCCATCACCGTGCGCGGCTGGGTGCGCACCCTGCGCGACAGCAAGGCCTTTGCCTTCATTGAGCTCAATGACGGCTCCGGCTTCAAAAACCTGCAGGTGGTCTGTGAGGACAGCCTCTCAAACTTTGAGCAGATCACCAAGACCACCCTCTACTCCTCCCTGGAAGTGGAGGGCAGCCTGGTCTACACGCCCGGCATGAAGCAGCCCTTTGAGCTCAAAGCCAGCAAGGTTACCTTGCTGGGCGCGTCTGACGCGGACTATCCCCTGCAGAAAAAGCGCCACACCTTTGAGTACCTGCGCACCATCTCCCACCTGCGCCCACGCACCAACACCTTTTCCGCCGTCTTCCGCATCCGTTCCCTGGCCGCCCAGGCCATCCACGCCTATTTCGCGGACCGCGGCTTTGTCTATGTGCACACGCCCATCATCACCACCTCCGACGCCGAGGGCGCGGGGGAGATGTTCCGCGTCACCACCCTCAACCTGGACAAGCTGCCAAAGGACAAAGACGGACTTACCGATTATTCAAAGGACTTCTTCGGCAAGTCCGCCTCCCTCACCGTTTCCGGCCAGCTCCAGGCCGAGGCCTATGCCCTGGCCTTTTCCAAGGTCTACACCTTCGGGCCCACCTTCCGCTCCCAGAACTCCAACACCGCGCGCCACGCGGCCGAGTTTTGGATGATTGAGCCCGAAATCGCCTTCGCGGACCTGGAGGACAACATGGTGCTGGCGGAGGACATGGTGCGCGAGGTCATCGCCGTCGTCATGGAAAAAGCCCCCGACGAGCTGGCCTTCCTCAACCAGTTTGTGGACAAGGGCCTCATTGAGCGCCTCAACCACGTCAAGGACAGCGCCTTTGGCCGCGTCACCTACACCCAGGCCATCGACATCCTGCAATCCTCCGGCGTCACCTTTGACTACCCCGTATCCTGGGGCATGGACCTGCAGACCGAGCACGAGCGCTACCTAAGCGAACAGCACTTCAAGCGCCCCGTCTTTGTCACCGACTACCCCAAGGACATCAAAGCTTTCTACATGCGCATGAACGAAGATGGCAAAACCGTCGCCGCCATGGACCTCATGGTGCCCGGCATCGGCGAGCTCATCGGCGGCAGCCAGCGCGAGGAGCGCTACGACCACCTCCTCAAGCGCATCCAGGACATGAAACTGACTGAAGAGGAATACGCCTGGTACCTGGACCTGCGCCGCTTTGGCACCGCCAAGCACGCCGGCTTTGGCATGGGCTTTGAACGCTTTGTCATGTACCTCACCGGCATCTCCAACATCCGTGATGTCCTGCCCTTCCCGAGAACGGTTGGGCACGCCGAGTTTTAAGGGACGGAGAGGAGCGGGGGAGACGGAGAGGACCCTTGGAAACTTTTTTGAAAAAAGTTTCCAAACCTTCAAAAAACTTTAATTCTTAAAAAAGTGGTTGCAACATTCCACATAGCTGCAACCACTTTATGTAAATAAACTATTAAAGTCTTTTTGCTTCTTTTTCTTCAGAAAAAGAAGGGTCCCCCGTCTCCCCGTCCCCTCGTCTCCCCGTCCCTACGCCCGGTACCCCTTGGGGTTCTGCGTCTGCCAGTTCCAGGCGTCGCGGCACATGTCCTCAATGCCCAGGGTGGCTTCCCAGCCAAGTAGGTCGCGGGCCTTCTTGGGGTCGGCATAGACGGTGGCGATGTCGCCGGGGCGGCGCGGGCCGATGACATGGGGGACGGTGACCTTGTTGACCTGTTCAAAGGCGTGAAGGATTTGCAGGACGCTGTAGCCCTGGCCGGTGCCCAGGTTAACGGCCTCACAGCCGCGGTTGCGCTGGGCGTATTCCAGGGCTTTGAGGTGGCCGTTGGCCAGGTCGACGACGTGGATGTAGTCGCGCACGCCGGTGCCGTCCACGGTGTCGTAGTCATCCCCGTGCACGGACAATTGCTTGAGGCGGCCCAGGGCGGTCTGGGTGATGTAGGGCAGGAGGTTGTTGGGGATGCCGGCGGGGTCCTCGCCGATGCGCCCGCTCTTGTGCGCGCCGATGGGGTTGAAGTAGCGCAGGAGGACGACGGAGAAGGAGGGCTCGGCGACGCAGAGGTCGCGCAGGATTTGCTCGCACATCAGCTTGGTCCAGCCATAAGGGTTGGTGCAGCCCAGGCGGGCGTCTTCGCCCAGGGGCATGGCGTTGTCCTGGGCGTAGACGGTGGCGGAGGAGGAGAAGATAAGGTTGCGCACACCGTGCTTCTTCATCATCTTGCACAGGGCCAGGGTGCTGATGAGGTTGTTGGCGTAGTACTTCGTGGGGATGGTGACCGACTCGCCAACGGCCTTGAGGCCGGCGAAGTGGATGATGCTGGTGAAGCGGTGCTCCTTGAACAGGGCGTCCAGCCTGTTTTCATCGCGCACATCAAACGCGTAAAAGGACAGGCTTTTGCCGCTGAGTTCCTCCACGCGTTTGAGGGACTGCGCGTCGGAATTGCGCAGGTTGTCCACCACCACGACTTCATAGCCCGCTTCCAGCAGTGCCAGGCAGGTGTGGGAGCCGATGTAGCCCGCGCCGCCGGTAACCAAAATCTTCATACCCTGTCCTCCCGCGTTATGGTTGTTCTTCTTCCACCAGGAAGGTGTTTGTGGTGATGTTCTCCAGGAAATCGTTCTTGAGGGTGTCCGGCCCCACCGTGGTCTTGGCCAGGCCGAACAGATAGCTGGAGTACTGGGAATCCCTGGGCTCTACCTTGAACTGGTCCAGGCGCTGCTGGGTCTGGTGCTGGCGGTAGCCTTCCTGGGCCATCTCAAAGCCGGTCCTGCCGGAGAAGGCGTGAAGGGGCTGGTCCCAGTCCATGGTGATCTGGTTTTCGGGGTAGAGGTGCAGGTAGAGCTTCTTGACCTGCCAGGCGCCGGAGGCCTTCAGGGAGTCGGGGTATTTGCTTTCATTGGCGGCCAGGTCAAAGGCGTAAAGGGAGGCGTCGGCCACCATCATGTGCATGCCGTGGCCGTATTCGCCCTTGGTGTCGTGGGTGACAACGACTTCCGGCTTGTACTGGCGGAACAGTTCCACCACGTAGCGCTTGACCTTTTGCTCGTTGAAGGTCTTGTAGGCGGTGGCCAGCTTCAGGGAATGCTTGTCATGGAAGGGGCCAAAGACCGGGTAGTTTTTGACGCCCATCACCCACAGGGCGTTGAGCAGCTCGCTGCGCCTGGTGGGCGTGGAATAGCTGATGGTGGCGGCGACGACATCCAGCCCGCGCTCCCCGGCGTAGGTGGGCAGGGTGCCGCCAAAGAAGAGGGACTCATCATCCGGGTGGGCGAAGAAGACCATCAGGTCGGCCTTGCCGTCGGGCTGCTGCCATTGCTGGATGTACGCGGGCAGTTCGCCTTCCCCTAAGAGGAACAGCTCCTTGACGCCAAACCACTTGCGGCTGCCGCCCTCGGGCTTGATGCGCAGTTCCTTTGCGCCATTCAGGGGGATGTACTGGTGTAAAACGTGGCTCCTGGGCTGGCTGAGGGCCTGCCAGGCGCCGTCAATCTTTTGCTCAATGACCCAGGCCCTGGGCTCTTCCACAAAGCAGATGTACAGCCCGTGGATGGCCTGCGGGCTTTTGATGGTGATGGTTTTGGAATTGTCCTCGCCCAGAAAGGCGGTGTCCCAGTTGCGGTCGTGCAGGCGCTCCTTGGTAAAGGCCTTGGCGGAGACGGTGATGTCGCTTATCAGGGTCAGGTCCGGGGCTTCCTGCGCCAGAGCGGACGCGGTGAACAGCAGCATCAGGAGGAAGGCCAGGCCAATCAGTTTTTTCATGCGCGATCCTTTCAAGGTTTCATCAAAAAGTATAGGCAGGCCAAGGGCTGGTGTCAAGGACGGCATCGCTTTACAAGTGCCGGCTGGTTCCTTATACTGGCACTTGGATTCGCCGCAACTTGGAGGATTTTATGAAACAACGCTTCGCCGCCCTGCTCGCGCTGCTTTTGGCTGTTTTTCTGCTTGTACCCGCTTTTGCTGGGGAAACCCCCGCTTATTTTGAGGGCATCACCACATCCTGGCCGTTCGCGGGCTTTCCGGAGCGGGATGAGGAAGGCTACCTGGTGCCCGGCGCGGTGGAGCTGGACGAGTTCATCCATTCCGATTTTGAGAATGGCGTGTGGGTCTATTTGTCGCCCAGCCTGCAGGCGGTGGTCTACCGCTGCGAGGCAAAGCTTGAGACCGGCGCCGTACGCTGGTATGAGGGCGAGGTGAAGAGCCGCAAGGACGTGGTGCGCGTGTTTTCGGACAACCCCGCCCGCCCGCGTGTCGGCTATAATTATCCCCAGTTGATCGCCCGCGCCCACAAGGTGGTGCTGGCCCTCAACGGCGATTATTTCACTTTCCGCACCGGCAGCAAGATCCCCAACGGCGTCATCATCCGCGACGGCGCCATCGTCAATTCCCGCACCAGCCATGGCAAGCAGGTGATGCAGCCGCCGCTGGATGAATTGGCCCTGTATGCGGATGGCCGCTTTGAGCTGCGCTATCCCCGGGAAATCACCGCCCAGGACTACCTGGACAGGGGTGCCTTGGACGTGGTGGCCTTTGGCCCCATCCTGATCCGCGACGGCGTGATGGATGACCGGATTGAGAAAAAGTTCCGCGGCCTGGAGCCGCGCAGCGCCATTGGCATGGTGAAACCGGGCCACTACATCTTCATGAACGTGGAAGGCCGCATCAAGGCCAGCGCCGGCGCCACCTGCCTGTTCCTGGCGGAGCGGATGCAAGCGCGCGGGGCGGTGCAAGCCTTCACCCTGGACGGCGGGCAGACCTCCGGCATGTTCTTCATGGGCACCCACATCAACGAGCCGGGGGAATACAACGGCTCTAAGTTTATCAGGAAGCAGCCGGACATTGTGGGCATCGGCTACTCTGAGCAGGTGCGGCAGGACAACAAAAGAACACAGGAGTAGAAATGCATTTCAACCAGGCGGCGCGAATCGCCGCTTTTTTGTTGCCTGTCTTTACAAAAGAAAGGAATCTGCCTATACTTTGCTGGTAACCAAAGGAGGAAGCGCCATGTTGAACCAGCCCTACGAACCAAGCCGGATTGAGCCCAAGTGGCAGGAATACTGGGAGAAGAACCAGGTGTTCGCCGCCAAAAGCGACTACAGCCTGCCCAAGTACTACTGCCTGATTGAGTTTCCCTACCCCTCCGGGGCGGGGCTGCATGTGGGCCACCCGCGCAGCAACACGGCGCTGGACATCATTTCCCGCAAGCGGCGCATGGAAGGCTGCAACGTGCTCTATCCCATCGGCTGGGACGCCTTTGGCCTGCCGACGGAAAACTACGCCATCGCCCACCATGTGCCTCCGGCCAAGGTGACGCGCGACAACATCAACCACTTCCGCGAGCAGCTGAAGCGCCTGGGCTTTTCCTTTGATTATTCCCGAGAGGTGGACACCACCGACCCTGAATACTACCGCTGGACGCAGTGGATTTTCCTGAAATTATACGAGCACGGCCTGGCCTACAAGTCTGAGATGCCCATCAACTGGTGCCCCAACTGCAAAATCGGCCTGGCCAATGAAGAGGTCGTGGCGGGCAACTGTGAGCGCTGCGGCAACGAGGTCACGCGCCGGGTCAAGAACCAGTGGATGCTGGCCATCACCAAGTATGCCCAGAAGCTGCTGGACGGCTTGGACACCGTGGACTTTATCGACCGCGTCAAGGCGCAGCAGCGCAACTGGATTGGCCGGTCCGAGGGCTGCGAAGTGGATTTCCAGGTGGCGGGCACCAAGGAAGCCATCCGCGTGTTCACCACGCGCCCGGACACCATGTTCGGCGCCACCTACATGGTGCTCTCGCCCGAGCATCACCTGATTGACAAGCTGTCAGACAAGATTACCAACCTTACCGAACTACGCGAGTATGCTGACAAGGCCGCCCACAAGAGCGATTTTGAGCGCACCGAGCTGCAAAAGGACAAGACCGGCGTTGAGATTCAAGGCCTCAAGGCCATCAACCCGGCCAACGGCAAGGAAATCCCGCTGTGGATTTCCGACTACGTCCTGATGGGCTATGGCACCGGCGCCATCATGGCGGTGCCCGCGCATGACGGGCGTGACTGGGACTTTGCCACCGCTTTCAAGCTGCCCATCATCGAGGTGGTGGCCGGCGGCGATGTCCAGAAAGCGCCCTACACAGAGACCGAGGAAGGCGTGCTGGTCAACTCCGGGTTGCTCAACGGGCTGCATGTGGACGAGGCCAAGCGCGTGATGACCGACCACCTGGTACAGCGAGGCATCGCCGAGTACAAGGTCAACTACAAGCTGCGCGACTGGGTCTTCTCCCGCCAGCGCTACTGGGGCGAACCCATTCCGATTGTGCACTGCAAGGACTGCGGCGTGGTGCCGCTGCAGGAAAGCGACCTGCCCCTGCTGCTGCCGGAGGTGGAAAGCTACGAGCCCACCGACTCCGGCGAAAGCCCCCTGGCCAAGATGACGGACTGGGTGAACGTGCCCTGCCCCGTTTGCGGCAAGCCGGCCCAGCGCGAGACGGACACCATGCCCCAGTGGGCGGGTTCCTCCTGGTATTTCCTGCGCTATGCCGACCCGCACAACGACCGGGAATTCGCCTCCCAGGAAGCCCTGGATTACTGGCTGCCGGTGGACTGGTACAACGGCGGCATGGAGCACACAACGCTGCACCTGCTCTACAGCCG
The DNA here is from genome assembly GCA_012521895.1 of Clostridiales bacterium. GTDB lineage: Bacteria > Bacillota > Clostridia > Christensenellales > Aristaeellaceae > UBA6115. The sequence continues at coordinate 9,779 of JAAYLK010000060.1, forward strand.
CTTCTGGCACCTCTTCCTGCATGACATCGGCCTGGTGAAGGCGCCCGAGCCCTACCGCAAGCGCACCAGCCATGGCATGATCCTGGGCGAGAACGGCGAGAAGATGTCCAAGTCCCGCGGTAATGTCATCAACCCCGATGACCTGGTGGCCGAAATCGGCGCGGACGCCTTCCGTGTGTATGAGATGTTCATGGGTGCCTTTGACCAGGCCATCCCATGGAGCATGAACGGCGCGCGCGGCACCCGGCGTTTCCTGGACCGCGTGTGGCGCCTCCAGGAGATGGTGGACAACAGCCAGCAGGAATTAAGCCCGCAATTGCGCGTGCTGGTCAACCAGAGCATCAAAAAGGTCAGCGATGACTATGAGAAGATGAAGTATAACACCGCCATCGCCCAGCTGATGACCTTGGTGAATGAGTTTTATGACAAGGGCAGCCTGACCGCGGGGGACTACAAGGCCCTGCTGCTGCTGCTGTCCCCGGTGGCGCCGCACATCTGTGAGGAAATCTGGCAGGAGCAAGGCTTCGGCGGCTGCATCCACGAGCAGGCCTGGCCCATGCACGATGAAAACTACCTGGTGGATGACGAAGTGGAAATCGCCGTGCAAATCAATGGCAAGATCCGCGCCAAGCTGATGGTGGCCAATGATTTGACCAAGCAAGCCGGAGAGGAACAATTGCCCAAGGCGCCGCAAGTCGCGGAGCTGATTGAGGGCAGGCAGCTGGTGAAAGCCATCTACGTGCCCGGCCGCCTGCTGAACCTCATCGTCAAGTAAAACGTATCAACCAAACAAAATGCGCCTCATCATCGGAGGCGCATTTTTCGTTGTATCGTAAAAGGTTTAATCTTTCCCGGCCAGCTTGTTGCGGATCTTGGTGGATACATACTCAATCACCAGCACCAGGATGACCAGGCCCCAGACCATGGCGCCGATGTCGTCCCAGCGGCGGGACTGGATGGCAAAAATCAACTGGGCGCCGATGCCGCCGGCGCTGACCAGGCCCAGGACGGAGGCGTTTTTCACGTTGATGTCCAGGCGGTAGAGGACGTTGGAGATGATGCTGGAGCTCAATTGCGGCATGATGCCGTAGCGCACCTTCTGAAAGCCGGTACAGCCGGCGGCGTCCAGGGCCTCGATGATGCCGGGGTTGATGTCCTCCACCGATTCCACCAGCATTTTGCTCAGCATCCCGACGGAGCCAATCGTCATGGTGAGCACGCCCGCGAAGGCGCCCGTGCCCACGGTTTTGACGAACATGATGCCGTACATCAGAGAGGGGAAGGCGCGGATGATGGTGATCAGCCCCAGGGTGATCACGTTCACCCAGCGCGGGGCGATGTTGCGGCTGGAAATAAAGGCCAGGGGCACGGCGATGACGGTGCCAAAGACGGTGCCCAAAAAGCCGATGGCGAAGGTTTCCACCAGCATCATCAGCAGGCCCGTCGGGCCCATATCGCTGATAACGGCCCAGGAGGGGCGCACCAGGCCCTGGAAGGCCAGCACCAGCATGCCCCAGCCGCGCTCGGTAAAGCCGCCAAAGGACACGGTGATGTTCCAGATGATGACCACTACCACAATGGCCACAAAGCCAATGGCAAACTGCGGCCAGGCCTTGGGATAGCGCTTGTACTGCTGGTCGAGCAAAGAAGGGTTCATCCTGTCACCAGCTTTCTCCTGGCGTAGCGGGTCACCGCCTCCAGGATCATGATGGTGATGGTCATGCTGATGAGGACCAGGCCCAGGTTGCCATAGCGCCGCAAGGTCAATTGGCCGGAGATGTTCAGGCCGATGCCGCCCGCGCCCACAAAGCCCAGGATGGCGGCGCTTTTGACGTTGGTCTCAAAGCAGTACAGGAAAGTGGACAGGAAGAAGCCCTTCACCTGCGGCCAGATGGCGCCCAGGATGCAGCGCAATCGGGACGCGCCGGTGGACTCCAGCGCCTCATAGGCGCCCATGTCCAGGGTCTCGATGTATTCATACATCATCTTGACACAGATGGTGTAGGAGAACACAGAGATGGCCAGCGTGCCCGCCAGGGCGCCGATGCCCAGCACCGTGCGGAAGAAAAAGGCCAGCACCAGGATGGGCAGGGTGCGCAGCAGGCTCAAGGCCAGGCGGTGGGTGAACAGGTAGACCTTGTTCAGCTTGAAGTTGGAGGACAGGTAAAAGCTGACCGGCAGCGCCACCGCGCAGCCAAAGACCGAGCCCAGCAGGGACATGTTGATGGTGTCCAGCATGGCTTTTTCCATGGTGGGCCAGTAGTTCCAGCTGGGCGGGATCATCGCGCGGATGATGTCAAAAAAGTTGTTGCCGCGCTTGAACAGCGTGACAAAATCCACCCGGGTGAAGACGGAAAAGCCAATCACCACCAGGATGAAGAGGATGAGAAGGTAGGGGAAGGGGTTGAACTTCTCCTTGACCTGCTTCCCGTTGCCCAGCGTATAGGAGCGTGGGTAAAAAATATGAAGGATGTCCTCAAACATTGATGGTCTCCTTCATCACATCGTCCTCGGTCAGGTTGCGGCCGTAGATGTCCTTCAGGACATCCTGGGTGATGTCCGCGGTGGGGCCGTCAAACACAATCTGCCCGGCGCGGATGCCGATGATGCGGTCGGCGTACTGCAAGGCCAGGTCCACGTGGTGGATGTTGATGATGACGGTGATGTTCAAGTCGCGGTTGATGCGCTTGAAGTCCTCCATGACCACGTCCGCCATCACCGGGTCAAGCGCGGCCACCGGCTCGTCCGCCAGGATGATTTCCGGTGTCTGAGCCAGGGTGCGCGCCAGGGCCACGCGCTGCTGCTGCCCGCCGGAGAGCTGGTCCGCCCGGATATAGGCCTTCTCCAGGATGCCCACCTTGTCCAGGGACTCCAGCGCCAAAATCTTGTCCTTCTTGGAATACAGGCCAAACAGCACTCGCGGCAGGGACAGGTCCGCCACGCGGGCGGACAGCACGTTCTTGATGACGCTGATGCGGCTGATGAGGTTGAAGGATTGAAACACCATGCCAATCTTTCGGCGGAACTTGCGCAGGGACGCGCCTGAAAGCTTGCTGACATCCACGCCGTTCACGGTCAGCTTGCCGGACGTGATGTCAATCATCTTGTTGATGGTGCGGATCAGGGTGGATTTGCCGGCGCCGGACAGGCCGATGATGGCCACAAACTCGCCCTGCTCAATGGTCAGGCTTACATTGTCCATGGCCTTGACGCCATTGCCGTAAACCTTGTCAACGTTCTCAAACTTAATCATGTATACGCTCCGCCGTCTTTATGCATTGGTGGATCCTGATGCGCATTGAGGCTGTTGCTGACAGCAACAGCCTCAATGCTTGGGATGGTATCGTTGTTGTTATTCGAAGATTTTCAGGGCCGCGCGGGCGCCGTCAAAGTCGGCATCCTGCACGATTACATAGCCGGTGTGGCTGTAGGGCTTCACGGTGGCTTTGCCTTCGTCGGTCTGAATGATGTTTAAGAAGGCCTGCTGCAGAGCAGCGATGAACTCGGGGGTGATGAAGTCGGCGTTGCCAACGGAGATGGTGTCGTTCATGATTAGGTCGGTGACACCGATGACTTTCAGGGCGTCAAACACGGTCTTGCCGGCGGCGGCCTCTTCAGGATAGGCGGCGGCAAAAGCGGGCTGGGCATAGTCGTTGGTGCGGGTGTCCGCGAAGCCGGCATAGATGTCCGCCTGGCCCAGCAGCACGGTTTCCTGGTTGTCCGGGTAGCCGCCGCCAAAGGTGGCAAACTCCAGGCTTTCAACGGTTTTCTTGGCTTCGCCAACGCCTTCGCCAAAGTTCTTGTTCAGCCAGATGCTGGGGTAGGTGTAGGAAGCGCCGGAGCCGGGGTTGCCCAGGGCCCACTTGGCGGAGTTGACATCGTCCCAGGTCAGGGTGCCGGCTTCGGCCTTGGCCAAAAGGTCAGCGCCTTTTTCAGTCAGGGCGTTGACATAGATGAGGGAGCGGTAGCCGCCGGCGATGATGGAGGGATCGTTCTCAACCACGATGTTCCAGGCGTTGAAATCGTCGGAATCAACGTTGTGGCCGGCGCGGGTGGAGGTCAGGATGACCTTGACGCCGTCTTCAGAGTACAGGGCATAGGTCAGGGCGGGCAGGAAGCCCACATCGACGGTGCCGGAAATCATGCCTTCGCCGACGACCGCATAGTCGGTGCCAACGTCAACGGTGACATTTTTCACGTCATAGCCGCTCTTGGCCAGTTCCGCTTGCAGCATGGCCTTCATGGGCTCAGACGCGGACAGCATTTCTTCAACGCTGGCGCTGGGGACGAAAACCACGCTCAGTTCATCGATGACGATGGGCTCAGAGGCCATGGCGGTGGCAAAGGAAGCGAGCATCAGCACGCTCAACAGGACAGCCAGGAATTTTTTCATTGGTTGTATCTCCTTCGTTTTTTGGGCGAACCCGGTACACTCATTGTACCCATTCACCCCCTCTTTGTCTACTAAAAAACCTGTGTATTTGCGTTTACAAAAGCGTAACGCAAACGTAATAAAACCAGTCAAATCATGGGGTTTCAAGCGTGCCCGCCGGGTGGGAGCCCGGGCTTTACCAAGTGTTTACACAGCACAACTCGCCTCCTGAAGGGAGTTTCCTCCTACAATGTTTGGCATCCATCATCGCCTCCTCAAGCCTGTGCGGATTGGTTCATTTTGAATGTCACGCCTGTCAGGGGAGCGTTCAAATTGAAAAAAGAATACCTTGTGTGGGACGACCTGCCAAGTTGTTAAAACTGTATACCTTGAGATGGACAGTGATCCCAGAGGTTCAAAACTATTCCCTTGTTTTGCACAGCGTCCCAGGAAACACAAATGCTGTTTATCCCGTTTGGGGCGGGGGTATATTAGGAATAGCTTTTATGGCTGGAATTTTTGAAAGTGGAGAAACAACAATGGCAGTAATGACAATCACCGCAGAAAACTTTGAACAGGAAGTGCTTCAGTCTGACAAGCCCGTCCTGATTGACTTCTGGGCACCCTGGTGCGGGCCTTGCCGTATGGTCAGCCCCGTGGTGGAAGAAATTGCCAATGAGCACCCGGAAATCAAGGTGGGCAAGGTCAACGTGGACGAGCAGCAGGACCTGGCGCGCAAGTACCGCATCATGAGCATCCCCTCCCTCTACGTCTTCAAGAACGGCGAGGTCGCTAACAAGACCATCGGCGCTGTGCCCAAGGCCAACATCCTGGCGATGCTGGGCTGATTTCCAATCCGCGCTCCCAACGGCCTGCAGGCCGTTTTTTTGTGTGAATTTGATTGACGAATGCTGATTGGGCGCCTATAATGCTACATTGTGACCTGCCGGTGTGGTGGAATGGCAGACGCGACGGACTCAAAATCCGTTGGTAGCGATACCGTGTCGGTTCAAGTCCGACCACCGGCACCACCCAGGGACTCAACAAATGATAGAATGAAATCTATCGG
>JAAYLK010000013.1 GCA_012521895.1 Clostridiales bacterium
ATGGCCGGCCTTGGCCAGGACCATCGTGATCGCCGCGGTCAAGGTGGTCTTGCCGTGGTCAACGTGGCCGATGGTGCCGATGTTCACGTGCGGCTTGTTGCGTTCAAACTTTTGCTTTGCCATGGGTGTCTCTTTCCTCCTGATTTTACGGTTTGTCTGCCGGGCAGAAAGCCGGCTTGCTTGCCGGGATACCGGCCCTCCTGCCACGCGGATGACCGCATGTGGCTTGTGGAGCGGGTGATGGGAATCGAACCCACGTGATCAGCTTGGGAAGCTGGAGCTCTACCATTGAGCTACACCCGCGGAAACGGATACCTTTGCCAGTTTATACAAGCCACCATTGTTTGTCAACTGTTTTTGCTTGAATCGTTTGGGTTTTCAAAGGCATCCAATCCGCTTGGGCGTGGGCTTCAGACCGGGTAGCGCTTGGCGTAAACGGCGTACATCAGCACGCCAGCGGCAACGGACGCATTGAGGGAATTCATCTCGCCCTGCATGGGGATTTTGATGTGCTTGTCGCACAGGGAAGCGGTCAGCTGGCTGACACCTTCACCCTCGCTGCCAATCACCAGCGCGCAGGGGCCGTCAAACTTCACCGTTCTGAAGTCCTCGCCTTCTGTCATCGCCGCATACAGCCAGATACCTTGCTTTTGCAGGGATTTGATGGTCTGGTTCAGGTTGGTCACCCGGGCGACCTTTATGTGCTCCACCGCGCCAGCGGACGCCTTGACGGCGGCCGGGGTCAGGCCGACAGCCCTGTGCATGGGCACGATGACGCCGTGCACACCCGCGCAGGCCGCGCTTCTGATGACAGCGCCCAGGTTGTGCGGGTCGGTAATCTGGTCCAGGATGATGATGAAGGGCGCTTCTCCCCTTTGCTTGGCCAAATCCAGGATTTCCTCCACAGAGGAGTACTGGTAGGCCGAGGCGAAGGCAATCATGCCCTGGTGGTTGCGGGCCAACTGGTCCAGGCGGCTGCGTTCAACAGACTGGATCATGATGCTGGCCTTCTTGGCCAGGCTGACAATCTCCCTGGCAGAGCCGGACAATTCGCCTTTGGCGATCATCAGCTTTTCCAGGTCGCGCCCGGTTTTGATGGCTTCACGGATGGGGTTGCGCCCGGTCAGCAGGTTCACCTGGGGCATGTCCTCGGCATAATCGACCGCGGGAGCAAGCTGGCTTTCCTGCGCGGTGGCAGGTGTGAAAACCTTGGAAGGCGCCGTGAAAGGCCGGTTGGCCGGCTTTGCGAAGGGACGCGGGTTGGGGCTGCTGCCCGGGCCAAAGCGCTTCATTGCTGGAGATTCAAAGCGATCCCCTTGCGGTTTTTGGCTGCCGGGACGGCCAAACCTGCCCTGCTCGCCCTGGCGGTTACTGCCAGAAGATTGCTGGGCGCGCTTGAAGCTTCTGTCATACTGGCGGTTGGATGAGGAGGCTTCCTCATAGCCGCGGTCAAAGCTGCTGCTGGAATAAGGCTTGGCTTGGGGAATTTGATTGATGTTGCCCCTTCCCCTGCGGATGTCCTGCTTTTGAAAGCCGGATTGGTCGCGCTCACGCGCGTCAGACTGCCTGGGGCCTTTTGGGTTGTTGAAGCGTGGTTTGTTTCCGCCGGCGGACGGCTTGGGCGCGTCAGAGCGCTTGCCCGCGGGCTTGCCGGGCTGGCTGCCGGGTTTGAAGTAACTCTGAAAATTCTTGGAACCGGGTTTGTTGTTGTTTGGCATAATACCCTTTCAACCTGTTTGGTCAATGCGTATCCTATACGGCTTGTTCTGAGTAAAGATAATTAAGAAACGTGTTCAGGCGTTCTGTCTGCCCTGTCAGGAAATGAAAGCCGATCAAGGCTTCAAAGCCTGTGGAAGCGCTGTACTGCGCGCTGGTGGCGCTGCGCGGCGCGGTGTGGCGTGGGTGGGCATTGCGCCCTCTTCTGACAATGTCGCGCTCTTCCTCTGTCAGAAGGTTGTCCAACATGCTCAAGGCCTGGGACTGCGCAACGGCGTTGACCCGCCGGGTGGTGCCAAGGTGCATGGCGCGCAGGCCTTTCCCCTCTTTCAAACTGTTCAGCCTGGTGTACAGGTTGTACACCGCGTCGCCGATGAAAGCCAGCTGCAGCGCGCTGTAGTTCCTTGCCTGGGCAGGGCTTAACTGCGGAATCACTGCTGCTGGGTGGTCTTGGTGTAGTGGGAGGGGCTCATGCCCACGATGTTCTTAAAGGTTTTGGAGAAGTGATAGGGATCTTCCATGCCCACTTCAACACCGGCCTGGCGCACGGTCAGGCCATCCTTAAGCAGGGTTTTGGCGCGCTCCATCTTGCAAAACAGCTGGTAGCTCTGCGGCGGCATGCCCACTTCGGATACAAAGCGCTTGCGGAAGGTTTCAACCGGCATGCGGCTCAAGTTGGCCATGTCATTGAGGGTGAAGGAGTCCTTGTACTGGTTTTTGCGCATGGCGTCAATCACCTTGGAGATTTCATGCGACAGCACGGCGTCCATGGCAACCGGCTGGCCAGAGTGGGACGCCAGCAAGCCCCACAGCAGCTGCTGCAGCTGGGCGGAAGACGCCTCGCGCGCGGAGCCGATGCGGACGATGGCCTGAACGATGTGCTTGCCCAGCTTCAACTGGGACGGCAGCGCGCCTTGCTTCATGGCGCGGTGCGGCAGCGCGCCCATCAGGGTCATGAACTCGCCGGCCAGATTGCCCGCGATGGTCATCCAGATGATCCTGGCTTCCTGCTCAATGTGCAAAATGGCGTTGTCAGTGCCTGCGGGAATCATGCAGCACTCGCGGTTGCGGATTTTCAGGTCGTTGGTGTTCAATTGGAAATAGCCGTTCTGGCACATGACCAGCAGCCAGTTTGCCTGGTTTTTCAGCGAGTAATCGCCCTGGGTGAGCATGGCAGAGCCGGCAGACTCAATCCACAGGCCGCTGGCAGCGGCCAGGGCATCGGGTTGGTGGGTGCCTTCAACTGAAACGGGCGTCTTCTCAATCGGATTGGCAGAGCCCTGGAATAAAACGGAACCGGACATAGGGTACCTCCTCAAAGTGATGCATTAAGAATATATCAACCATAAACAACATTGTCAATATCATGTTCCGTTTTTTACATGAATGTGTGAGTGATTGTCTTCACCTCTCAATTCCCGTATACTGTTGTTGGATTGACAAAAACAGGAGCCAGCATTGAGACGAGTCAGTTTTCATCATCAGACAGCGCAGGCGGCTGCGGACAAACTGCGGGAAGTCCTCTTGGAACTCCCCCGCCTTTGCACTGATTATTTTCGTTCTATTTCACAGGTCACCAGCGCCTTGACGCGCCAGGCCTATGCCTATGATTTGCGCTTGTTCTTCCGGTATCTGGCGGAGGAAGAAAGCGAATTTTCGGATGCCTCTCCCCGCTTGATGGAGCAGGCTCATCTGGCGCGGATCACCGCGCGGCACATAGAAGGCTTTCAGGATTACCTGCAATTTTACTACAAGCAACTGGACGAGCAGAACAAACAGCTGGCAAAGCCCGGCCGCAGCGTGTCCATCCAAAATCAGGAGCTGGGCATCATGCGCAAGCTGAGCTCCGTACGTTCCTTCTTTGACTACTTGTTTAAAAGCGAAGTCATTCCGGCCAACAACGCGGCTCTGGTCTCCATGCCCAAACGGCACAGCAAACCGATTCTGTACATGGAAGAGGATGAAGTGCAGCGCATGATGGACGCGGTCATTTCCGGGCAGGGCTTCAGCAAAACACAGCAGGCCTACCTGCGCAACACCCAACGCCGGGACTTGGCCATCCTGATGATGTTTTTAGGCACTGGCATTCGGGTGAGCGAGTTGGTGGGGCTTGATACCGACCATTTTGAATTTGAACGCAACTCCTTTATGGTGACCAGGAAGGGCGGCAACCAGACCATTTTATATTATCCGGATAGCGTGAAATCCTGCCTGGAACATTACTTGCAGGAACGAAACGAGATCGAAGCCTTGCCCGGACATGAGTATGCCTTCTTCCTCTCCCTGCAAAAAAGAAGAATCACCCAGCGGGCGGTTGAGAACCTTGTCAAAAAATACGCCTTGATCGGGGCGCCTTTAAAAAAGAAGCTCAGCCCCCACAAACTGCGCAGCACCTTTGGAACCAACCTGTATCAGGAAACCGGGGATATCTACCTTGTGGCAGATACCCTGGGCCATGCCGATGTCAATACCACCAGAAAACACTATGCCGCGATGTCTGATGCCAAACGGAAAGAAGCGGCAAAACGCATTGTTCTGCCCACAGTTGAACCCTCAGACGTTTAAGTAAATCTTGGGCAAAATTTGCTATTGCAAACATATGTTTGCGTGTTATAATGAATGCATCACATCCGGGAGGAAATGCATGAGCCAGTCAGGACAGCAGAACAAACGGAAACACGGAGAGACACAAGCGCTCATCCTTGATTTTATCCGTGAGCAAATTGCCGAGAATGGCTTCCCGCCCTCCGTCCGTGAAATATGCGACGCGGTGGGGCTCAAATCCACCTCCACGGTCCATGGCCACCTCAAACGCCTTGAAAAACAAGGCATCCTCAAGCGCGACACCATGAAACCGCGCGCGATGGCAGTGATGAAGCCCTCTGCTGAAGAAGAAAGGGAACTCATCAGAATGGTTCCCCTGCTTGGCCCGGTCGCCGCCGGCAGTCCGATTTTGGCGGAAGAAAACGCATCTGAGATGCTGCCCATTCCTGAATTCATGCTCCGGGATGGCCAACACTTCGCTCTTCTGGTGCGCGGTGACAGCATGATTCAGGCTGGCATCCTCAATGGGGATTACCTGGTCGTTAAACAGCAGCCCCACGCGCAAAACGGAGACATCGTTGTCGCCCTGGTAGAAGGCGACGCCACCGTCAAGCGTTTTTACAAAGAGAAGGGTCACTTCAGGCTGCAGCCGGAAAACAATGCCATGCAGCCCATCATCGTCAAGGATGTGGAGATTCTTGGCAAAGTGATTTCCGTTTATCGTACTTTGTAAGCAAGGTAGGCCAATTCTACATGATGACAACCCATCAAAGGGTTGTTTTTTTATTGACAAACGCCGGGTACTTATTTAAAAATCAGAAGATAAAAAAAACAAACCCTGGTATGTAACAACAGACTGATGAATGTTTACAGATTCTCGGCCATGCCGAGTTCATAGCAGCCGCGCAACAGCCGATACCATGGCGCCAATGTCAGGAAATCCCGCTCCAGGGTTTTTTCAAAGCCCGGCTTGAATACTGCTTGCGGATCAACTTTTTTTCTTGTGATATAGATGTCCCTCATCGGATAGACATCAGCCAAGGCCAACGGAAGAGAGCCTGGGATCTCCATGCGTTTATAGGCGCTGCCGCTTAAAACAAATCCTTCATCATCCAGCAAGCGCAGAAGCCCGATCATTTCATCCGGATTGGAAAGCATCCTGCGTCTTAAAATCGACATGGCTTTTCTGTTCTCTCCCCAGAAGCCCAGCCCCCAGCTGACCGCTTCAACGCGGATTTCAAACCAGAACAAGACCGCTTCGTCGCGCGGTTCACCTTGATTGCGGAAGGCAAGCAAATGATGATCCCGATAAGGCGACTTATCCCTTGAAAACCTGGTGTCCCTGAAAATTCTTGACAGAACTTTCGCTGGCCGGACTTCCATGCCTTCATCAATGCGCAGCATCGCGGGGCTCAATGCTTCAATGAGCGCGTAATAAGGCTCCTTCATTGCCTTTTCATACCGCGGCCTGTTGTTTTGCATGAACTCCTTGCTGTTGTTCAGCCTGATTTCCAGCATGAAATTAATCATGGAGGGTTTGAAAATTGCTACTTTCTTCATGTTTCTTTCCTTTATCTTCACTCAAAACAGAAAGCAGGCAGCATCGCCGCCTGCCAGAATTCTATCATCTTTTAAGGCTGGATGGAAACGAACTCGTGGCGCAGGAAACCGGTCAGGGTATCCGTTTTGACCTCCATCCACCCGTTTTCCAATTCTTCAACCAAAATCAAACGCTGCCCGTAATACAACCGGGTAACAATGCCTGACAGGTAATCCGGCTGCAAACGAAGGTTTAGTGAAGAGTTTTCTGCGATACCGTCCACAAGAATGATTTTCTGGTCAGGTGCTGGCGTCATGTTCAAGGGCATCAAGGTCGGCCTGGGGGTGGCTGTAGGTGCCGGGCCGGGTGTAGCCAAGTAATCAACCGCATACAAACCCAATGGCTCTGCCTGTGTATCATAGGTTTCCAGGCTTGTGCCGGGGTAGTAAAACCGCAGAATTTGTTCATACTTCCAGTTGTAATGCGCCGCCATCCACTCCGCGCCGCGCTGGCTCATGCCAACGCCATGGCCGTAGCGGCCAAATGCGATGAGGTGTTTGTGATCGTCTGTTTTTACTGTGACAATTTCATTCTCGTTGCGGTTGATCGACAAGCCCAGCAATTGCTCGATGTCCGGGAAAATCAGGATGTCAACAGAGGCGTTCTGAGTTCGCTTTTCAGTGGCGTTTGCGTTGGTTTTGTTGCTGCCTATGGCCGACTGCCCTGTAACGCTGACCTCTTCATCCTGAGCGAGTGATGACGGCCTTTCTACCAAGGCAGAAACATCAAAGCGCAGAAACTTCATCACGCCGTCCTTGCCGCCATACTTTGTTGAATGCGGTTGAACCTGGTCGATGCCAAGGATTTCAAGCGAATGCCCTTCCTGGAGGGAACCCTTGTTGATGAGCTGAGCCCGCAGGCGGTTTGTGATTATGTCATACAACAAGATTGACTGCTGGTTCATGCCCGCTTGCTTTTCCTTCGCGATAGCGGCGGTCTTGCTGATGCTTAAAGGATTTTCTATGTCATAGGGATCCTTTTGAATAATGAGGTAGGGAATGATTTCACGCCCCCAGGCATTATAGGCGGATTCGGTGATCCCCCCATTGCTTGCCGTGTAATATGGCCTGGCCAATGCCCCTTCAAACACACTGACTACGCCTTTTGTTTGTTCGATGGCATTGATGGCGTTTTGATGCTGGGGATTGATGCCGCGGAACACCTGGTCATTGGTGTTGTCAACAACATCATACGCCTTGGAAGCGTCCAGGTGCGCCAGTGTATAGGTCCTGGCCGCGATGGCCTGTGCTTTCAGAGCTTCCAGGGGGAAACCGTCATCCATCTCATATGGAACAACACCCTGCAGATATTCCTCCACAGGCAGTGTCATAATCAGAGACAGGAAGCCGTCCTTGATGCTGACCCTGAGGTCTCCCGGGTACAGATTGTTCTGCCCATGAATGCGAAGGCCGTTCTCCTGGCCGTTTTCCCCTTTGTAACGAATGAGCTGTATGCTTTGCCCGCCCAGATAGCCGAGGCCTTCATACCGCAGCAGAATCCGGCCTTGCGCGATGGACAGACGGATGTCTGAGCCATACTGAAAACTGATGGTCTGATCCAGCTGGTAATTGCCAAAGATGCCGATGTCAATCTCTGACCGCTTCTCAAAAACAGTCAATAACACCCGCACATGGGAATAATTTTTTGCTGGTTGAACGCTTTTGCCAAAACCTGGGCTGAAGATTAATAGAAGCGCCAGCAACAGGCCAAAGCTTGATCGCCTCTTCCGGATCTTTGCCTGGCCTGCCTCAATAGACATCATTGTTTAGGTTTGCGCTGCCCGGTGGGCTGCCAGCACGGCATACCGCATGTGGGTGACGCGCGCGGATACATCCGCAAAACCCAGTTGATCCAGCGTTTTCATCAGGCTCAGCGGGTGATCCTGGGCAGCCGATTTTTTGATGGTTTTTCCGGACATTCTTGTCAGCGGAAGGAGATACAAGCCAGGATTGGCGATCAACAGCTGCGCGCCTGGCTTCATCACGCGCTTGATTTCCATTAGAATGTCGTTCAGATCGGTCGCCGCGACGGGCAGCATGTTGAGAAACACAGTATCAAAACTCTCATCCCGCCAGGGAATGTCGTATTTCTCCGCCCTGAGGATTTCAGCGCCTTTTTTTTGCAGGTCCTCTGTCTGCTGGCAAGGGGTGTTGTAAGGTAGAATGCCGCACGCGCGCAGGTGGTGATACTCCTCCAGGCAAGCTTGCAGCAATCTGCCATCACTGCAATCCATGTCCAGAACAGCGGTGTTATGATCAATCTTCGCCCAGGACAACAAGGCTTTCTGGGCCGAGGACAACATCGTTTTGTGCCTGATAGAACTGTAATAAAGCTTTTGTGGCAAAGTCAACCAGGATTGCATAATCGACTCCTTGTCGCTTGTGATGTTGCCAGTATATCACACATTCGTAATAAATACATATATAAATTTAATAAAAACAAAATATATAACGTTGAACCTTATCAATTCGGTGAGACAGTTAATTAGAATTGTTCGTCTGGTATGAAGCGCGAACGATGAAGTGCAATGACAAAGTAAAACCGGGACATGCGCCCCGGCTTATGGTCAAAATATAGTTATGGAGAATGAATCAGTATTCCTTCAGCGGCTTGCCCTGTTCGTCCAATACGGGGCAGGTGTTCCATACATTGCTCTTCACTTTGTCCTGCTCAAGGTTCCCTTGTTCATAGGACAGCTTGGCCGTGTTCTCGGCTTGAGCGGGGTGCGTTTCCTGATTGGTGTCAATCATTCTGTTTAAAAGGCGGTTGACAATGCCTGTTTGCTTTTTTTCTGACATAGTGTCCTCCTTGTTTGTACTCAATAATAGTATACCCAGATTGCACATGATGGGACTGTTCCGGGCGCCCCAAACGCCAAAGTCAGCGTTTGAGCGACATCAAGCAACTGTCTTGACGATGGCAGAAAGAACATATATATTTGAGGCAAAGAAAACCCCGGAGCGTGTCACAATGAAGAGTGCCATCATCGGCTGCGGTCGGATCGCGCACATCCACGCGCTTGCCCTGCTAGCCAACAGCGATGTACAACTCATCGCCTGCGCGGACATCAACAAAGCAAAAGCCGATGACTTCGCCGACAAGTATTCATTGAAGCCTTATGCGTCCATGGGGGAACTAATCAATGAAGAGCATCCGGATGTGCTTCATATATGCACACCGCATTACTTACACGCAGACATGGCCATTGAGGCCTTGCGGCAGGGCATTCACGTGTTTCTGGAAAAACCGGCGGCCATGGACAGGTTGTCCTTTGAAAAGTTGATGCTCGCTGAGCAGGCCAGCCAAACTCAAATTGGCGTATGCTTTCAAAACCGCTACAATGATTCCGTGGTATACCTGCGCGAAAAACAACAGTCCGGCCATTTTGGGAAGGCGCTGGGCGCGCGCTGCTTTGTGACCTGGCGGCGTGACGCGGATTATTACGCGGATGAGTGGCATGGCAGGAAGGCGCTGGAAGGCGGTGGCGCCCTCATCAACCAGGCCATCCACACCATGGATTTGCTGGTGTTGCTGCTTGGAACGCCTGTTGATGTGCAGTGCTCCATGCACAACCGGCATTTGAAAGACATCATTGAGGTAGAAGACACCGTTGAGGCCTATATCCGCTTCCCCACATGCAATGCCTTGTTCTACGCCAGCATGGCCCATTGCACGGACGCGCCCATTTTCCTGGAAATCTCCTATGAAAAGGCCTGTGTGCGTTTAATCGGGGATGAACTGAGCATAAAGTACTTTGACGGCACCTTGCAATCCCTTGAAAAAAGTGAGGTTGTGCCTCTTGGAAAGAGTTATTGGGGCACCAGCCACCGCCTGTGTATTGAGGATTTTTATCAATGCGTCAATCAAGGCAGGAACTTTCCCATCACGCCCGACAGCATCAAACCAACCATGGACCTGGTCTACGGCTGTTATGAAGCCGCGGAATCCAATACAACCATCAGCCCGACACAAGAAAGGACCTGACATGAAAGCAGACGGAATGAACTACGCCCCCCAGGGAAAGCCCAACCCGGTGGTCAAAGATGGAGAGTTTGTCATTTCTGCCCTGGCGCTTGACCACGGCCACATCTATGGCATCTGCAATGGCCTGGTCGAAGCCGGAGCGACGCTCAAGCTTGTCTATGACCCGGATCCCAGGAAAGTCGAGCAGTTCTTGAAGGCTTTCCCCCAGGCCACCGCCGCAAACAGCAAGGAAGTGGTTTTGCGGGACAAGGAGACCCGGATGATTTGCTCGGCCGCGGTCACCAACCTGCGCTGCCCCCTGGGCATTGAAGTGATGGAAGCCGGCAAGGATTACTTTACCGACAAAGCGCCTTTGACCAGCATGGAGCAGCTGGCACAGGCCAAGGACGCCGTCAAGCGGACCGGCAAAAAATACATGGTGTACTATTCGGAGCGACTGCACGTGGAAGGCGCCATCTTTGCCGGGCAGTTGATTGACCAAGGGGCCATCGGCAAGGTTTTGCAGGTCATCGGCCTGGGCCCGCACCGCCTGAACGCGCCCGCGCGGCCTGACTGGTTTTTCAGGAAGGAGCAGTATGGCGGCATCCTCTGCGACATCGGCAGCCACCAGATTGAGCAGTTCCTGTATTATACCGGCGCCAAGGATGCCACGGTGACCAACAGCCAGATCGCCAATTACGCCCACCCTGAGTATCCGGAGCTGGATGACTTTGGCGATGCCATGCTGGTGGCGGACAATGGCTGCACCAACTATTTCCGGGTGGACTGGTTCACGCCCTCCGGCCTGCGCTCCTGGGGTGATGGGCGCACCCTGATCCTGGGCACGGAAGGCTACATCGAAATTCGCAAATACCTGGATATCTGCAGCGATTCCACCACGGGCGACCATGTATTGTTGGTAAACGGCAGCGGAGAGCAGCGCTTTAATGTCAACGGTCAGGTGGTTATCCCTTTTTTGGTCAGTTGATTCTGGACTGCATCAACATGACCGAAAACGCCATGACGCAGGAGCGCGCCTTCAAGACGGCGGAGCTCTGCGTGCGCGCCCAGCTGCAGGCGACAAAGATTCAATAATCACAAAAATCAGTCAGATTTTTCGCGGCATGGACAGCCATGCCGCCTTTGTGAATTCTGGTCTGATCAGGGCGCTCTCATCCCATGAGATACATTTGACAATCAAGCAATTCTTGATATAATTTTGGGCGGTGAAATGAATCCTCACCGGAATGAATAAGAGAAGGTGAACTTGTGTTGATCGCGTTGGCCTTGTTTTTTTTGTGGATCATCTTCAATGGCAAGCTGACCCTTGAGATTGTCCTGTTCGGGCTTGTGATCGCGCCTGCCTTGGCGTGGTTTGTCCAGCGTTTTGTGACACCGGGGTTGACAAATAAAAAGCAGATGCTGATGCTGCGGCAGCTGCCCGGCTACATCCGCTATGCCTGGCTGCTTATCAAGGAAATCACCCTGGCGAATTTTGCGGTCATGCGGTTGATTTTGACAGACAGCGACATCGTGGTGCCCAAGCTGACCATCCACCATACCAGCCTGAAAACCACGCCCGCGCGCATCATCCTGGCTGACTGCATCACCCTGACGCCGGGCACTATCACCGTTAATCTGAACAAAGATGAATACCTGGTGCACTGCCTGGATGAAAGCCTGGAGGACGGCGTGTTCCACAGCGAGTTTGAAAAGCGCCTGCTTCTGAAAGAATCCCAGTGGGAAGAAAGGATGAAGCATTGATGCTGCAAAACGCTTATAGTTTCCTCTATATCGCGGCTTTGAGCGTGCTGGCCGTCTTTATCATCGCCTGCTTCATCCGCGCGGTCAAAGGCCCCACCATCGCGGACCGGATTGTCGCCATCAACATGATTGGCACCCAGATCATCATCATGGTGGGTGTTGTGGCGCTCTTGATCAGTGAAGGCTATCTGGTGGACGTTTCCTTGTTGTATGCCATGATCAGCTTTCTGGCGGTCGTCGTACTGTGCAAGGTGTACATGGGCGTCTTCCTGGAGCGCCAGGCCAAGGCACAGCAGGAGGTGAAAACCCATGATTGAGTGGATCCGTTTCATCCTGACAGCCGGCTTTCTGATCAGTGGCTTGCTGACTCTGCTCACCGCTGTCATCGGCGTTTACAAGTTTGATTATGTGCTCAACCGCATGCACGCCGCCGCCATGGGCGACACCCTGGGCCTGCTGTTTTGCCTCTTGGGCCTCACCGTCAGCGCGCCGGACATCTGGACCGCGCTTAAACTGCTGCTGATTATCACCTTCCTGTGGTTCGCAAGCCCGGTCAGCAGCCACCTGATTGCACGGCTTGAAGTCACCATCAACCCGATGTGGCACCAGCTCCCCCTCACGCCCGACTCCTTGAAGGAGGATGACGAATGACCTTTATCAACATCTTCCTCCTGGGCATGCTGATTGTTTGTGCCCTGGCCGTCAGCCTGACGCGCAACCTGCTGACTTCCCTGATTGTCTACATGGCGTACAGCCTGATCATGGCCATCATCTGGATGCTGCTGGAAAGCCCGGACTTGGCCATCACCGAGGCCGCGGTGGGCGCGGGCATCACCAGTGTGTTGTTCTTTGTAACCTTGAAAAAAATTCACGCGATAAAGGGGGACAGCGATCATGAGCAAACGCAGAAGTGACTGGCAATCGCGCCCCCAAAACCGCGTCCGCCAGTGGTTCCACAACGGCTTCTTGGCGCTAGATGATGAAATCATCAACCAGGTCACCAAGGAAACGCTGCGCATGGACAGCGACAGCGAGATGGACAAGCACCAGGAGATGCTGGACAGCCACCGCCATGAGCGCACCCTGGCGCTGGAGCGGTTGGACCAGTACAACATCCAGGCCTGGGCCAATACCCGCGGTCGCAAGGCGCTGTCACGGATCTATGTCACCATCTCCTTCGTTCTCGCTTTTGTGATGATTTTCTTCCTCCTGCGCACAGTGGCCACCATGCCGCGTTTCTCTGACCCCAATGCCCCCACCAACAACGAGGTCATGGCGCGGTACATTGAAAAAGGCCTTGAAGAAACAGGGGCCGTAAACATCGTCGCCGGGATGATTCTGGACTACCGCGCCTTTGACACCCTTGGTGAGAGCACGGTGCTGTTCATCGCGGCCAGCGCTGTCTTGATCCTGCTACGCATTGACCGGCGGAAAGATGGCACCCCGGTGCAGGAGCTGATCGCCGCGGAGTCGGATGACCGCCATTATGAGCCGCGGTCTGACCGCATCCTCCAGGGCAGCGCCAAGGTGCTGGTGCCCATCATCTTCCTGTTTGGCATCTACATCATGCTCAACGGCCACCTCTCCCCCGGCGGCGGTTTCTCCGGCGGATCCATCGTCAGCGCCGGCTTGATCCTTTACCTGGACAGCTTTGGCTTTGAAAAAGCCGGGAAGTTCTTCACCTACAAGACCTTCAGCTGGGTCAGTTTCCTGTCCTTGAGCTTTTACGCCATCGCCAAGACCTATTCCTTCTATTGCGGCGCCAATGGCCTGCCCAGCGGCATCCCCCTGGGCACCCCCGGCGCCATCCTGTCCAGCGGCTTGATTTTGCCCTTGAACATCGCGGTTGGCCTGGTGGTCGCCTGCACCATGTACATCTTCTATGCCCTGTTCCGCAAGGGCGGGCTGTAAGGAGGGCTTGAGATGTTTGAACTGTTGTACCAAAACATAGAACAGACGGTGTCTGTCATCCTCTTTGGCATAGGCCTCACCATTCTGCTGCTGCAGCGCAACCTGATCCGCAAAATCATCGGCCTGAACATCATGGACACCGCCATCTACCTCTTCCTGGCGTCCATGGGCTTCATTGGCGGGCGCAAGGCCCCCATTGTGGTGGATGGCGTAACGGAGGTTTCCGCCTACATCAACCCCATCCCGGCGGGCCTGGTGCTGACAGGCATCGTGGTGTCCGTCAGCTTCACCGCCATCATGCTGGCATTGACGGTGCGCCTCTATCGCCGCTACCACACCCTGGACATTGACGTAATCGCCCTGCTGGCTAAAGGAGAAGACGCGTAAGTATGAGCATCGTTCATAATTTTCCTTTTTTCAGCATCCTTCTGTGCATGGCGGCAGGCATTTTCACCTCCATGTTCAAACAGAAGCTGGCCAAGTGGGTCACTTTCTCTGTGGTTTTCGCTGTGTTCACACTCAGCGCCTTCACCCTGGCCCTCACTTTGAGGCTTGACGCATCCTATCCTTTCATGATGGGCCACTTCCCGGCGCCCTGGGGCAACGAAATCCGCATCGGCCGCCTTGAAGCGCTGATGGCGACCGGCTTTTCCGGCGTACTGCTGCTGGCCTTGATCGCGGGCTTCCACCACTCCCCCAGCTTTGTCAGCGAGCAGAAAACCAACCTCTATTGCATCATGGTAGATCTGGCGCTGGCGGCCATCCTGGCTTTGATTTATACCAATGACCTCTTCACCGTGTACGTCTTCATCGAGATTATGACCATCGCCTCCTGCGCCCTGGTGGTGGTCAGGCAAAACGGTCATACCCTGGTTGCCATCACCCGGTACATGATCATGCACCTTTTGGGCTCGGGCCTTTTGCTGCTGGGCATTTCAATGCTTTACGGCATCACGGGCCACCTGCTGATGCAGCCCTTGAACCAGGCCGTCCGGCAGATTGTGCAAACCGGCAACTACACCGGCCCGCTCACGGTGGTTATCGCGCTGATAACCTCTGCCCTGGCCATCAAGAGCGCCATGTTCCCCTTTCACGTCTGGGCGCCGGACACCTACGCCTTTGCCCCGCCGCTCAGCTCGGCAATCTTGAGCGGCCTGATCAGCAAGGCCTACATCTTTGTCCTCATCAAGTTTTTTTACCGCGTCATCGGCATGGACGTCATTATCAGCCAGAACATCAGCCAGTTCCTCTTCATCTGCGGCTCCTCCGGGATGATATTGGGCTCGGTCTTTGCCATCAGCCAGCGTGACATCCGCAAGATGATTGCCTATTCCTCCGTGGCCCAGATTGGCTATGTCTACATGGGCCTGGGCATGGGCAGCAATGCCGGCACGGAAGCCGCTTTGTTTCAAATGCTGGTGCATGCTGTGGTCAAGTCTGTGCTGTTCCTGGCCACCTATGAGCTGATCAATGTCTCCGGCGACCGCAAGCGCTTCCACTACCTCCACGGTGCGGGCTACCGCAATGTCGTGGCCGGCATCGTGTTTACCGTGGCGTCGCTTAGCATGGTGGGCTTCCCCTTCACCGGCGGCTTCATCGTCAAACTGAACCTGGCCGTTTCGGGCATGGCCTATGGCGGCTGGATGCGGGCCTTCGTCCTGGTGGCCCTGGCTGTCAGCACCCTGCTCAACGCTGTGTACTTCCTGCACACCGTTGTGTCCATTTACCGCAGGCCATCGCAGGACATCGTCTACCCCAGCGTTGTGAAATCCCCCTGGTACGCGATGGCCGCGATGACGGTGTCAGCCGTGGTCATCCTCTACCTGGGCGTTGGCTCACAGCCCATCCTGGACATTATCAAAGAAGGTTTGAAAACACTGATCTAAGTCATCCTGAAGGAGGATTGCTGCATGGAAGGTTTGTTGCTCTTGGTTGCCATCTTGCTGCCCGCGGTCGGGTCGCTGCTGGTGGTGTTTTTGCCCTGGTTGAACGAGAACCGCAAGGACAGGAATATGTTCGTGGGCGCCATCCTGGTGCTGGAGTGCATTGTGGTGCTCATGGTGGCCTTTGACGCGGAGCGGACACTGGTGCTGTTTGAAATGACAAAGCAGCTGCCCATCGCCCTGCGCTCTGACGGCACCAGCCGGGTCTTTTCCGCGGTGATGTCCCTGATGTGGGCCATCTCAGGCTTTTACTCCTTTGAGTACATGAAGCACGAGCAGAACGAAAAAACCTATTACGCCTTCTACCTGATGACCCTTGCCTCCCTGATGGCGCTGACGCTGTCGGGCACCATGGTCACCATGTACCTCTTCTTTGAAATGATGACCTTCATCTCCGTGCCCATGGTGCTGCATAACCGCACCAAGGAAGCGGTTGCCGCGGGCATCAAGTACCTGATTTACTCTGTCGCCGGGGCCACCATGGGCTTGCTGGGCATCTTCATGCTCACCCCCAACATCGCCTCCCCCTACTTTGTGGAAGGCGGCTCCCTGCTGGTGGACCAGCTGAACGTCTCCCACACCGCCTTCCAGGTGATCATCCTGGTCACCATCATTGGCTTTGGCACCAAGGCTGGTATGTTCCCCATGCACGGCTGGCTGCCCACCGCCCACCCGGTCGCCCCCTCCCCCGCCAGCGCCGTGCTGTCAGGCGTCATTACCAAGGCCGGTGTGCTGGCCATCTTCCGCATGATTTTCTACGTCATCGGCCCGGACTTCATCCGCGGCACCTGGGTTCAGTGGACCTTGCTGGGCTGCGCCACCTTGACGGTCTTCATGGGGTCCATGCTGGCGCTGCGTGAAAAAACCATTAAAAAACGTCTGGCCTACTCCAGCGTTTCCCAGGTCAGCTATGTGCTGTGCGGTGTGTTTATCCTGGACACCATGGCGCTGGACGGCGCCCTGCTGCAGCTGGTCTTCCACGCGCTAACCAAGGACGCGCTCTTCCTGTGCGCGGGCGTCATCATCTACAAGCTGGGCATCACCCGGGTGGATGAGATGCACAACATCGGCAAGGTCATGCCCTGGACCATGTGGCTGTTCACCATCTGCGCCATTTCCCTGGTGGGCATCCCGCCCCTGGGCGGCTTCATCGCCAAGTGGTACATCGCGGAAGGCGCTTTGGTTTCCGGCACAACGGTGTTCAGCTGGCTGGTGCCCATCATCCTCCTGATTTCCGCCATGCTCACCGCGGGCTACCTCCTGCCCCCCAGCGTATCCTCCTTCTTTGGCGGCATGGCCCACGGCGAGGTGGACTCGGCGCTCACCCAGAAGATGGACCCGCCGCTGTTGATGCTGATCCCGATCATCATCCTCACCACCGCCATCCTGCTGCTGGGCATTTTCCCGGGCACCATGATCGACGTGTTCACCAAGCTTGCAAACACTTTGTTTTAACGCAACAGTAAGAGGAGCATTATGATTCTAATTCTGGCCATCAGCCTGCCCATACTGTTTGGTGCGCTGATGCCTGCCTTGAAAATGAAAAAGGCGGACCGTGACGTCTACCTGATGACAGCGACGGTGGTAACCAGCTGCCTGGTGATTTTCGCCTTGTTTACGCATTCGGGTGAAGTCAAGCTCATCAGCTTCAACGAGCAGCTGGGCTTGTCGCTGCGGCTTGATCACCTGGGCCGCCTGTTCGCAGCCGTCATCGCCATCCTCTGGCCCTTTACCATGCTGTACGCCATCGCCTACATGAAGCACGAGGAGAAGCAGACCTCCTTCTTTGCCTTCTTCCTCATCAGCTATGGCACGACGCTGGGCATCGCCTTGAGTGACAACTTGCTCACCCTCTATGTATTTTATGAGGCGATGACCATGGCCACCCTACCCCTTGTCATGCATGGCGGCAGCCAGAAAGCGGTCTCAGCGGGCCTGAAATACCTGTATTACTCCCTGGGCGGCTCCGCCTTTGCCTTCATCGGCCTGGTCTACCTGGTGTACTTTGGCGGCAGCACAGCTTTTGTGCCGGGCGGCCTGTTCACCGGCGTTGACCTCACCCACACCACGCAGCTACGCCTGGGCTATGTGCTGTGCTTCCTGGGCTTTGGCGTCAAGGCTGCGGTCTTCCCCCTGCATGGCTGGCTGCCAACGGCCTCTGTCGCGCCCACGCCGGTCACGGCTTTGCTGCACGCGGTCGCCGTGGTCAAGTCCGGTGTGTTCGCCATCATCCGCGTCACCTACTTCAGCTTTGGCATCACGGTAATCAAAGGCAGCTACGCCCAGACAGTACCGTTGATTCTGTGCGTGTTTACGATTGTGTTTGGCTGCGCGATGGCATTGAAAGAAAAGCATCTAAAGCGCAGGCTGGCCTATTCCACGGTGTCCAACCTCTCCTACATCCTCTTTGGCGCGCTGCTGCTGTCCCAGCAAGGCCTGTACGCGGGGCTCATGCACCTGGTCTTCCACGCGCTGATGAAGATTACCTTGTTCCTGACGGCCGGTGTCTACAACGAGCGTGCCAATGTCTACTACGTGGATGAGATGCGCGGCATCGCCAAGGTCTATCCTGTGTTCTCCGTGATTTTTGTGATTGCTTCCCTGGCCATGACCGGCATTCCCCCCTTGCTTGGCTTCTTAAGCAAGTGGTTTTTGGCGCAGGCCGGATTCGCGGCCGCGAACTGGCTGGCTTATGCAGGCATCATCGCCTTGCTCATCAGCGCCATCCTGACCGGGATTTACCTGATGGTTCCTTCCTTCGCGCAATTCTTCCAGGCCAAGAGGGAAGACCAGGCGCAGCAGATTGACTGGCAGTTCAAGGTGTCCCTGGTGGGCCTGTGCCTGATCCTGCTGGCTCTGACGGTGTACAACACGCCCGTGCTTGAGTTCCTTGCGAAAACTGCAGCCAGCGCTGTGACAGGAGGGTAAGAAGAATGGAGTATTTGATTCCCATCGCCATTGCCCTGCCCTTTGTTCTGGCAGTGCCGGCCTATGTCCTGTCAAAAAAACAGGTGCAGGCTGCTTATGCTGTGATGATTGCCGCCTGCACGGCGGTGTTCGCCATGCTTGCCTATGTCTTTGTGCAAAACGCGGAGCCGGCCTTCCAGCTCAATGGCATCCTGAGCCTGAACATCAGCTTCAAGGCGGATGGCTTCCGCTCGATGTACGCCCTGGTCGCGGCCTTCATGTGGCTGATGACCTCCCTGTTCGCGCCGCAGTACTTCCACCATGGCCACGCGCAGGGGCGCTACGCGATGTTTACCTTGCTGACCCTGGGCGCGACCCTGGGCGTCTTCCTGTCAAATGACCTGATCACAGCCTTCCTTTTCTTTGAAATCCTGTCCTTTACCAGCTATTGCTGGGTCATTCATGAAGAAACCCCCGGGGCCATGCGCGCCGGGCAAACCTACCTTGCCATCGCCATCCTGGGTGGCATGGCCATGCTGATGGGCCTGATGCTGCTGCATGTCAAGACCGGCACGCTGGCTTTTGAAGCCCTGCCCCAAGCCTTACAAGGGATTGAAGTCTCAGAACTCTACCTGCCCGGCGCCCTCATCCTGGCCGGCTTTGGGGCCAAGGCTGGCATGTACCCTCTCCATGTCTGGCTGCCCAAGGCCCACCCCGTCGCGCCCGCGCCGGCCAGCGCCCTGCTCAGCGGCATCCTCACCAAGGTGGGCATCTATGGCATCCTGGTGTTGTCCACGCGCTTGTTCTTTGATGATGTGCTCTGGGGCAACCTGCTGCTGGGCTTAGGCCTCATCAACATGCTGCTGGGAGCGGTGCTCGCCCTCTTCTCAACCGACCTCAAGCGCACCCTGGCCTGTTCTTCCATGAGCCAGATTGGCTTCATCCTGCTGGGCGTCGGCATGCAAAGCCTGTTGGGTGAGCACAACGCGCTGGCCGCACAGGGAACCGTGCTGCACATGCTCAACCATAGCCTGATCAAACTGGTGCTGTTCATGGCGGCCGGTGTGGTCTATCTCAACACACACAGCCTGAACCTGAATGAGATTCAAGGATATGGCCGAAGGAAACCCGGCCTGATGCTGATTTTCATGACAGGTGCCGCCAGCATCAGCGGCATCCCCTTCTTTAGCGGCTATGCCTCAAAAACCCTGCTGCACGAAGCGGTGATAGAGTATGTTCACCACCTGGATGCCCTTGGGCACAACAGCACGCTGTACCAGGGCGCTGAATGGCTCTTTGTCATCACCGGCGGCATCACCTTCTGCTACATGCTCAAGCTGTTCATTGTTATCTTCGTTCAAAAGCACCCCACCCGCCAGGAGGAACATGACAAACGCGGCCGCTCGATGTCCGCGCTGTCCACTGCGGCGCTGGGTTTATCAGCCCTGGTGCTGTTTGCCCTGGGCCTGCGCCCGGAAGGCGCGCTAACCGCGCTGGCCAATCGTTCACTGCCCTTCCTGCTCGCGCATGAGCCCGCGCACGAGGTGCATTACCTGGCCTGGGTCAACCTGTATGGCGGCGGGAAATCCCTGATCCTGGGCCTAGTGTTGTATGTAACGGTGGTGCGCCTGTGGCTGATCAAAAAAGACGCCAATGGCATTCAAACCTACATCAACCCCTGGCCTCAGTGGCTGGATTTGGAAGACAGGCTGTACCGTCCTGTGGTGTCCATGCTGACCGGGCTTGGTATGCTCATCTGCCGCCCGCTGGGGGCGATTGAGCGAGTCTTTACAGCCCTGTACGCTGCCTTGACCTTTGTTGTCCGCCTGTTTGACAGCCTGGTGGACGCGGTCTCCCTGCTGCTGATGCGCACCATTTTAAAACCCAGCGTTCAGAGCAATCCCTATGTGCCTGTTGGCAACAAGTTCACCTTTGGCCTGGGCAGGCTGATGGACACCCTATCCACCTTCTTCCGTTCCGTCTTAGGCATGCAGCCCAAGGCCCAGCACCATTACATCCGCTTGTACGCCGCGGTCTATTCCACCGCCCAGGACACTTTGCGCCGGATGCTGAAAACCCTGTCCTTTGGTTTGATTCTCTTCGCCCTGGCGATTGTGCTGTTCCTGGCCTTCCTGCTGATTAAATAACAACGACACCAAAAAAATCCCGGAGGCTTGTCAGGCTTCCGGGATTTTCTTGTTGGTTCGGTTTCAGTCAACGACCTCGCCGGTCATGTTCAGCCAGGCTTTGCGGATGGCGCGCTGGTTGGAAGCGCCATAGTCCGGATCGTTCCTGTTGACCTCGTCCATGTCCCGCAGGAAGTGGATGCACAGGTGCCCGCCGAAGCCATTGCCGGAGATGGCGCCGGTCAGGTGGGGCCTGTTGTGCATGGCGGCCAGGGTCCAGGTGCCGTCTGGCAGTTTGACATAAACGGTGTTGATGTTCCAGGAGGGGATGCCAAAGGCGCGGTTGAGCAGTTGGGTGTCCCGCCAGGTGGAGGGCTCCGAATCAGCGTGGTTGCCCATGGAGTAAAAGCGAATCTTAAAGCTGGTGTCGCTGGCGGGGTGATAGACCGTGACGGTCTGCCCAGCGCCAAAGCGCGGCTTGATGTCCTCAAACCAATGCAGCAGCTTGACCTGGGAACTTGAAGGGCCGCCCCCCTTGCCTTCGGAAGCGGAGATGCCTGAGACTGCGGTGGCGTAGGACTTCGCGTTGGTGGAGTAGATGGCAGACTGTGTCAAGGCATCCGCGATGCCTGTGATGGGCAGGCCATTGCGCTGTTGGAAACCGACAACCGCCTGGTGGGTGGCAATGTCAAACCGCGCGTTGACCGTGACCGGGTACCCCAGATCACGCAAAACTTTCTGCATTGCCTCAACATCCGAATTTTTGTTGTCAATGCGCAGGGTTTTATAGCTCAAGGGCTTGTCCAGCGCGGTCCGCGCAGCACCGCTTTGCAATACCATTGCGGTCTGCGCGCCAAAGATGCCGTCAACTTTCAAGTCATTCTGTGATTGAAAGCGTTTCACCGCTTCCTGGGTCATGCTGTCATAGCTTGAGGTGCGGGAGATGGTGTATTTCAAGTCAGCCAGCAGGGCTTGCAAGGCCAGGACATCCTCACCCTGGTCCCCGGGGCGCAGGATTCGTGTGAAGGTTTCCTTCTCTTCCTCCACGGGTTTTGTTTCATCCCCAGGGATTGGGGTTTCAAGCGGCGTGTCGCTTCCCAGCGCGGGGCTTACAGCAGGGCTTGCTTCAGGTGAAGCGCTTGGGGTGCTTTGCTCCTGCGTAAAGCGTAAAAAGGACGTCATCACAAAGCCCTGCTGTCCTTCATACACCACTTCGCTCCAGTCAGTTCCCCTGTTCACCAGCAACAAAGCCGTGCCGGATGGAATCTGGCCAATGATGTTGTTACTCTCAGCCACGCTGCTGCGCAGGTTCAGGAAGCGACCCTGCTGGTTGTTCACAAAGGCGATACCGTTGATTTGACCGACGTTGCCTGGCGTGGAAGTCGGCATGATGGTGGCGGTTGGTTCACTGGATGGTTCAATCACAGACGTTTCGCTTTGATTGGTGTCATGCCGCAGGAAGGAATCCATCACATAGCCAGTGATGTTGCCATAGGTCACCTGGCTCCAGTTGCCGAGCCTTGCCAGCACCTTGACCTGGGCAAGATAGGGAATCTGCAGCAAAGCTTTGCTGCTTGTGGACATGCGCTCACGCAGGTTCAAGCTGCCCCTGTTGCCGGTGACGACCTGGGCCGTGGAGGATGCAAGCGGAGGTGTTGTTGCTTGGGCCGGGGGCGCGGTTGGCGCGGGGGTGGCTGTGCTCATTGAGTTGGTGGGTGTTTCAGTTGGCAATATGACAGGCGCCTGGGTTTGCGTTGGCGGCGCCGTGACCGGATCCTGGCGCAAGAAGGACGACTGAACATAGCCTGTTCTGCCCTCTGCCCTGACCTGGCTCCAGCTGCCTGACGTGTTCAACACTTCTACCGCAGTGCCAAAAGGAAGCTGGGCGATGGTGGTGTTCCCATAGGCCGGGCGGTTGCGCATGTTCAAAGCGCCACGGTTGGCGGTATAGACATAAGACAGCCCGGCGGTCACAGGCGCGCTGGGTGCCTGTGGTACCACGGGTGTTGCAGTGACACTGGGAAGCGGGTTCTGGTCGGTGGCAGGAGTGCCTGGCTTGAACTGCGGCGCTTGGGCGTATAAGGCAGTCAGGGTCATCCGTCCAGCCAGGCCGTCCGCTTCGAGTCTGTTTGTTTGCTGAAAAGAGCGCACGGCCTGCTCGGTCATGGGGCCATACTTGCCATCAGCCGCAATGGCATAGCCCAGGCTGATCAAGCCAGACTGCATGGCGCGCACATCTGCGCTTTCATACCCTGGGCGCAGTGTCGCGTACTCCGCCAGGGCAGATGGTATCATGCTCGTCAATGCGAGGACACAGATGAGGACATAAAGAAAACGGGCAACTCTCGGCTTGTTCACGTTCGTTCTCCTTTGCTGATGCGCCGATTGTACCACGTTGTTTCTTAAATGTAAACAGATATTACGAAATTATTAAATTATCAATCTCTTGATTGCATTGGACAAGGCCGCGAACTGTGGCAGGTCAAGGGCTTCCCCCCGTATTTTTTCCGGCAGGCCGCAGTGGGAGAGCAGGTCAAGCACTTGCTGGCGTGGCAGCTTCACCAACTGGGCTAGGTTGTTGGCCAGCGTTTTTCTACGCATCGCAAACGCCGTTTGAATGACTGAAGAAAATAAATCCTCGTCCTCCACCCGTACAGGCGGGGCGTGATGATACGGCATGGTGACGAACACGCTGTCTACCTTGGGCGGAGGTGTAAAGCATTTTGCCGGGATGGACAAGGCCTCCCTTGGGGCGGTTTTATAGGCCACCGCCAACGCGAGCGGGCCATATTCCGGGGTGTCAGGCCTGGCGAAAATTCGTTCCGCCGCCTCTTTTTGAACCATCACATGGATGCCCAGCAGGGGCAGCTTGCTGTGCAGGAGCAGGTTAAGAATCGGCGTGGTCAGGTAGTAAGGCAGGTTGGATACAACATGAAAAGGCCCCTTGCCTTCCATCAGCTGGGCAAGGTCAGTCTTCATCACATCCACCATGTGCAAGCTGATGTTGTCAAACTCCTCAAAGCGGGAGCGCAGCACGGTCTCCAGCCGCGCGTCAATCTCCAGGGTGACCAGCTCTTTGCATTGCCTGGCCAGGGCGATGCTCAGGTCTCCCCTGCCGGCGCCAATCTCCAGGATTGTATCATCCTTAGTGATGCCTGTTTGTTGAACAATGTCCGCAAGCAGCGCTTCATCAAAAATAAAGTTCTGTCCCAGGGAGATTTTATATTCGAATTGCTTCAAATCCTGCTTCATTCAGCGCTCAACGCTTCAAACATCGCCTTGGGATCCTCCGCGGTAAAGGCGGCAGTCCCCATCACCAGGCGCGTTGCGCCAGCCTGTTTGACTTGATGGCTGTTGGCCAGGTTCACACCGCCGTCCACGCTTAAAACCCCTTCAAAACCCAGGGAACGCAAGGCTTTAAGCTTTGGCAGGGTTTCCGGCATCAGTATCTGGCCGCCAAAGCCTGGCTCCACTGACATGATCAAGACCAAGTCCAGCAAATCAAGATAGGGCGCGATTTTCTTTGCGGGTGTCGCCGGCTTGAGGGAGATCCCTGCCCCCTTGCCTGCCTGGCGGATAGCCTTGAGCATGCCGGGAACATCCCCTTCAATTTCACTATGGATGGTGATTTGATCTGCTCCCGCTGCGACAAAATCATCCAGGTAGCGTTCTGGCTGTGACAGCATCAGGTGGACATCCAGTAAAACGTTCGGATATTCAACCCGCAAAGCCTTGACCATGGCCGGGCCAAAGGAAAAATTGGGCACAAAATGTCCGTCCATGATGTCCAGGTGCAGGATGCTGGCGCCTGCCTCAATCACTTTTGACACATCCCTGGCAACATACAATGGGTGGGCTGCCAGGACAGAGGGGGCGATTTCAAGCATAACGCTTACTCCATTTCTCTTTTTGCAGGCCCAGCAAGACGCGGTAGCGCGCCAGGCGGTTAGGATCCAGGCGGCCGTTAAAAGCACCTTCCTGGATGGCGCAGCCGGGCTCCTTGTCATGCAGGCAGACTTCAAACCTGCAGCCGGCTTGCAGGCTGACAAACTCCGGATAATAATCCCGCAGGTGCTCCGGCTCCATGTCTTCCGGCAGGTCCAGCAGGCTGAAACCCGGCGTGTCCAGGACCTGGAAACCATCCTGCTCAAGCAGGCTGACATGGCGTGTGGTCTGCTTGCCCCGGCGAATCTTCAGGCTGACTTCCCCGGTTTCCAGCGCTACGCCGGTCAAGGCTGTGATTAAGGTGCTCTTGCCCACACCGGACTGGCCGGCAAAGCAGTTCAAATGCCCCGCCATGGCTTTTCTCAGGGCTTCCAGTCCATCTGCTGTGACCGAGCTGGCCGCGATCACGTCCACCTGGGCTTGCTGGTAAGCCTTAATCAGATCCTGATGCAAGCCAGGGTCAAGGTCCGCCTTGTTCACCACAAGCAGCGGCTTGATGCCCTGCATCCGCGCGAACACCAGCAGCTTGTCCGCCAGCAACAAATCTGGCATGGGTTCCGGGGCAAGGGTAATCATCATCTGCGTGATGTTGGCTACCGGCGGGCGGACGCTTTGCGATGTGCGCGGCAGGATGTCTTCCAGCCAGCCGTGCTCCTCCAGGTGGCCCGGGGAGAACATGACGCGGTCACCCACCAAGGGTGTCAGCCCAGCCCTGCGGAATTTGTTCTTGGCCCGCAAAACATATTCCTGGCCTTGTTCATCCCGCACGGTGTATAGCCCGCCGCGGCCCTGGATGATCTGCCCGGCTTGCGGCATCATTGGGCTCCTCCCGCTGTGGGGCTGGCGCTGGGCACAGCGGTCTGTGTTGAGGTGTACACCACCAGGTCCACCAGGCTGCCCTCCGCCACCATTTCCCCGGCGACAGGCAGCTGGGATGCCACACGGCCTTGCTGGTTGGTGTCCTCAACCTCAATATAGTCAACCTTGCCGGCTTGCAGCTTGGCCTTTTTTAGGTTGTCCGTCGCTTCTGTCCAGATCTGTCCGCTCAATTCAGGCACCAGGGCCTGGCCCAGGGATACGCTCAGCTGAACGATGCTGCCGGCGTCCACGATGGTGCCTTCCGCCGGTTCCTGGGCGAGTACTGTGCCTTTTGGCGCAGGGTTGATGACTTCAGACACCACCAGCGCTTCCAGGGAGATTTTGGTTAATTGCTTCTGGGCGGCCTGCAGGCTCATCTCGCTCAACTTGGGCACCGGCTTCCGCGCGGGGCCAGAGGACACCACCAACAAGAGGACATCGCCGCGCTTGATGGGCGTGCCGACATCATAGCTCTGGTCAATGACGACTTCCACCGGTTCATCGCTGGGGTTGCGCACCACGCGCGTGCGGATGCCTTCCTTTTCCGCTTCACGGATGGCCACATCAAGCGGGTAACCCGTCAGCAGCGGTGTCTTGGTGGTGTTGACGATGTCCCGGTACAGAAAATAGGTGCCCGTAATGATGCCGCCCAACAGGACCAGACCCAGGATGATCATCAGAAGCCTGTTTTGCATGGAGGAGCCCTGGGGCGCCTTCTGTCTGATTCTGGGCTTCTTGTCAGCAATCAGGACGGTGTGCAGCTGGTCTTCCTTCTCCGGTAGCAAGGCCGCGTGCAGCGCCTGGGCCATCAACAAGGCTGAGGCATAGCGGTCTCCCTGCTCCTTGGACATGGCCTTTTTGACCACCGCCTCCACTGGCGCGGAGACATCGCTGACCAGTTCACGCACCGGTTTGGCTTCTGTCTGGACGTGCTGCATGGCGACAGAGACTTGGGTTTCACCTTCAAAAGGCACCAGGCCGGTGAGCATTTCATACAGCACGCAGCCCACTGAATACAGGTCGGATGCCACCGTCGCGGTGCCGCCCTTGGCCTGCTCCGGCGAAAAATAATGAACCGACCCCATCACACCCTGCTTCTTCTCAAGGTCTGAAGTGTTGGAGCCCACCATCCGCGCGATGCCAAAGTCGGACACCTTGATGTAGCCCTGCTTGTCCACCAGGATGTTCTGGGGCTTGATGTCCCGGTGAATCACGCCGGCTTCGTGCGCGTGGCGGAGGGCTGAGAGGATGCGGATGGCAATCTGCACTGCGGTGCCCTGGGGCAGGTGCCCATGCTCTGTGATGATTTCCTTGAGGGTTTTCCCATCCACATATTCAAACACGAGATACGGAGAATTGGGGTTGTCCCCGATGTCCAGCAGGTTGACGATGTTGTGGTGGGACATGCGGCTGGCGGCGGTGGCTTCCCGGCGGAAGCGGTCCAAAAACTCCGGGTTGGTCTGCAATTCCTGGCGCAAAAACTTCACCGCGACACGGTGCCCGGTGCGCAAGTCCAGCGCCCTGTAGACAGAGGCCATCCCGCCTTCGCCGATCAATTCCTCCAGGCGGTAGCGCTCCATCAGAATGGTGCCGATCATGCCGGCACCTCCAGCAGGATCAAGGTGATGTTGTCCCTACCGCCTCCTGCCAGCGCCAACTGCAAAAGATAATCTGCCGCAACTTCCAGGGGCTGTGTGAACGCGTGAATCAACTGCTCTGTGGTGGCATACTCAGTCAGGCCGTCCGAGCACAGCAGGAACTTGCTGCCTTTCATCTTCTCCAGGCGATAAAAATCCGTCTGCAGTGTGGCGTCCGTGCCCACCGCGCGGGTGACGATGTTGCGGTAGGGGTAGTTGCGCGCCTGTTCCGCGTTGATGGCGCCGGAGCGCAGCAGCTCGCCCACCAGGGAATGGTCGGTTGTAACCTGGAACAACTGGCCGTTGATGTAGTGGTACGCGCGGCTGTCCCCGACATGGGCGATGAGCAGCTGCTCTTCCCCTTCCCACAGGGCAGTCAGGGTGGTGCCCATTCCCGACAGGCTGACATCCTGCAACTGGCGTTCCCAGATGCTGGTATTGGCCGCGTTGACGGCCTCCTGCAGCAAGGCTTCCTTTGGCTGCAGGCTTAATTCAATCGCCTGCAGCGCGCCGACGGCCATGGCGCTGGCCACATTCCCGCCGCGGTGCCCGCCCATGCCATCGGCGACTGCGTACAGGCAGGTCGCTTCTTCGCGCAACAGCAAGGAATCCTGGTTATTCAGGCGGATGTTCCCCTGATGGGTTCTGGCAACGGCAATCATGGAGCGTCCCCCTGTTTGTCGTCTTGGTAGGGTGTCTTGAGCCGCTGGGCGCGCAACTGGCCGCAGGCGCCAAAGATGTCGTTGCCCAGCTGACGGCGCACAGTGGTTGAAATGTTCAACTGCGTCAGCGTTTCAAGGAAACGCTCTACCTGGGCGCGGGGAGAAGCGCGCAGGTTGCGTTCCTTGACATCATTAAGCGGTATCAGGTTCACATGGCACTGCATCCGCCGCAACCTGGAGGCAAGCTCCCTAGCGTGCTCCAACTTGTCGTTGATGCCATCAATCAGGGCATACTCAAACACGACCCGGCGTCCGGTTTTTTCGATGTAATACCGGCAAGCTTGAAGGACATCATCGATGCTGTGGGCGCGGGCGATGGGCATGATCTGCTTTCTGATCTCATCATTGGGCGCGTGCAGGGAAAGTGACAGGGTCACCTGCATGCCTTCCTCAGCCAGAGCCCTGATTTTCTGGGGCAGTCCGCAGGTGGACAGGGAGATGTGCCTGGCGCCGATGTTGAGCGTGTCCGGTGAACTGATCAGCCGCAAAAAGGCAGTGACCTGGTCATAGTTGTCCAGGGGCTCACCGCTGCCCATGAGCACAATGTTGGAAATCCTGTCAGGGCCTGCCAGCCGGTTGGCCAGGTAGCACATGCCGGCCATTTCCCCCGCGGTCAAATCACGCAGTTTGCCCTGGAGGGTGCTGGCGCAAAAGGCACAGCCCATCGCGCAGCCCACCTGGGTGGACAGGCACAGCGTGATGCCATGGTGGTAGCGCATGATGACGCCTTCCACGGTGTGGCCGTCGTGCAGCACAAACAGCAATTTTTCTGTGCCGTCCTGCTTTGAGACATGGCGCTCCAGAATGGCGGCAGGCTGGGCAAGCGCTTGCTCAGCCACTTTGGTGAGAAAGGCTCCGGGCAGGTTCTTCATCTCGTCAAACCCCACCCCCTTGACCAGCCATCCATACAGCTGCTTGGCGCGGAAGCCGGGTTCGCCCAGGCTTTTCACCCAGACGGTCGCGGCGTCCGGGGTCAGGCCGGTCAGCTGAATTTTTTGCTCGCTCATGCCTTCTTCATCCTTGCGATATAAAAGCCTTCCACTTTGTCCCGGTGCGGCAGCAGCTGCAAGCCCTTTTCTGTCGCGTACTCCCGCCATTGCTCCGGGATGGCAGCGGGCAGGCTGTCCATGGTGAACTCGGGGTGTTCTTCCAGGAACCGCTTGACTTGCTGTTCGTTTTCCTGGGGCAGGATGCTGCAGGTGGAGTACACCAGCACACCGCCGGGCTTGACATAGCGGGCATTGACATCCAGCAGCTTGTGTTGGATCTCAGCCAATTCCGTAACCTGCTCCGGTGTCAAGCGGTACTTCAGGTCCGGCTTGTTGTCCATGACGCCGGTGCCGGTGCAGGGGGCGTCAATCAGGACCGCGTCCATGGATTCATCAAAGCGCTCCTGGTAGACCGTGGCATCGCGGACAGCCGGGCGGACATTGTACAGGCGCAGGCGTTCCGCCTGGGCGTAAATCAACTCAACCCGGTGCTCATGCACATCCCAGGCATGGACGCGCCCGGTGTTTTGCATCAGCTCCGCCATCAGGCAGGTCTTGCCTCCGGGAGCCGCGCAGGCATCCAGCACCGACATGCCAACCTTTGGCTGGACTGCCATCACTGCCACCATGCTGCCTTCCCCCTGAATGGAGAACTTGCCGGCTAGGAAGTCGGCGTCCTGGGCGATGGAGGACGCGCCTTTAATGTGGTAAACATCCTCTATTGTTGCCGGTTCTGCCTCCCAGGTTTTCCTTTCAAGGACAGCGTCCATTTCTTTCTTGCTGACCAGTGCCAAGTTCCTGCGGATGGTGATGGCGTGGTCCGGATTGCGGTAAGCCAGGATGCCCTGTGCGGTTTCTGCCGGGTAGCTCTCTTTGATGACATCTACCATCCATTGAGGTACGGAATACATGATGCTGTCATGGTTTTCATCGCCCGGCCGCGGCCAGGGCAACTCGTCCTTGGCGCGGATCAGGGAGCGCAGGACGCCGTTGACCAGGCCTGTCATGTCCTCCATCCCACAGGCGCGGGTCAGCTCCACCGCCTCGTTTACCGCGGCAAAATCCGGGATCTTGTCCATCAGCAGAATCTGGCAGGCGGACAGCCTGAGGATGTTGCGGATGTTGCCGGTCAGCGCTTCCGCGTCCTTTAGAAACTGGCCAAGGGCAAAGTCCAGCTTCATCAGGTCTTCAATGGTTTTATAGACGATGACGGCCGCAAGGCGCTTGTCCTGCTGGCTCAAACGCATGTTTTGAAATACTTCGTCCAAAGACAGGGAGGCATAAGCCCCGTCGTTCAAGACGCGGTTGATGACCAGGAGGGCGGCCTGGCGGGCATCCTTGCTTAAAATGGTTTCCGGTTTCG
Source organism: Clostridiales bacterium (assembly GCA_012521895.1). Classification (GTDB taxonomy): domain Bacteria; phylum Bacillota; class Clostridia; order Christensenellales; family Aristaeellaceae; genus UBA6115. The sequence continues at coordinate 29,989 of JAAYLK010000013.1, forward strand.
GGGCAGGAGCCGGTTTTTCTATGACCCGTGGGCTGGACGGCCTGTCGTTTGCAAACCCGCTTCCACGAGGAGGGAAGGGCCTTGGCGCGGGCTTGCCAAACTGCCTGGCGGTTGCTGGACGGCCAAATTGATGGGTTGAAGCACGTCCTTCAGCTGCCGGGGCGGGACGGCCATATTGCCTTGCAGGAGCCTGCCCTTCAGCGGACGGAGCCGGACGGCCATATTTGCGTGGCGCGTCCTGCCCTTGCGGCGCGGGGCGCCCATACTGACGGGGAGTGTCCTGCTTTTGAACAGCAGGCGCGGGGCGGCCATACTGTCTGGCAGGTGCCTGACCATCCGCGGAAGGCGCGGGACGGCCATACTTGCGGGGTTCTTCCTGGCCTTGACGGGAAGGCGCGGGACGGCCAAACTGCCTGACCGGACCCTTCCCCTCAGCGGCTGGCGCTGGGCGGCCAAAGGAACCGCGCGGGGAAGATGAGAATGGCTTGGCGCCAGGTTTCCAGTCTGCCCCTTTTGAGAATGGGCGGTCTGCGCGCGGTTTGAACGGGCGTTTTTCCTGCCCCTGTTTGTCATGGTCGCTCATGTGTTTACCTCATCCATCTTCATGGATCCTTCTCCCTTGTAGGGATGTCCCCGCAAATAATCCTTGCTGTCCATGGCCTTGCCACCCGGGGCTTGCATCAGCTTCACCAGCAGGTTGCCTTCCCCTGTCTGCACAATCAAGCCCTGTTTGGTGTCCGCGGTCAGGATTGTGCCCGGCAAGGCTTGCTTGTCTGATGGCATAACATCTGCTGAGATGATTTTGATCATCCCCCAGGGGGAACCTGTATTGGCGCCCGGCCAAGGCTGCACACCCAAAATCAGATTTTGTATTTCCTTCGCGCTGTAGTCCCAATTGATGAACCCGGTCTGCTTGGTCAGCATCGGGTAGTAGGACATTTTGTTCTCATCCTGCTTTTGCCTTGGGCAAGTGCCGGTTTTGATGCGTTCAATGGTATCAAGCAACAAGGCAGCCCCCAGGCGCGCCAGTCGCAGGGTTAGTTCACCGGCGGTCTCATTCTTCAGAATGTCCAGTGATTTTTGCAGCAGGATGTCCCCAGTGTCAATTCCCGCGTCTGTCATCATGGTGGTGACGCCGGTGGTCTTTTCACCCTTGATGATGACCCAATTGGCAGGCGAGGAGCCCCTGTATTCCGGCAGCAGGGAGGCATGCACATTGACGGTGCCAAGCGGCGGCACATCAAGGATGTCCTGCGACAGAATCTGGCCATAGGCCGCCGTTACGCACAGGTCGGGTTTCAATGCCTTCAGGTCTTCCAGCCCCTCATCACGGATGCGCCTTGGCTGGAAAACCGGTATGCCGTGTTCCAGGGCCACAAGCTTGCTCAATGGCATCTCCACCTTGCCGCCGCGGCCTTTGGGCCGGTCAGGCTGGGTGAACACACCAACCACCTGGTGGCCAGCTTCAAGCAAGACCTGCAAACAGATGGCCGCGTACTCCGGCGTTCCCATAAAAACAATGCGCATGTGTTCTACAGACACCTCAGTCGTCCTGGTCCTCGTCTTCCTCTTCAGGGAAGATTTCTCGCTCCATTTTGTCCACATACAGCACGCCATCCAGGTGGTCAATCTCATGCTGGATGCAGCGGGCAAGCAAGCCATCGGCTTCAAAGGTGAATGGTTTTCCGGTCTTGTCCTGGGCGTTCACTGTCACCTTTTCAGGGCGGCTCACCAGGCCGCGACGTCCGGGCACGCTTAAGCAGCCCTCCACCATGTCGCACAGGCCTTCTTTGTTCGTGATTTCCGGGTTGACAAACTCTATCAGCCCATCCCCCACATCCACCACCACAAGCCGCCGCTGGATGCCCACCTGCGGACCCGCCAGGCCGACGCCATCCGCCTGGTACATGGTCTCCGCCATGTCGCGCAGGATGACGCCCAGGCGCGCGTCAAACTTGGTGATGGGGTTGGCGATTTTGCGCAGTTCCGGCGCGCCGATTGTAAAAATTTTCTTTCGAGACATGCAGTCCTCCGTTATCGTCAAGCCAGGCTTGAGGGGTTGATTTCCAGGCTGACCCTGCAGGGCCAGTCCTTTTGTGTTAATTCGTTCAAAAATGCCAGGATCTCATCGCTGTCCTTGTGTTCCAGCAGTTTCATCAGCACCTGGGCGCGGTACAGGCCCATGATGCGCTTGATGGGCGCTTCATCCTCCCGCACAAACAAGGCGCGTTTCTTGCCTTTCGCGCGGCGTTCCAGAAATTGCGTGACCTCCGCGAACAGCTGCGCGGAAACCTCTCTGGACTGCTCCTGGGTTTTGGCCTCGCACAGCAGGCGCACCATCATGGTGAAGGGCGGGTAGAGCAGCTGGCGGCGCCTTGCAAACTCCTGGTTGAAAAAGCCGCGGTACTCCTGCTGGGCTGCCGTGAGGATGGCATAATGTTCCGGCTTGTAGGTCTGGATGACCACTTCGCCCGGCATATCCGCCCGCCCTGCCCGGCCCGCGACCTGGGTAAGCAACTGGAAAGTGCGCTCCTGCGCGCGGTAGTCGGGCATGTTGAGGGACAAGTCGGCAAGCACCACACCTACCAGGGTGACCTGGGGAAAGTCCAGCCCCTTGGCAATCATCTGGGTGCCGATCATCACCCGCGCGGCACCTGAACGGAATTGGTTCAGCAGCTGTTCATGGGAATCCTTGCCGGTCGTGGTGTCAGCGTCCATGCGGATGGTCTGCACTCCGGGAAAAAGCTTCCTGAACTCCTCTTCCACCTTCTGTGTCCCGGCGCCCACCGGCTTGAGATAGCTGCTGCCGCAGGCGGGACAGGCTTCAGGCAGCGGCGTAAACTGCCCACAGTAGTGGCAGTGCAGCATCCGGTCCGCCTGGTGGTAGGTCAGCTTGACGTCGCACTGGCGGCAGGCCATCACCTCGCCGCATTTGCGGCAAAAGACGCTGGGCGCGTAGCCGCGGCGATTGATGAACAGCATGGCTTGCTGGCCGGCTTTCAGGCACTCCCCCAGCTTCTCAATCAACAGCTGGGAGAACATCCCCCGGTTGCCCAAGCGCAGCTCTTCGCGCATGTCCACCAGGTGGACGGTGGCCAGCTGGCGGTCATTGACGCGCTTGTGCATTTCCAACAGCATGTAATCGCCCCGCTGGGCCTGAGCAAAGGAGAGAACGCTGGGGGTGGCGCTGGCCAGAATCAGGCAGGCTTTCTCGCGCTCCGCGCGGGACTGGGCCACCTCCCGCGCGTCATAGCGCGGGTTGTTTTCTGACAGGTAGCTGGCCTCATGCTCCTCATCCACCACAATCAGGCCCAGGTCCCTCACCGGCGCGAACACCGCGGAGCGCGCGCCGATTACCAGCCTGGCGGCCCCGCTGCGAATCCTCCGCCACTCGTCATAGCGTTCCCCGGCGGACAGCCTGGAGTGGAGCACGGCCGCCACATCGCCAAAGCGCCCGCGAAACCAGCTAACCATCTGGGGTGTCAGCACAATTTCCGGAATCAGGACGATGACGCCACGCCTTAAGGCCAGGCATTCCCTGGCGCTTTGGATGTAGACCTCGGTCTTGCCGGAGCCTGTCACGCCGTGAAGCAAAAACTTGCCTTTCCCGACGCGGACAGCGGGCACTATCTCCTGCAAGACTTCCTGCTGCTGAGGGGTCAACATGGGGTCCGGGTCCTTGTGCGCAACAGGCGCGTAAGGCGAGCGGTAGACCTCTTCCTCAGTGAGGCTGACAGCGCCTGCTTCCTCAAGAATCTTCAAGGATGGCAGCGGGTCCCGCACCAAGGCCTTGAGCTCGGCGACCGGATGGGACAGGCGGTCTGACAGGAGGTTCAGCAGCAGTTTGCGCTTGGGGGCGCGATGATTTTGCTTGATCGCTTCTTCAAGCGCCGCCTCATCCAGCAGCAAACGCGCTACAGTCTGGGTCTTTTCCTTGACGCGACCCTGACGCATTTGCGTGGGGAACATCAGCCTCAAGGCCAGGGCAAGCGGGCAATGCGACTTCTGCGCAATCTCTTTTGCCAAGTCCACAAGGTGTGGCAAAACCGCCGGATACACATCAAGCGGTTCAATGATGGCCTTGATCTTGCCTGGTTCCAGCGTCGTTTGACTGCTTGTGTCCAGCACCAAACCCTCAACCTTCTGATGGCCAAAGGGCACCAGGACGCGGGTACCGGGCAGCAGCTTAAAGTGCGCGGGGATGGAATAGGTGTACACGCGGTCCGTGTTGTTGCTGGCGATGTCAACAATGACCTGGGCAAATGCCGGAGACTCAGGCATTCAACCCGCCAGGCATAAATTTCATCACTTCGTCAAGCAGCTTGTCCGCCGCATCTTCCTTGCTCATCAGGGGCAATTCAAGCGTGCGGCTCTCACTGATCAACGTCAGCACGTTGGTGTCCACATCAAAACCGGCGCCCTTTTGGGTGACATCGTTCAGCGCGATCATGTCCAGCTTCTTGCTGGAGAGCTTCTTTCGGGCATTTTCCTCGCCTTTTTCTGTTTCAGCGGCGAAGCCGACAAAAACCTGCCCGGGTTTCTTGTTTTCACCAATGGCCTTGGCGACATCCTGGGTCTGTACCAAATCCAGCGTCAGGCCGCCGTCGGGCTGTTTTTTGATCTTCTGGTCGCTGACGGCGCGGGCTTTGTAATCTGCCGGCGCCGCGGCCTGGATGATGATGTCCTGTTCAGGCGCCAGGGACTGCATAGTGTCATACAAATCCTGTGTGCTGGTGACCTTTACCAAATTAACGCCGGATGGCGCCTGGATGGACACGGGGCCGGACACCAGCGTGACCTCAGCGCCGCGGTCCAAAGCGGCTTTGGCGATGGCATAACCCATCTTGCCGCTGGAACGGTTGGCTAAAAAGCGGACCGGGTCCAGGTCCTCCCGGGTGGGGCCCGCAGTCACCAGCACGCATTTTCCCGCCAGGTCTTGTTTTTGCTCAAACAGCGCAAGGACGGCATTGACGATGTCCACCGGCTCGCTCATCCGTCCTGCTCCGACATCGCCGCAGGCCAGCATGCCGCCATCGGGCCCGATTGTCTTGGCGCCGCGACTTACAAGGGTTTCCAGGTTCTTTTGCGTGGCCGGATGCTGCCACATCACCGTGTTCATGGCGGGCGCCAACAAGAGTGGCGCCTGGGTCGCCAATGCCGTGGTGGTCAGCATGTCATCCGCCAGGCCGATGGCCAGCTTGGCGATGATGTTGGCCGTCGCCGGGGCAATCAGCAGCACATCGGCTTTCTTGGCCAGGGAGATGTGCTCCACCTCGAACACCTGCGGGGCTGCAAAGGTATCCACCGCGACCTGGTTTTGGGACAGGGTCTGCAAGGTCAGCGGGGTAATGAACTCACAGGCATGCTCAGTCATGATGACATGCACTTTGATGCCCAGCTTCATCAGCCTTGAGACAAGATCCGCAGCCTTGTACGCCGCGATGCCGCCGGTGATGCCCAGGACAACGGTTTTGCCTGTGATTGCCATGCTTATTCCTCGTCCTCCAGGTTGCGGTGAAAGGTGATCAGGCCATGTTGAATTTCATCAATCGCGGTAGAGATGGGTTTCTTCTCTTCGCCTTCAATCAGGGGCTGGGCGCCGTCCACCAGCTGGCGGGCACGCTTGGAGACCATTTCCACCAGGGTATAGGCGCTGTCGGCCTTCTTCATCAGGGATTGGATGCCGGGCTCGTTGATTGCCATAAGATTTCTTCCTCCGTTAGTTCTTCCGGGATCACCGGGGTATAGCGTACGGTCTTTTGCCGCTCGGCCGCGATGATGCACTTCAAACGCTCATAGGCGCTTTCCAGCTCATCGTTGATCAGGGCATAGTCGTAGTTGACAAACTTCGCGATTTCAGTACGCGCGTTGTTGAGGCGCTTCTCAATTTCCTGCTCATCATCCGTGTTGCGGGTGTGCAGCCGCAGCTTCAGTGAAGCGAAGGAGGGGGGCAAAATGAAGATGGACACGCAATCCTTCATCTGCTTCATCACGCTCATCGCGCCCTGGGAATCTACATCCAGCAGCACGTCCAGGCCTTTGTTCAAGGCGTCCTCGATGGGGCGGCGCGGTGTGCCATAACGGTGATCATGCACCGTGGCGTGCTCAAGCAGGTTGTTGGTCTTGAGCAGCTCATCAAACTGGGTTTCGCTGATGAAGTGGTAATGCACGCCGTTTTTCTCACATTCGCGGCGCTGGCGGGTGGTGGCGCTGACGGAAAAGATGATGTTGTCATCAGAAGAGACCAGGCGCTCACACAGGGTGCCTTTGCCTGTCCCCGAGGGGCCTGATACGATGATCAGCATGCCCTTGCGGGTGGACTTCAATGCTTTATCCTTTGATTGCGCGCTGAGCATTTCCGGCATACCGCTTCCTTTTTTCCCTTCATTCAACATTCTGAATCTGCTCCCGAATCTTGTCCGTTTCACCCTTGAGGATAAGCCCCAGCCTGGTGACCGCCAGAGAGGCGGATTTGCTGCAGATGGTGTTGGCTTCCCGGTTCATCTCCTGGGCCAGGAAATCCATGTCCCGCCCGGTGGGCGTATCCTTTTGCATCAATTCCCGCAGCTGCTCACAGTGGGCGGACAGGCGGTTCATTTCCTCGGTGATGTCGCAGCGGTCCGCGAATAAAGCAATTTCCTGCGCCAGGCGCTGGGGGTCTACCTGGATGTCCGGCATGGTGCTCAGGCGCTTCTCCAGCTTCTCCCTCGCCAGGGCGGGCTGCTGGGCGGCGTGTTCGCGAAGATCGTTCAAGGCCTGTTCCAGCACCGCCAGGTGCTCAAGGAAGAAGGACTTCATCTGCTCGCCTTCACGGCTTCTGTCGTTCAGCGCGGCGGCACAGGCATGGTCCAGGGCTTCGTTCGCTGTTTCCAGCAGGATGTCTGCTTCCAGCTCCAATGGCACCAGGGTCAGCACTTCCGGCAGCATCAGCAGCGTGCTCAACTTGAAACTGCCCGGAACCCGCGCCGCTTCCGCGATCTGGGTGGCGGCCTGGGCATACTCCTGTGCCAGGGGCAGGTTGGCGCTGACCAGGGTGGCCTGGGAGCCGGACAGGTCCTGGGTGATGGACAACTCAACGCGGCCGCGGGCAAAGCGTTCCGCCAAGGTTTTCCGCAGGGGCACCTCAAGCGCCTGCATCGACTTGGGCAAACGCACAGCAATGTCAAGGTAACGGTGGTTGACCGTTTTAACCTCCGCTGTCATGCTTAAACCGTTCTTGGTTGATTGCCCCCTGCCATACCCGGTCATGCTCCGCATCAGACGCCCTCCTTGTCCATGTTCTATCAGTATACCATGAATTGACATGGCTGAAAAGGCAAGCAATACGGCACAAAACCGACCTTTGTATCCAATTTTACCGCAAGCTGATTGACTTCAAAATATCCAGGGTATATACTCATCACATTCGTGGATGAGGGCAGACACGCTGCCTGTGGACGCCATCAGAGAGGAACCGCCAAGGCTGCAAGCGGATCCGGGCTGCAAACAGGACAGAACCACTGCCAGACAGGAACGCAGGGCGAGCGATACAGCGTCACAAAGTGGCCGGGCAACCGGCAAGCTGGGTGGAACCGCGGAATTCATCATCCGTCCCTTGTGGGAGGATGATTTTTCTTTTATCACAACAGGAGGATTGTTATGGAACTGCTTGTTAAAGGTCAACAAAAAGCTTATGAAAACGGCGTCAATGCCCTGGATGTCTTCAAGGACCTGGATCCGGACGCGCGCAAAACCGCCATCGCGGCCAGGCTGAACGGAGAATTGGTGGAGTTAATGGCTCCCCTGCACCAGGGCGGCGAGTTGGTCGCGGTTGGCTTTGAGGATGAGGACGCGCGCCACCTGTTGCGCCACACGGCCAGCCACGTGATGGCCAGCGCCGTCAAGAACCTTTTCCCCAAGGCCAAGCTGGCCATCGGCCCGTCCATTGAAAACGGCTTCTACTACGATTTTGATGTGGAAGAGCCTTTCCAGCCGGAGGACCTGGCCAAAATCGAAAAGGAAATGGCGCGCATCATCAAAAAGAACGACCGTGAGGAGCGCTTTGTGCTGCCGCGGAGCGAAGCCATCGCCCTGATGGAAGCGCGCAATGAGCCCTATAAGATCGAACTGATCAATGACCTGCCGGAGGATGAGGAATTGTCCTTCTACCGCCAGGGAGACTTTGTGGACCTCTGTGCCGGCCCCCACCTGCCCAGCACCGGCAAGATCAAGGCCTTCAAACTGACCAGCCTGGCAGGCGCTTACTGGCGCGGCAGCGAGAAAAACAAGATGTTGCAACGCATCTATGGCACCGCCTTCATGGACAAGGATGAGATGGAAGCCTATCTGGCCCGCATCGAAGAAGCCAAGAAGCGTGACCACCGCAAGCTGGGGCGCGAATTGGACCTGTTTGACCTGATGGACGAAGGCCCCGGCTTCCCCTTCTTTTATGCCAAGGGCATGGTGCTGCGCAACATCCTGGAGGACTACTGGCGCCAGATCCACCGCAAGGCCGGCTATGAAGAGGTTAAAACTCCGCACATATTGAACCGCAGCCTGTGGGAGCAAAGTGGCCACTGGGAAAACTACAGGGAAAACATGTACACCCTCAAGATTGACGAGCAGGACTTCGCCATCAAGCCCATGAACTGCCCCGGCGGCATTCTGGCTTACAAGCGCAGGTTGTGGTCCTACCGCGACTTCCCGCTGCGCGTGGGTGAGCTTGGCCTGGTGCACCGCCATGAGAAATCAGGCGCCTTGCATGGGCTGATGCGCGTGCGTGCCTTCACCCAGGATGACGCCCACCTGTACATGACGCCGGAACAGATCAAGCAGGAAATCATCGGCGTGTACCAGTTGGAGGACAAGGTGTACAAGACCTTTGGTTTCTCCTACAAGGTGGAGCTGTCCACCCGGCCTGAGAACAGCATCGGCTCTGACGAGATGTGGGAGCTGTCCACCCAGGCGCTCAATGACGCGCTGGATGAGATGCGGGTGCCCTACACCATCAACGAGGGTGACGGAGCTTTCTACGGCCCCAAGATTGATTTCCACTTGCAAGACAGCCTGGGCAGGAGCTGGCAGTGCGGCACCCTGCAGCTGGACATGAACCTGCCGGAGCGTTTTGACATGGAGTATACCGGCGCGGACGGCCAAAAACACCGCCCGGTGATGATTCACCGCACGGTGCTTGGCTCCATGGAGCGCTTCATCGGCATCCTGACCGAACATTTCGCCGGCGCCTTCCCCCTGTGGCTCTCCCCCGTCCAGGCGCGCATCCTGACCATCACCGACCGCGCGGACGAGGCGGCCAAAGCCCTGAAAGGGCAGATGGAAGAAGCCGGATTGCGCGTTGAACTGGACCTGCGCAATGAAAAAATCGGCTTCAAGGTGCGCGAGGCGCAGATGATGAAGGTGCCCTACATGCTGGTGATTGGCGACCGGGAAGCCCAGGAGCAGACCGTTTCCGTGCGTGACCGCAAAGGCAACGCCCACAACGGCGTCTCCCATGAAGCCCTGATTTCTGCCTTACAAAAAGAAGTGGCGGACAAAGCACTGGTTCAGACGGAAGCGTTCTAATCCACTCTGACAGCAACGGAGCCTGCATCTGCAAACAAGCGGTACAGGCTCCGTTTTTTATCATACAACGCAACAAAAAAACGCTGGTTTTCAGCGTTTCTCTTGTGGCACCCCCGACGGGATTCGAACCCGTGTTGCCGCCTTGAGAGGGCGGTGTCCTAGGCCACTAGACCACGGGGGCAGGCTGGCTGGGGAACTAGGATTTGAACCTAGACTATACGAGTCAGAGTCGCAGGTGCTGCCGTTACACCATTCCCCATCGCTGACAGCGCGAATTGCATTATATCCGTATCAATTTCGCTTGTCAAGCAAATCTTGAAGCAGATTCAGGCTTTCGTCAGAAAATCTGCCAAGATGTCATAATTGGTAGAGCCTCAGGTTGCCCGCTCCGCGATCATGTCCTTGACCTTCATCAAACGTGTCAAGGCGCTACGCTCATTCTCGTCCAGCTTCATGGTGATGTAGCGGATGGTCTCTTCAAACTGCGGGATCATGACATATTCCAAGGCGTTCACGCGACGGCGGGTCTTTTGGATTTCATCAGCCAGCAGGGTGCTGGTTTTTTCTGTCTCCGCAAGCTTGATCAGCAGCGGCAGCACCTTGGCCATGGTCTCTATCGCGCCGTCCAGCTGCGATGAGGTTTCCACCATGCCATAAGGCAGCACAGACTTGCTCAGGCTGCTTTCATCCATCTGGTACACCGGCACGGGAACGGACAGGATGCTGCGCTTGCCAAAGGTCATGGACGCGGTGCGCGCCGGATACAGCAAAGCCTGGTACATGGCACCCGGCTCCATCACGGCGCGCGCCAAGGCAAAGTCCTTGAGCGCGTCGCCCAGTTCAAGCTCCACCTGTTTGCGCAGCTTGGCGTTTTCTTTGACAATGAGGATAAAACGGCGAACCAGTTCGTCCCGTTTGTCCTTGAGCAGTTTGTGTCCGCGTTTGGCTGTGACCAGCCTGCGTTTCATCTGCGTCAACTCCATCCGGGTGGGGTTCACGCGAAGAACTGCCATTAGTTTTCTTCCTCCTCAGCACCCCTGGGCATGAACTCATCCAGCATGTCATCGCGAATGCGCTTCAATTCTGAGCGGGGTAGGATTTTGAGCAGGTTCCAGCCCAAATCAAGGGTCTCCGTGATGCTACGGTCGGTCTGATAGCCCTGGGACACGTACTGCTTTTCAAAGGCGTCCGAGAAAGCGGCGTACTTCTTGTCCATGTCCGTCAGCGAGGCCTCACCCAGGATGACCGCCAGTTCCTTGGCGTCCTTGCCGCGGGAATAGGCGGCAAACAGCTGGTTCATGGTGGAGGCGTGGTCTTTCCTGGTCTTACCAACGCCGATGCCCTTGTCTTTCAAGCGGGACAGGGAGGGCAGGGCGTCAATGGGCGGGGTGATGCCGCGGCGGTGCAGCTCACGGCTTAGAATGATTTGGCCTTCCGTGATGTAGCCGGTCAGGTCCGGGATGGGGTGGGTTTTGTCATCCTCGGGCATGGTCAGGATGGGAATCTGGGTGATGGAACCTTTCTTGCCGATGATGCGGCCGGCGCGTTCATACATGCTGGCCAGGTCGGTGTACAAGTAGCCGGGATAACCGCGGCGGCCGGGCACTTCCTTGCGCGCGGCGGACACCTCGCGCAGGGCTTCGGCGTAGTTGGTGATGTCGGTCATGATGACCAGGACGTGCATGTCCTTTTCATATGCCAGATACTCCGCGGCCGTCAGCGCCATGCGCGGGGTGGAGATACGCTCGATGGCCGGGTCATTGGCCAGGTTCATAAACAGCACGGCGTGCTCGATGGCGCCGGTGCGCTTGAAGTCGGAAATAAAATAGTCCGCTTCTTCAAAGGTGATGCCGATGGCGGCAAACACGACGGCGAACTTGTCATCCTGACCCAGCACCTTGGCCTGGCGGGCAATCTGTGTCGCCAGCTGGGCATGCGGCAGGCCGGAGCCGGAGAACACGGGCAGCTTCTGCCCGCGCACCAGGGTGTTCAGGCCGTCAATGACGGAGATGCCCGTCTGGATGAACTCGCTGGGGTAGTCGCGCGCGGCGGGGTTAAGCGGCACGCCGTTGATGTCCATGCGCTTGTCCGGGATGATAGCGGGGCCGCCATCCTTGGGGTTGCCCATGCCGTCAAACACACGGCCCAGCATGTCTTCAGAAACGGACAGTTCGATGCTGCGCCCCAGAAAGCGCGCGGTGCTGGTGTCCATCTGCAGGCCGTTGCTGCTTTCAAACAGCTGCACCAGCGCCGTGTCACCGTTGACTTCAAGCACCTTGCCGCGGCGGATGTTGCCGTCTTTTTCCTTGATTTCCACCAGTTCGTTGTAGGTGACCCCCGCTACCTCTTCCACCAGCATCAAAGGGCCGACCAGTTCACGGATGGTGCTATATTCCTTGAGCATCTTACAGCCCTCCCCGGTTGATCAAAGCGCCGGTCTGCTCGGCAAGCTCTGATTCGATCTCATCAAAGTAAGCCAAGGATTCCTCCGGAATGTACTTGGCGCGCCCGATGCGCTCACGCACCGGCAATTCAATCACGTCTGACAGGTTGACACCGGCATCCAGCGCCATCTGGCCTTTCTCACCATACTCCAGAATCAGGCGAAGCATGCGGTACTGCTTGGTGAGCGAGGTATAGGTATCAATGTCATCAAAAGCGTTCTGGTGCAGGTAGTCCTCACGGATGGAGCGGGCCACTTCCATGGTCAGGCGGTCCTTCCAGCCCAGGGCGTCCATGCCCACCAGGCGGACAATCTCTTCCAGCTCGCTTTCCTCCTGCAGGATCTGCAGCGTCCTCTGGCGCAGCTTTGCCCATTCGGGGGAGACGTTGTCCGTAAACCAGTCCGACAGGTTGCCCGTGTACAAGGAGTAGGACAGCAGCCAGTCGATGGCCGGGAAATGGCGGCGGTAGGCCAGTTGGGCGCTCAAGCCCCAGAACACCTTGACGATGCGCAGGGTTGCCTGGGACACAGGCTCGGAGATGTCACCGCCGGGAGGGGACACGGCGCCGATGGCGGAAATCGCGCCCTGGCGCTTGTCCTTGCCCAGGCAGATGACCTGGCCCGCGCGCTCATAGAACTCCGCGATGCGGCTGGACAGGTAGGCGGGATAGCCTTCCTCACCCGGCATCTCCTCCAGCCTTCCGCTCATCTCGCGCAGGGCTTCTGCCCAGCGGCTGGTGGAGTCAGCCATGATGGCGACGCGGTAACCCATGTCACGGAAGTATTCCGCGATGGTGATGCCGGTGTAGATGGAGGCTTCACGCGCTGCGACGGGCATGTCGGAAGTGTTGGCAATCAGCACGGTGCGCTTCATCAGCGTTTCTCCGGTCTGCGGGTCGTGCAGCTCGGGGAACTCCTTGAGCACGTCGGTCATTTCATTGCCGCGCTCACCGCAGCCAACATACACGATGATGTCCGCCTGCGCCCATTTGGCCAGCTGGTGCTGGACGACGGTCTTCCCGGAGCCAAAGGGGCCGGGGATGGCCGCCACACCGCCGGAGGCGATGGGGAACAAGGTGTCAATGACGCGCTGTCCGGTGATCATCGGGCTTTGCGGGGTCAGCTTTTCCTGGTAAGGCCGGCCGGAACGCACGGGCCAGCGCTGCATCATGGTCAGCTGGTGCGCTGTACCGTCCTTGCCTTCAACTACGGCCACCACCTGGTCAACCGAGAAACTGCCATGCTCGATGGATTTGACGATGCCTTCCACACCCTTGGGCACCATGATGCGGTGCTCCACCACAGCGGTCTCCTGAACCACGCCCAGGATGTCGCCATGGGCGACCAGGTCACCGGGCATGGCTTTGGGAACAAAGTCCCATTTTTTCTCCCTGCTCAAAGAAGGCAGCTCAATCCCGCGGGTGATGCGGTCCCCCGCCTTTTCCCTGATGTCCACCAGGGGGCGCTGGATGCCGTCAAAGATGGATTCAATCAAGCCAGGCCCAAGCTCCAGCGAGAGCGGCGCGCCGGTGGATTCCACCGGTTCACCAGGCCCCAGGCCGCTTGTTTCCTCATATACCTGAATGGAAGCACGGTCGCCGCGAAGCTCAAGAATCTCTCCGATCAAGCGGTGTTTGCTGACGCGGACCACGTCAAACATCCTTGCGGATGACATCCCTTCCGCAACGATCAAGCTGCCTGCTACCTTGACAATTTTGCCCTGGGCCATGAACTAGTCCCCCGTTTCTTTGTGTCAGTTGTTCTGGTTGAGGATATCCGCGCCAATGGCCTTGATGACATTGTCCCGAACGCGCTTGGCGCCGAAACCGTCTGTGCCCTTGATGCCCGGTATCGGGATGATGGCGGTATCCATGGTCTGGTCATATCGGGAAATGGCTTCCGCTGCCACCTGGGCAGCCTGCTCGGTGATGAAGATGACCGGAATGCCTTGCCTGCTGAGTTGATGAAGGGCGGCAGTGACCTCGTCTTCCGTGGTGGCGGGGACGGTGACAGCGCCAATGGCCTTGAAAGCCAGGATGGCGTCTTCCTCCCCCACTGCACCCAGGCGCAACAATTTATCTGCCATACGCTTCACGCAGCCTTTCGCGAATCAATTCCTGCGGAAAGCCGTTCAGCTTGCCCGCAATGATCAGCCTGACCGCTCCCGCTTCGCGCTCGTGCGCCAGCAGCCAGCCAACCAGCACATCCACGGAGAAGGGCTCATTCCTGGAATCCCGGTACAAAGCAATCAGGGAGTCATCCACCGCTTTTTCCAGTGCAGGGATGGCCTTTTGGTCGTGGATGGCCTTGTTCAAGGCCACCTGCAGTTTGACAGGATATCCGTTGAAAGCCTTGAGCAGGCTGTGCGGCTTTTCCTGGATTGCTGCCCATTGCTTACTAGAAATTGTGCCGCCGGGCAGGAGAAGGTCCATAAAGCGGACCTTGTCATCCGCGATGTTCTGCAGGCGCAGCAAGGCGATGGCGTTTAAGAAATCCACCTTGGTCGCGAAATAGGTCTTCGCGGCCTTGTTCTTGATATTCTTGAGTTTTTTGGCAATCAGGCCATACAAGGCCTGGTCGATGAGCACATCAATCTTCATGGGGTTGACTTGGAGCGCGGTTTTTTGCTCCAGAGTTTCCATCACAGCGCGGAATTCCGGAATCAGCTTATGATACTTGTGCTCATTGACGGCGTGCACCAGGGTATCCAGGTCCAGCATGCCACTTTTTGACAGATTTTCCGGCTTGACCCCCAGAATGCGGGCCTTCAGCAGCGATTTCAGGTTCTGCGCGTCATGGCGCAGCAGGAAGATTGACAGCAGCTCCTCATCCGGGCTGACATCCTTCAACAGCTTGGCGATGCCTTCCAGCATTCTGATGCTCAATTGCTCAACATCCTGGTCCGCGCTGTCAGGCCACCCCATTTCGGTGAGCATGTTCAGGGCTTCTTCATAGCTGGCAGCGGACAATAAGCGCTCCAACTGCGCATCCCCAAGGGGACGCCTCGCTGCCGCCCTGACACGGCCTACCGCGTATGCAATGCTTGGTTGAGGCATGCGAACTCCTTTACGGTATGTTAAGCAAACAGAATGGAAACGACCTGCGCTTCCAGCGATTCCCTTTTCACTTCAAGAAGCGAAGAGAAAGTGCAGTGCATCTGGCTGTGGCCGTCTTTGAGCACCAGGCCGCACACACCGGGGACGCGTTCCACAAGCGCCGTCAGTTCACCAGGCTTGCCCGCCTGGGTCAAACGCTGATTGGCTTCATCAACAAAGGCTTCCGTGAAGAATCCGTCGTTGACGCTGCCCGCGGCAAGTTTTTCAGTGCCGCTGGCATGTTTTGTCAGCAAATCAAGCATGACGTTGGACACCTCGGAGGTGGGCAGTGCGTTCAGCTTTGCGATGGCCTGGTGAAATGCCTCGTCAATCAAACCGCGCTTTTGCGCTACCAGCAGTTTGCGGTTCTCAAGCTCGGCCAGCCTGTGCATCCTGTCTTCCAGGATGTCGGCATCCGCCGCGGCCTGCGAACGGATTTCATCAACCTGCTGCTGAATGCGCGAAGCGGAATGCTCGCTGATGGTGGCTGCCCTGTCTTTGGCTTCAGCGATGATGGTATCCGCAGCGTCCTTGGCGTCTTTGCGGATTAAATCAATGATGGACTGGGTGTTGACCGTATCCATCTTACAGTTTGATGGCGTTGACCATCAGGAAGGAAGCCAGCAGCGCAAGCACGGCGTAGGTTTCCACCATAACGGTCATGGTGATGGCCTTACCCGACATGTCCGGATGTTGGCCAACCATCAGCATGCCGGCGGAAGCGACCTTGGCCTGGTTAATGGCGGACAGCCAGCCAACCACGGCAACGGGCAGCACGGCGGCGACATACATCAAGCCCTGCAGCAGGTCCACTTCCTTCAGGTTGCCGGCCAGGGCGCCGGTGTTGACCAGGATGATGACACCAATCAAAAAGCCATAAATGCCCTGGGTGCCCGGCAGAATCTGCAGCACCATCAACTTGGAGTTGACTTCGGGATTTTCCGTGGAAACACCGGCAGATGTCTGGCCTGCCATACCAACTGCTTTGGCAGAGCCGTAACCTGCCAACAAGGTGGAGAGAACCGCCGCGGCAAAAGCAAGGATTTGACCGTAACTGAGCATACTGGGAAACCTCCTACTAAACTATGGATATTCCTGGTTTATTCATGAATCCGCACATAGCGCGGTGAATAACGAAGCGGTTTGAAGGGCTTGCCCCCTTCTTCGTAGAACTTGCCGAAAAATTCGATGTACTGCAAGCGGCAGGCGTGCACGTAAGCGCCTAAAATGTTGATGGCCGCGTTGAACAGGTGGGCGCCGATAAAGACCACCACACCAAAGAGGATGCCGATGATGCCGCCGCCCATCATCATGCCGACCAGCTGGTTGATGACCATGCCGATGACACCGGTGGCCAGGCCCATACCAAACAGGCGCATATAGGACAGCAGGTCTGAAATCCAGCTGGTGACGCCGTACAGGGCGCCAAGGCCGGAGACAAGGCGTTTGATGGGGTTCTTGGACTTGTCACGCCCGGCAGTCAACAATACGATGCCGGCACCCCCGATGGCCAGCCATTTGCCAATGGCCGCGGTCTGCGGCAGGGCCAGCATGCCAAGGCCTATCACCAACATAAACCAGCTGAGCTGGTCATACACGGCAGCCATCGGCTCGCCCTTTTTGATGTTTTGATAAGCGCCCAGGGCCAGGCCGGCAAACAGGTGCAAAGCGCCGATGCCAATGCACAGCGCCATGACAGGCAGCGAGTCATTGACCGGGTCAAACAGGGTGGGCCAGGGGCCAAAACCAAACCAGGTGTTGTACAAGGCGCCCCAGATGACCGTGGCGATACCGCCGCCGCAGATGATCCAGAAGATTTTCTTGGCGCCGGCAGAGGGCTGCATGATTTTGACCATGAGGGGAATCAGCAAGGCCATCACCAAGCCGTAACCGGCGTCTGACACCATCATGCCAAAGAAGCAGGCAAAGAAGGGCATCATCACGTTGGTTGGGTCAACAGCGCCAGGTGCCGGCAAAGCAAAGCCGCTGATGACCGCCTCATAGGGCCGCGTGATGGGTGGGTTCTGCAGAAGAACCGGCGGCTCCTCATCCGGGCCGGGGTCGCTGATGGAAAGCTGGACATCGGGAAACTCTTTGTTGATGGCAGCCTGCACGCTTGCTGAAAGGGACTTGGGCACCCAGCCGGCCATAAACACCGTGCTGCGGGTTTGCACAATGTCATCCATGGCATCCATGCGCGCTTTTTTGGCGCTGAGCATTTCAAACGCCAGCCGCAGGGAAGGCAGGTGGACGCCCAGCTCGCTGGTTTCTTTCAAGATGATGTCCGCCTGCTCGCTTTGCTGATGCAGTTCTTTTTCAAGGTCGGCAAGGCGCTGCTTGGGCAGGCCTTTGCTCAAGGGGGGTGTGGATTGCTGGAAGCCTGCCGCGCGCAGGTCGGCATAGACATCTTCCGCGATGCTGCGATGCGCCACCGCGACAAAGTACACGGCATCCCTGTCCTGGCCAAAGGCCTGAAAAGCCACAGGCAGGCTCTTCCATTTCTCCATCAGATTGGCCAGGTTGCGCTGCGGCGCATAGCCCGACCATACCTTGCTTGTGGCGGTGTCCTTGATTTGTTCAACCGGAAGGGGCAGCTCCAGCCAGGGCTTGAGCTGGTCGATGGCTTGGGTCAAGCGCATCTGGTTGCCGCGGATGTCACCGGAGCGCTTCTCCAGCGCTTCAAGCTGTTCAACAACTTCCATCAAGCCTTGGATGTCTTCGTTTTCCAGTTGTTCAGGCTGCGCCAATGGCAGCGGTTTGAACATGGATTGCTTGGCCGGGTCATGGTTTAGCAGCCTGCTGATGGCCCACCGGACCCTAACAAGCGTTTCTTCATTGCCGGCGCTTTCCAGCGTATTCTCTTTTACTTGTTCTATATCTGTTGAGACAGGGGTAATCTGGATGACGCCCAGGCGCTGGATAAAGCGCAGCAAGCGTCCCTTCTCCCGGCTCATGGCAAGGAGGTGGATGCGTTGCATGTCAACGATCGCCATGAACTACCTCTTGCATGATGTATTGTACGGCTTTATCCAGGTTAACACCCGCCGCCTTGATGTGCGCGCTTGCTTCTTGCTGGTTTTTTTGCTGTTGATTTTGCAGTTGCTGTTCAACACGCAAGCGGCGCTCTTCAAGCAAACGCTGGTACAAGGCGCGGTTTTCAACAGCGGCCTTGCGCTCTTCATCCCCTGCCCGGGTTTCCGCGTTTTTCACGATTTCATTCGCGGTTTGCTGGGCTTCAAGATGAATTTCAGAAGCCTGCGCTTCTTCACTTAGAATATTCTGCAAAATGTCACTTGTCATGTTTCACCTCAAACTTGCATTTCCTAGAAAACTATACCACAATCATGGAAAAACGCAATGCAATTGGCAAAAATTATTCATTCATGCATATGCTCTTGCGTCATCCACAGAGTGTTGTTATACTACGTCTACTGCATTGACTTGAAAGGAAGACTGTAACACTATGTTTGAATGGCTCCTGAAGATTCCCTCCGCCCTGGCTGAGGCCGCCCCTGCCGCCGGCACCACCGCCGCTGGCGTGCCTGACCCTTCCAGCCCTGCCAGCTTGATTTCCATGTTCCTCCCGATGATTCTGATCGTCGGTGTATTTTACTTCCTGATGATCAGGCCCCAGCGCAAAAAAGACAAGAAAGTCAAGGACATGTTGGCCAACCTGAAGCCCGGTGACCGCATCTGCACCATCGGCGGCATCTATGGCACCATCAAGGGCCTGCGTGAAGACACCGTGATTCTGAGCGTTGGCAAAGACAACATCGAAATGGTGTTCGCCCGCTGGGCGATTCGCAATGTGGAGGAAGTCACGGTTGAAAACGAAGGTGAACTGCTCACCTGATCATCCTTAGATTCCATCAAAGCGCCTGTTCTTTCAGGCGCTTTCTTTCATCAAGGAGGTAAGAGAATGCGCATTGACGGCAGGCAGAACGATCAAAACAGGCCTTGCACCATACAGACCAACTTCGTGTCCACCGCCGCGGGCAGCTGCCTGATTGCGACGGGCGGCACCCGGGTGATTGTAACCGCTTCTGTTGCCCCTGGCGTTCCTCCATTCCTGAAAGGAAAGAATCAAGGCTGGCTGACCGCCGAGTACGCCATGCTGCCCGCCTCCACCGGCAGCCGCAAAGCGCGGGACGGCATCAAAAAAGACAGCCGCGGCATTGAAATCAGCCGTATGATAGGGCGTTCCCTGCGCCAGGCGGTTGACCTGAACCGCCTGGGTGAGCGGACCATCACCATTGACTGCGATGTGCTGGAGGCCGATGGCGGTACCCGCACCGCTGCCATCACCGGCGGTTTTGTGGCGTTGTGCCTTGCGATTGATCAACTCATCAAGCAAAGGCAGTTGAAGGAGTCACCCATCATCAGCCAAATCGCGGCTGTGAGCTGCGGCATGATTGGGGATGAAGCGATGCTGGACCTGAACTATCATGAGGACAGCACCGCCCAGGCCGACATGAACTTTGTGATGAATGATTTGGAAGAACTGGTTGAGATCCAGGGCACCGGCGAAGGCAGGTCCTTTTCTGTCCAGTCACTCTACCAGTTGCTGGAATTGGCGCAAGCTGGAATCAGAAAACTGTTTGCGCTCCAAAGGGAAGCCTTGGGTGAGAGCGCCGGCCTGATCAATCAAAAACAGACTTTGGTCTTATCCAGCGGCAACCAGCACAAAATAGAAGAATTACGGGCCATGCTGGGCGAGCGATATCATGTGATTGGCATGAAGGAAGCCGGGTTCACCGATGAGGTGGAAGAAACAGCGGATACCTTCCAGGGAAACGCCATCCTAAAGGCAGAAACGCTCGCCAAGGCCTGCGGTTACCTGACCTTGGCGGATGATTCCGGATTGGAAGTGGACGCCTTGGGCGGCGAACCCGGGGTGCGCAGCGCGCGGTATGCCGGTGAACATGGCAAGGACGCCGCCAACATCGCCTTGCTGCTGCAGAAGATGGAAGGCGAGGAAAACCGGGGCGCTCAGTTTGTCAGCGTCCTGGCGCTGGCCTCGCCCTTTGCCCCGACCAGGACCTATCAGGGCATCTGCCGCGGACGCATCACCCATGCGCCGAGGGGCAGCCATGGCTTTGGTTATGACCCGCTGTTTGAGGTAGAAGGCGGCAAAACCTTCGCGGAGCTGACTGAAGTGGAAAAGAACAGAATCAGCCACCGCGCGCGTGCCATGCAAGCCTTGCTTGCGAACTTACAATGAAGCTGTTGATCATCAGCGATTCCCATGGCAGCAAACGGTTTGCCACGGGAATATCAAAGCATATCAAACAAAAAGGGCCTTTTGACTATCTGATCCATTGTGGGGACGGCCTGACTGACTTGGACATGATGGATGTCCCCTGTCCGGTCATCAGCGTTCGCGGCAATTGTGATCTGTTTGCCACCGCGCCTGAGAAGACAGTGCTCAAAACAGATGCCTGCACAATTTTTATTACGCATGGCCATTTGTTTTCTGTCAAGAGGACATTAAGCCAGCTTTCTTCAGCTGCAAAAACCGCCCAATGCGCGATCGCGCTGTATGGCCATACACACCAACAAGGCATGAATTATATTGACAGTGTGTATTGCATCAACCCCGGCGCGTTGAACAACGGCCAGTTCGCGGAATTAACATTCAATCAGGAAAACAAACCAATCCCTGTTTTCTTCAACTTGACAGATTAAACGTCATAAAGCTCTGATTCCCTGTCTTCCCCTAGTTTTCTTAAGCCTATAGGGTAGTGGTTCTTCAGCATCCCCTGGCTGGCTTTGCCCCAGCCAAGCGGCCACCCATCAAGCGTCGGCGATAGAAAACCAGAGATGTTCTCGGGAATACCCAGCACCTCACCCCGGCGATAGGCCTGTGCTTCATCCAAGCTGACAGGCAGTGCTTGTCTGGGCTTGTGTGCCAGCGCCAAAGCGTGGTCTGGCTTGGCTGTCTTGCCGGTCACACTGCCCATGTGCAACCCCAAACGCAGGACGCGCAAGCCTGTCAGATCAGGGCAATCCTCCGGCGCGAGAACCGCGGTGTTACCCAGCACATGGTTTGCGTAGACAGTATCAGCCAGCCATTCTTCAACGCTGTTGTTGATGACACGAAGGAGTTCCTGGTAAATTCTATCACCTGCTTTTTTCGGCATTGATGACTTTTTGATTACCGAATCACCATCGGTTTTGATGAATTGAGCGATAAAATGCCCTTCCCCATCCACCAAGTGTGGCCAAAGACGCAGCATGCCGCTTGGCGCTTCATCCAAGCCGGGAATGCGGATGGGCTGCAAGGAGAAGCTTGGATTTGCTTTCAAAAATTGAGCGGCAAGTTCCTCATTCTCCAAGCAGTTGAAGGTGCAGGTGCTGTACACCAGTTTTCCCCCGGGCTTGACCATGGTGGCCGCGTCCTGGATAATCTGCAGCTGTCTCATTGAACAAAGACTTGGCAAATCCTCGTTCCAGGCAGACAGGGCACCCGGGTCCTTGCGGAACATGCCTTCCCCAGAGCAGGGCGCGTCCACCAGCACTTTGTCAAAATACGCCGGCAATCTCTCTGCCAGTTCATCCGGCCGGTTGTTCGTCACCACCGCGTTGGTGATGCCCATGCGCTCCATGTTGCGGTTTAAGATTGATGCCCTGGAAGGATGGAGCTCATTGGCAAGCAGCAGTCCCTTGCCTTGCATCTGATCGGAAATCTGGGTCGCTTTCCCGCCTGGCGCCGCGCACAGGTCCAAGACTTTTTCCCCCGGTTTTGGGTTTAGTACACTGACCGCGGCCATTGCGCTGGGTTCCTGCACATAATACGCCCCTGCCCAATGCAGGGGGTGCGCGCCGGGCTGACTGCTGGTTTCCAGATAAAATGCCCTCTTAGCCCAGGGGACCGGCTTTAAAACATCAATTTGTGCAGGCATCTCTCTTCGGGCGGAATAACGAATCGCCCGCGCAGGCGCGCGCTGATAGCAAGCCAAGAACGCATCAAGCCCATCCTGAGAAAGCATGGGCTTGATGGAATCCAGAAAAGCCTGTGGCAAGGTGATGCTCTGTGTGGTCATGATTCCGGTGGTTCTTTTTTCTGGATGTTGGCTGCCTGCTGGCGGTAGGAATAGTTCTGGGGATAGTAGGGTTTGTGAAAGGCATCCTCCTGGGCGATGGGCGCCTGGATGCTGTCCAGGGGGTCCATGTCATCCTCGGTGGTAAAGAAGGTGTCCTTCAGGGTGCGCAGGACATTGGCTTGCTCCCGCCGCTTGCCGCCAGCCCGGCGGCGCCTGACGGGTGTTCCCGCAACGTCAGCGGCAGGGTTCTCCATCGGGATGGCAGGCGCATCGAGCCAGGGAAATTGCTGCAGCGCCTGCAGGTCCTCTTCCAAGGGCAAGAGGGGTGCAGAATCATGTGATGATTGATCGTTCGCTTCATGCAAGAACATACCGTCTTGCGATTGCGGCACCGGCATTTGCATATTCTGTGTTTGCAGGTTGCTCCATGGCAGTTCGGGAACATAAGGGTCCGGCGCCGGCGCCTCATGGGCTGCCTGCTCGTAAACCAGGGCTTCCTGCGGACTGCTTGCTTGAACAGGCTGAAAATCAAAGTAGACCGGCTCATCCAGCAAGGCCTGATTGTCTTCCTGGTGAAACTGCTGGTACTCCGGCAAGTCAAGCGGCGAATGGTCCAGGTCTTCCATGTAATGGCTGGTCCTGCTCAATTGCTTGCGCTGCAGGCGCTGTCTGATCCGCGCACTCCAGATGTAATAGGGGCGCCAGCGAACCAGCCAGATGATGTAGTCAATCAGCGATCCGCCGATGAGCAAAATCAGGATGATGGGCAGCCAGAAGCGCTGCAGAAACCCTGTAAAGCCCGAAGAATCATTGGTAATCATATTCCACAGGTCATTGAACAGGCTGCGCGTCCAGCCCAGCAAAACAGAAAACAGTGAATCAGCGATAAAGTTCATGAGGCTATTCGGCTGCCTGTTCCATCGGGGACACCTCAATGGACACATACACCGCGCTGTCGGAGATGTTGACCAGGTTGTTTGGCTTGTCAACCCTGACCGCCCGGATGATGGATTCTGTGAGGTTGGTCACATCGATGGTGGTCGCCAGGTCGAGCATTTTCATGGCATTCAAATCTGCCAGGCTGCCAGCGACCCTGATTTGCGCCGGGTCGGCGGTGATGCTGGTAATGGTGTAGCCGTCCATCACTTCACCGCGCGTGATGCCGCTGAGGTTCACATCCACTAATTTTGTCGGATAGATCGACTGCTCAACCAGCAAAGTGTCCAGCACAACGTTCTCACTGGTGACGCTGATGTGCTTGCTGATGATTTCCTCGCCGCCGCTGCCTATCAAGCGGAAGGGTACCGCGGTGTATTGCACCCCGGTGCTGGATTCCACCAAACGGGGGTTGTAGGAGGCGGAGACATAGGCGATTTTTTCTACCAGTGATTGAGGGCCCGAGATGACAACATTGCCAGGGTCCACCGTGGTGCCGGATGAGTAGTAGCCTTCCGGGATTTTGCCCAGCATCTCCAGGCGCACCGGCACGCGCCGCCTGGTGATGTATTCCTCCACCACCACGGTGATTTCATTTTGTGACATCCACTCAACAGAGCCATAGGTGTTGGTGGAAATGCTTTGAATGGGCACGGTTTGCTCCCCGGTGGAGGTGATGCGGCTGACGTCCGCGCGAATGCTGTAGTTGGCGGGCACCGCGGCGTCATACATTTTCTGGGGGATTTCCACCCGCACCCTAATGGGCTGCAGCTCGTCCAGGCCTTGGGTCACAATCAACCCGCTGCGCTGCAGCGCATCGGTTCCTGTGATGCTGATCGCGACATCCTGGAACACTTTTTCCCTTGTCAGGCTGGCATCTTCGCTGATCAGTGCGCCCCAGATGGTGATGGCGACCAGCAAGGAAACCAGCTTCAACTTCCAGTTTTCAAGCAGCAGTTTGCGAGCGATTTCAAGCAAGGTCGGCTTGATGGATTTCAGCTTTTCATTCTTCGCTTCAATGCTCAACGTTCTTCACTGCCTTTCTGACAAAGTAAGCCTTGATTGAAGCCAGGACGCCGCGTAGGCTTAGTTTGTCGTGCTTGTACATGCCCGATAAAATTTTTGTCAGGCTGTCAATGTCCAGGTGGCGCGTCAATTTTCCGCCCTGGGCCATGGAAATAATGCCTGTCTCCTCTGAAACAATCAGAACGATGGCGTCCGTGCTTTCCGTGACGCCCAAACCGGCTCTGTGCCTTGTGCCAAGCTCCCTGCCCAGGTTGCTGTTTTCACTCAAACTGAGCACACAGCCCGCTGCCACAATGCGGTCATCGCGGATGATGACAGCGCCATCGTGCAAGGGGGTGTTGGGTTCAAAGATGTTGGCGATCAACGGGCCGGAAATCTTGGATTCCAATGTGGTGCCGGTGTCGATAAAGTCCTTCAAGCCGGTGTTCTGCTCAAACACAATCAGCGCACCCACCCTTCTCCGGGACAGGCTGATCAAGGTCTGTGAAATCTCAAAGACGATGCGGCTGGATTCATCTTTGTTTTCCGTCAAGTGCGCGACTTTGGCGCCCCTGCCTATCTGCTCCAGGGTGCGGCGCAATTCAGGCTGGAACAGGATGAGCAGGACGATGGCGCCGTTGTTGATGATGCTTCCAATCAACCAGTTCAGCGCCTGGAACCCCAACAAATTGGAAAACCAGCCAACTAAAATCAACAGCAAAAAGCCTTTGAACACCTGGCCTGCCCTGGTCTGCCGGGTGAACTGAAACACTTTGTACAACAGTAACGCGATAATCAGGATGTCAACAACATCCTTGATCTGCACGCGATTAAATAAATTCCAGAAAAAAGACTCGATGCTGATGCTTAGTTGTCTCACCGGCCTTCTTCCTTTCTGTTGATGTGTAATCAGTATACAACAAATCGTTGAGACAGGGAAATCTTTTGAAGGAAATGTTACAAAATTTTGATAAATGTAAAAACGCCCCGCGAGAGGGCGTTTCAATGGCGATGGACTTGCTTACTGGGCGGCGACTGCTTCGTCGACCGGGTAAATGCTGACTTTCTTGCGCAGCTTGCCCAGGTGCTCAAAGCGGACCAGGCCGTCCTTCAGCGCGAACAGGGTGTCATCCTTGCCGCGGCCCACATTGGTGCCCGGATGGATCTTTGTGCCACGCTGGCGCACAAGGATATTGCCAGCCAGAACAAACTGGCCGTCTGCGCGCTTGGGCCCAAGGCGTTTGCTTTCGCTGTCGCGGCCGTTGCGGGTGGAGCCCATTCCTTTTTTGTGGGCGAACAATTGCAGATGAAGCTTCAACATGCTAATTCCTCCAAAATCTCAGATCATAGGTTCAATCAAGGTTACGAATGCGGGATACTCCTGGTGCAGGTCATTCGCCCCTTGGTGAAAGGTGTTCAGGATGGTTTGCGCTTGCTCATTGCGGTGCTCTGTTTTCAGTTCCGCTTTGATGTAGCCGTCTGCCTGCCTGACCTTCATTGGGCTTTTCGCTACTGTTTCCATGGCATTCACAATGGTTACTGTCAGGAAGGAAACCGCGGCGCAGACCAGGTCATTTCCCTCGGTCCCGGCACCCGTGTGGCCGGAAACCTCAAATCCGAAGTAGTCTCCATGCTTGCCCAGCATGCGGATGGTTGTCATGCTTAGCCTTTGATGGATGTAATCTCCACCTGGGTAAAAGGCTGGCGATGGCCTTGCTTCCTGCGGTAGTTTTTCTTGCTCTTGTACTTGAAGACGATGATCTTTTGTCCCTTACCGTGGCGAACCACTTTGCCGGTGACGCTCGCGCCAACCACTTCAGGGTTGCCCAGCTTGACTTCATCACCAGAGAACATCAAGACGGGAAAGGTGACTTCGCTGTCCGCCTGGGCGTCCAGCTTCTCGATGTAGATGGTGTCCCCCTCGGACACGCGGTACTGTTTGCCGCCAGTCGCAATGATTGCGTACACTATGCAGCACCTCCGTTTACATTACTCGCCGGGATTGTCAGCATTTTCAGCCATGAGGCAGCGCCAAGCATTTAGAAGCCTCTCCCGAGCGGCTATTGGTTAATTTATCACATTGTATTGTTCAAAGTCAAGTTTTTATCATGGATTGTTCCGACATTTTCAGGTAAATTTTTCAATTTTGGCCGCGATACTTCCTGGCGTCCTCCAACAGGACTTCCGCGTGCTTTAAACTGCTGTCTCCTTGCGTGCTGATGTCGCCCAGCATCTTGGCAACTTCAAACACCCTTTGCCCCTCATCAAGCGCGGTGATGGAGGCCTTGGTCCTTCCATTTATCTCGGCCTTGCTCACCAGATACTGGCTGCTGGCCATCGCCGCCAACTGGTGCATGTGCGAAACGCAGATCACTTGCCGGTATCGGCCGATGTCCCACAATTTTTGCGCGATCACCATGGCGGTTTTCCCGGAAATGCCAGTGTCGATCTCATCAAAAACCATGGTGGGCACTTCATTTTTCTGGGCTGACAAGGTTTTCATCGCCAGCATCACGCGGGACAGTTCGCCGCCGGAGGCAATCTTACTCAAGGGCTTTAGCTCTTCCCCCACATTGGGCGCGATCAGCATGCTGACCTTGTCAATGCCATCGGCATTGGCATACGCGGGATTTGATTCCACCTGGATTTGAAAGCGGGTGCTGCCCATGTTCAACTCATGCAGGATGCTCTCAGCCCTTTTCTCCTGCGCCTTGGCCAGTTTCTTTCTGGACTGGCTGAGTTGGCTTGCGGCCGCAAAAAAACCCTTCTCATGCTCCTGGACCAATTTCTCAAGGCGCTGCAGCTCATCCTCCAGGCTGTCAAACTGCCGCAGTTCCTCTTCAATGGCCTTCAAGGTCTCCAGCATCTCCGCGCTGCTCTTGCCATATTTTCGCTGCAGCTTGAGCAAGTGGTCCAGCCGGACTTCCACCTCTTCAAGGCGGCGGTCATCGCGGTTGATGGCGCGCAGCTGCACACTCAACTCGTGGGCAATCTCTTCCAGTTCGTAATACAGGGAGCTAAGCTTGCCGTGCAAGTCGGCATAGGAAGGGTTGAACGATGAAATCCTGTCCAGGCTTGTCAGCGCGTCCTGAAGCAAGGACAAAGCGGTTTCCCCGTTGGCGGCGTCCTGGATGGCTTCATTGGCGCCTTGCATGCCCTGAATCAGTTTGTCAGCGTTGCGCAGGATGGTTTTCTCCTCCTGCAGCGCTTCTTCCTCTCCCGGAACCAGTTTGGCGTTCTTTAATTCCTTCTGCCTGAGCGTCAGAATTTCAATGCGCTCTGCCTGGTTGAGGCTGGCTTGCTTCTTCTGGTTCAGTTCTTTTCTGCCCTGCGACAGCAAGGCATACTGCGCGCGAACAGTTTCCAACAGCTTTCCGTGCGCCTGGTCGCCCAACAAATCCAAAAAGCGCAGGTGTTTGCTGTCTTGCAGCAGGGACTGGTGCTCGTGCTGGCCATGCAGGTCGATGAGCCTTTGGGTCAGTTGCGTGTACATATTCAAGGCCACAGCCATGCCATTCACCCGGCATACGCTGCGGCCTTTTCTGTTCATTTCACGCGATAAAATCAGTTCATCACTGTCTTGTTCAAGCGTCATTTCTTCTAAAATAGACAGGATGTCGTTTTGCTGCGTGATTTGAAAGATGCCCTCCACATAGGCCTGTTCACTGCCCAAGCGGATGATGTCCTTGTCGGTCTTGGCGCCACACAGGAAACTCACCGCGTCCACCACCAGGGATTTGCCGGCACCGGTCTCGCCGGTCAGCACATGCAAGCCAGGCCCAAACTGGATGCTGGCTTCCTCGAACAAGGCGATGTTTCGAATGAGTAGATGCTCTAACATCGTGGTTTAGCGGAGCACCTCGTTAAACTTTTTCACCACTTCATGGGCGTCTTCCTGGTTGTGCACCACGACAAAAATGGTGTTGTCACCAGACAAGGTGCCCACGATTTCAGGCCAACGCATGCTGTCAATCGCCTCGCCGGCCACATTGGCCGAGCCGGCCAGGGTCTTGATGACGATGATGTTGCCGGCAGGCTCAATGGAGATGACAGAGTCAACAAACATCCGGACGAAGCGGTCTGACACGGAATGCTCCGCCTGGTCGGCTGTGGCGTACTTGTACTCTCCAAGGCCGGTCAGCACCTTGAGCAGGCGCATTTCCTTGATGTCGCGCGAAACCGTGGCCTGGGTCACATCAAAGCCCTGCACGCGCAGTTTCTCAGCCAGCTC
Organism: Clostridiales bacterium; assembly: GCA_012521895.1. GTDB lineage: Bacteria > Bacillota > Clostridia > Christensenellales > Aristaeellaceae > UBA6115. The sequence goes on from JAAYLK010000013.1 coordinate 58,300, forward strand.
CTTTTGGGTTTTGATGTCCTGCTTGTCAATGAGGTTCAGGATGGCCGCCTGCCGAGTGCTTTTCATAGTTCTCCTCCATATACGAAATTACTCCATTCAGCCTGCTTCTCGCGAAGCCTTGTCAAGAATTGTTGGGGGGCAAAATGGATAAAACGAACTTTTTGAGGTGCCTTGCGCACAACAACCTCGCTGGTGCTTGTCATGTCAAACACGACCTGCCCATCCATGCTGATCTGGTGCATCATGCCACGGTTTTTGCGCACATTCAATCTGATCACCCCATCCAGCGGCAAGATGACAGCGCGTTGGTGCATGATGTGGGAACAGATGGGGACCACGGCGGTGCAAGGAATCTCAGGATAGATGATGGGCCCGCCCGCAGACAGGGAATATCCGGTGGTGCCAGTCGTGGTGGACACCAAGACCCCATCCCCGTGGATGGTGTACACCAGCTCGTCCTGATACCAGACATCAACCACCAGGCTGCTGGGGTTCTGCCCGCGGGTCAGCGCAATTTCATTCAGTGCCAGGTTGCTGTTCCCGCCGTTGATGTCACATTGCAGCAAGGTGCGCTCATACTGCCGGAAGTCGCCGCTGAGCAGTTTATCCAGCGCCTCTTCCAGACCTTCCGGGTCTATTTCCAGCAAAAAGCCGGTATGGCCCATGTTGACACCCAAGATTGGAATCTGATGGGCTGCGGCGTTTGGGACCACGCGCAACAAGGTGCCATCCCCGCCAAAGCTTACAATGATGTCAATGCTGTCATCAATCGCGGCTGTTGGCATCACAGTCCCCGTTTGCAGGTATTCCTGCAGCCAGGTGTCTGAAAAAACTTCACAGCCCCAGCTTGTGCACAAGGCCGCGAAGCGCTTTACCAGCGGAAAAGATTCAGGCTTGTTTGGGTTAGCAAACAGAAAAAAACGCTGCAATTCCACTCGTCCTCCGTTTCCAAAATTATACATGAGCGGAGCCGTTTATGCAAGGCTGTATGCTGCCAATCTTGTAAAACTTCACCGGTTCTTTGTTTATTTATGCAAGGATTGCAAACAGGAACATAATTTGTGTTTTTCAAAATAAAACGCTCCTTGCGGAGCGCAGAAACCAAGGAGGTTGATTGGAAAACTTTAGTTCCGCTTGGTCGCGCCGCGGTAGTAGACGGCAGGCTTGGCGCGGAAGGTGTCCCGGGAAATCAGCTTGGGTTGTTCAACCAGGACACCGTTTTGGTATTTTTCAAGATAGGTTTCAATGATCATGCCTTCCACGGCCTTTGACTTCAGTTTTTCCTGATCGCTGTAGGTGACGATGGTGCCGCTGTTGTCAACCTCATACTTCTTTTCAGTAGGCGCCGGCAAAACTTCCACCGTTTCTGAGCGCAGTTTGTAGGTAACCCCTTCGCCCATGTCCAGGCCGTACACTCGAATTTCTGACACCAGGCGGCGGGTATTGTTCCTGGCGGGCTTGACCCGGGCTGTGATATAGATGTTGCCGGGCGTGTTGTTGCGGAAGCGGAAATCCAGGTTCCTGTCCTGGGTTAAATATACGGTCGCGTCCTGGCCCATCGCGGTGTAATCCACTTTCCCTGAATGGGGATAGCGCTCCCGGATGGTCATGCCCGCGGTGACCACCGCCTGGTACAAGGTTGTGCTGGCCTGGCAGACACCGCCGCCTATGCCGATGACCAGGTCTCCATAGGCATACTCCATCGCCTCAGCAAAGCCTGCCGCTTCTGTCCGAGGCCCGACAATGTCATTGAAGCTGAAGGTTTCTCCGGGTTTTAAGACATAGCCATTGAACTTCTCAAATGACTTCCGGATGTTGTGGTTTCTTTTTTCATCGGAGTCCGCGCTGATGGCCGTGGTCACGCTGGAGCGCAGCTGGACGGTCTCCTCCAGGGCGGCTCTGGTGATCTTGGGCAACAGCACCTCAGGTTTGAGTTCATAGGTACCCGACTGCCCGCTGGCAGCCATGGTCATGATGTCGTTGATCGCGGCCTGGCTGTCCAGTTTGGCGCCGGGACGCTCGTTTTGGAAAACAAACGGATTGTCCTCATCCGGACGGAATTGCAGCAGGGCCGCGTCAACCGGGGCAGCATTGACATAAGGTTCGATCTGCCTGAAAATGTCCGCCAGTTGATTGCCCTGCAACTCCTTCTGGCTGGTATAGGCTTTGTAGGGCTTCTTTGCAAGGGCGTCAATTGCCGCCCGTTGGTCATGAACGCTGCCCTGCCTGGTCATCAGCCAGGCCTCATTGAGCAATTGGTACATCTCTTCTTTGGAAACTTCATTGCCCAGGGAACCATAGTCAACGGTTGTAAACGTGAAGCCCTGGTAGGCAATGTCCAGCTTCCAGCTGCTGATGCGCTCCTGCATCGCCTGGTCAAGCGCGCTCTCTGCCTGCTTGGGTGTCAGGCCGGCGATGGACACGTCATTGATAAAGATATTGGGCGCGTAAACATCCTGATAGGGGGCGATGCTCTGGGCAACCTGCTTGTCGCGCAAGGTATTGACGCCCCACACAATGCCACCGGCCAGGATGGCCAGCAGCAGCACAAGAATGATGATTTTGCTGCCAGACAGGGACTTGCCCTGTTTCCTGGGCGGTGGTACCGGGCTGCCCAGGCCCGGCGGAGAAAATCGCACAGGAGGTATCTGCTGCAAGGGCTTTTGCGGCGTGGCAGGTCCTTGCGCAGGAGGCATCCTGTTGTTTTGCTGATTGTACGGGGGCAATTGTGTCATGCGTCTTCCTTTTTCAATTTCGCGGCCAGGTCATACAGGGCTTCGATGTCTTTGTTTACCTCATGCCAGGTGTTCAGGTGGCTGCCAATCAGGCCATGGCTGTCTTTGAAGGCGTGGAAATCGCTGCCGCCGGTCACAAGGAGCCCAAGGTTTCTGGCGGTTTTGTCCCAGTAAGCGCAGGCAGCCGGCGTGTGATTGGCATGATGGGCCTCGATTCCATGCAAGCCGGCTTCCTTGAGGGTTTTGAGCGCTTCGGCCGTCGTCAGGCTCTGGTTTCTGATCAAACCCGGATGAGCCAGGACAACAACCAAGCCCAGCCTGTTGGCCAATTCAATGGCCTTGATGGTGTCCAGCTTCATCCGGCTGATGTAACCGGGTCTGCCGACAGCCAGGTAGCGCTGGAAGGCCTCCTGCCGGGAGGTGGCATAACCCTTTCTGACCAGGGCATCCGCGACATGGGGACGGTGGCAAAATGTGCCTTCCGGCACCTGAAAGTCTTCCTGTGTCAGCTGTATACCCAGTTCACCAAAGCGCTCAACAAACCGCTGCGCGCGCAGCTGCCTGTCCAGGTTGATGGCTGCCAATTGCTCGGCCAGTTCCTGCATGGAGGGATCCACAAAGTAGAACAGCAGATGAACTTCTTCCTCCCCCGCGGTGTTGATTTCAACACCGGGGATAAAGCGAATGCCGGAAGCGGCGGCGGCAGCCTTCGCGGCTGCAAGGCCGGTCATGGTTTCATGGTCTGTCAGCGCCATGGTGTGAATATTTTGGCGCAGGACCTCCCCCGCCAGCTCCTCAGGGCTTAGTTTGCCGTCTGAGGAGGTGCTGTGCATGTGCAGGTCTGCCCGCAGGGCTGCGTCCATCTGCGTCATGCTTCCGCGATCAGGAGGTTTGCCTCTGTTCCATTCATGAACTTGAGGAATTCTTCGCGGTTGACCGTCTCTTTTTCAATCAGCAGCTGCGCCAGGCCGTGCAGCTTGTCGATGTTGGTTTTCAAGGTGTTGAACGCGACTTCATAACACTTGGTCATGATGTTGCCCACTTCCTGGTCGATCTTTGTCGCGGTTTCCTCGCTGAACTCACGGCTCTGCCCAAATTCCATGCCCACGAAAATCTCCTGGTCGTTGCCCAGGTAGAGAGTACCGATGGAATCGGACATGCCCAGCTTGGTAATCATGGTGCGGATAATCTCCGTTGCGCGCTTGAGGTCCGACTGCGCGCCGGTGTACACATCATCTTCAATCAGTTTGATGGCCGCGTGCCCGCCCAGCATCATGGAAATGGTCTGCAGCATCTTGGACCGGCTTTGCATGTCAAACTCTTTTTCAGGCAAGGACAGGGTGAAGCCACCCGCGTTGCCTCGGGGCACGATAGTGACGGTGTGCACTTCATCAGTCAGCGGCAGGTAATGACCAACCACCGCGTGGCCTGCTTCATGGTAGGCGACGATGCGCTTGTCCTCTTCCAGCACCTTGTGGCTCTTCTTCTCAGGGCCCATCTGGACGCGCTCAACAGCCTCAATCAGGTGTTCCTGGGAAATCTGCTTCTTGTGGTTTCTAGCGGCCACGATGGCGCCTTCATTCATGATGTTTTCAAGGTCGGCGCCCGTGGCAAAGGGGGTGCGCTTGGCGATGTTCTCCAAATCCACGTCATCTGCCAGGGGCTTGCCGCGGGAATGTACTTTCAAGATGGCGACGCGGCCGGCGATGTCCGGATAATTCACGGTGACCTGTCGGTCAAAGCGGCCCGGGCGCAGCAGGGCAGGGTCCAGGATATCCCGGCGGTTGGTGGCTGCCATCACGATGACGCCTTCATTGGTGGTGAAGCCGTCCATCTCCACCAGCAGCTGGTTTAAGGTCTGCTCACGTTCGTCGTGGCCGCCGCCAAGGCCGGCGCCGCGGTGACGGCCTACAGCGTCAATCTCGTCGATGAACACGATGCTGGGCGCCATGCGCTTGGCCTGCTCAAACAGGTCGCGCACGCGGCTGGCGCCAACGCCGACAAACATTTCTACAAAGTTGGAGCCGCTGATGGTGAAAAAGGGCACCTTGGCCTCCCCGGCGACCGCCTTGGCCAGTAAGGTCTTGCCGGTTCCGGGAGGGCCCACCAGCAGCACGCCCTTGGGGATGCGCGCGCCCAGGTCCAGATAGGTCTTGGGATTTTTCAGGAAATCAACAATCTCCTGCAGCTCGGCCTTTTCTTCATCCGCTCCGGCCACATCGGCAAAGGTAATCTTGTTCTTGGTCGGGTCCACCATGTTGGCGGAGCTTTTGCCAAAGTTGAGCACCTTGCCGCTGCCGCCAGTCTGCTGGCGCATGATGAAAAACCAAAACAACATCACCAGGCCCATGGTGAGGATGTAGGGCAGCATTTCCACATACCAGGGGGTCACCAGGGGCGGCAGGTAGTCCACGGTGAAGTCCAGGTCGTTGACGCTGACTTGCTCCAGGGGCATCTTGTCCTTGGCGGCCTTCATCGTGCGGACCGTTTCAATAAAGTCCGCGCCGATGGTGGTTTCAAAATCGTAGCGGGCAGGGTAATCGCTCCTGGCGATGGGGCTGTTGCGGTTCAACCCCACCAGGGTGATGCCGCGGATAGAGACTTTTTCAATGGTATTGCTTTCAATTTTTGTCAGCAATTCCGGGTAGGTGATGCGGTTGACCGGCATGCGCATGCTGTCGGAAATCAGAACCGCCAGCATGACAAAGGCCGCAATCATAATTAAGTAGCCAAACGGGCCACGGGTTTTTCGCAAAAGACCATCCTCCTACATTAACGAATCACATTTTATTATACCACGCGCAATGATATGGTACAAACAGCGCTCAGGCTTCTTCCTGGTAGATTTTGGGGTGCAAAACGCCCACATAAGGCAGGTTGCGGTAGCGCTCCTGATAGTCCAAACCATAGCCTACCACAAACTCATTGGGGATGATAAAGCAGGCATAGTCCACTTCCAGATCAGTCTTCCTTCTCTCCGGCTTGTCCAGCAAGGTGACCAGCTTGACGGACCGGGCGCCGCGTTCAATCAACACCTTCTTGATATAGGACAAGGTCAAACCGCTGTCGACAATGTCCTCGATGACAAGGACATCCTTGTTGAGCACATCATGGTCCAGGTCTTTGAGGATCCTGACAACACCCGAGGTCTTGGTGCTGTTGCCATAGCTGGAAATGGCCATAAAATCGATGGTGAGCGGCAAATCCACGTTGCGCAGCAAATCCGAGAAGAACAAAGCCGCACCCTTGAGAATGCAAACAAAAACGGGCGCGCTGCCCTTGTATTCCCGAGTCAGCTTTTTACCCAGAACTGTAACAGCCGCCTCCAGCTGTTCCTGTGTGATGAGGATGTGGTCCAGATCGCCACGCAAGGATTGCTCAGACATGGTTTCAATGCCTCCGTTCAATTTCATCCGGCAAAAGATCCAAAAATTTCAGGGTCACAGTTTGTACGCTTACTGCACTGACAGCCGCCTCCTGGGAGACCCCGCAGCCCGGCACCCAGAGCACCTGGTGCCCTCTGGTAAACACCGGCCAGAAAGGACGAAGCGTCTGGTCAATGCCTTTGCCTGACAGGTACTTGCGCAGGCTCTGGCTGCCTGTCAGCCCCAGGGGGATGATGCGGTCATCCCTGTCAACCTGGCGCATGACCGCTCCTTCCATGAAACGGGCATCAATGGTTTGTTCATGCAAACCATCTCCCAACCCCGCAAAACCTGATAACACACCGGGCTGCTGCCAATGCGTTGTCATAGAGTGTACAGCTTCAGGCAAAATATGCAACCTTTTCTTGGTGAAAAATGCGTGTGTATCCTTGGATAACTGGACTTTTTGTCCAATCCCCCGCCTTGTCAGGTACAACAGCCTTTCCGTTTGTTCAAATGATAAGGAACACCCGGTAAAATTGGCCAGCCTTCTGATAAGCCTGCGCTGGAAAGCGATGTGTTCCAGGAGCAATGCCGGCGTTTCCAAAAACGCGAAAGGCAAGTCCAACTTGGCGTGCTTTTGTAAAAAATCCTCTTCCATCCCTGCCCAGGCTTCCTGTTCTGATGTGAGAATTTCCGCAAAGCGCAGCAGGCTGTCAACGCTGCCTTCCTGGCGTTCTTCCAGCGCGGGCAGGATGGTGTGCCGAAGGTAGTTGCGCAGGTAGGCCTTGTCAAAATTGCTGGCGTCTTTCAACCAGTGGATCTGATTGTCCGCAAGGAATTGGTTGATTGCCGTTTTCCTGGTGGCAAGCAAAGGCCGCCAGTAGGGAGGGGACCATTCCTTCATGCCAGACATCCCCTGCGCCCCGCTGCCCCGCATCAGGTGCATCAGCATGGTTTCGGCCTGATCGTCCCCATGGTGCGCCAGGGCGAGCACATCGGCTTGAAAATGGTTCAAGGCGCATTCAAAGGCTGCATAACGCGCTTCCCGCGCAGCGTTTTCAAGGTTGCCTTGTCTGCTGACTTCAACACGTTTTACCAGCAAGGGCACCTGATGCTTTTGCGTGAGTTTTACCAATTGCGCTTCCTCGTCCACGGATTCCGGGCGCAAACCATGATGAACATGCACGCACAGCAAGTCAAAGTGCTCAGTTTCTTTCAACTTCAGCAGGGCATGAAACAAGGCGGCGGAATCCGAACCGCCGGAAAACCCAAGCACAATCCGCTTGGGCTGCCCAATACGCTGGTAAGACAAGCTCAAAGCCTGCATGACATCCAACTGCTGCATGCAAGCATTTTATGGCAAAGCCCCTACTTCTTCAAGCGCTGGGACTTCCCTACGTTCAGTACGGCGATAGATTAACGGTTCATTCACACTTTAATATATTGACCTTCTTTGACCATTGTGATATGATGCGGATGTCGAAGGAAGTTCGGCATCAAACCTACAGGAGGATGAAACGATGTTTACCATGATCCCTTACCGCCGTGCCTTAACAAAACCCGCACGCTCTTTTGAACCGTTCCTGAATGATCCCTTCTTCCGCTCCTTTTTCACTGGTTCTGAGAACCTGATGACCAGCACCTTTAAGGTGGACATCAAGGAGGTTGAAAACGCCTTTGTGATTGAAGCGGAGATGCCGGGCCTGGAAGAGAACCAGATCAACCTGGAAGTTGATGAAGGCATTCTGACCATCAACGCGGACTATCAAAGCCAGACCAGCAAGGAAGAAGACGGCCGTGTGTATTCCGAGCGCAGGAGCGGCCACATGCAGCGCAGTTTCAACCTGGACAAGGTTGACCAGGAGAACATCACCGCCAACTATAAGAATGGGATTTTGTATGTGAACCTGCCGAAGATGCAGGCGGTTGAGAAGACCGTTCGCAAGATTCCGGTGCTGATGGAAGGCAGCAAATCAGCGGCTGAGTAACTCCAAAGCATATCAGGGACGGGGCAAACCCGTCCTTTTTTTGTGCCATGCTTCTTAAGCCTTCCTTGACGCCGGCCTTTCATCCAACGTAAAATAAAGCAAGAAAGCAAGGAGGAAGGGATGAACATCTTCAAGCAAGCGGAACGGTGGCTGTCCAGATTTCGCATCCAGCCATTTTTTCAATACATTATCTTCGCCATGGCGGGTATTTATCTGCTGGACCTGTTCTTTCCGGCATTCCGGCTCACCAGCAAGATGGCCTTGTATGCTCCGGCTGTTTTCAGGGGTGAAGTGTGGCGCCTTGTGACCTTCCTGATCATTCCCCCGCATGGCCAAATCCTTCAGGCGGCTTTAACGCTTTATTTTTACTATTTTATCGGCACCGCGCTGGAAGCGCGCTGGGGTGCAAGGCGCTTCCTGGTCTACTATGTCATCGGCGCGCTTGCCGCCATCATTGCCGGCCTCATCAGCGGCCTGGGCACCAACATGTACCTCAACCTCTCCCTCTTTTTCGCCTTTGCGCTTATGAACCCGAATTTCCAGATTCTGTTGTTCTTTGTTCTGCCCATCAAGATCAAATGGCTCGCGGCCTTGAATGCCCTTTATTACCTCTACGGCCTGGCCACCGGCCCTTGGTTCATCAAACTTGCCATCATCTTCAGCCTGCTCAATCTCTTGCTGTTCTTTGGCGGCGATCTGTACAACCAAAGCCGCCTGGCCATCCAGCAGTGGAAGCGCAGGCAGGCCTTCCGCAAAAATTCCAGATAAAAAAACACCGCTTTCGCGGTGAAAAATGAGCGCAGACTGTAAGCCGAGTTCTGTCGTGAGTGGTCATCTATCTTCGCAGCCAGTCACCAGGCTGCTGTAGCGATGGTCGGAAGCGGAACGGGCCATTCATTGCTTCCCTTTATCTTGCACCAGGTGGGGTTTACATGACGGGCCAGTCGCCAGGCCGCCGGTGCGCTCTTACCGCACCTTTCCACCCTTACCGTTTACACGGCGGTATCTCTCTGTTGCACTTGCCTTGGAGTCGCCTCCACCAGCCGTTAGCTGGCACCCTGCCCTGTGGTGCTCGGACTTTCCTCATGCCTCATCGGCACGCGACCACTTGTCTGCCTCATGATTTTTTTAACCGATAATCAACCTGCCGCAGGTCTCGCATTCCACCTGCTTGCCAGAGCGGATGCTGGCCAGCACCGAGGAGGGGAAGCCCATATTGCACCCGCCGCACTGGCCGTTGATGAGCTTGGCCATGGGGGGCGTACAGTGTTGCTTGATTGCGGTGTAGCGGGCCAGATACTCAGGCTCAATGCCCTTTTTCTTTTCTTCCGCGGCAGCCTTCAAACGCTCCAGCACTTCGGATTTTTCTTTGTATTCCTGGTCATATTCCACGCGCAGGGCGTCAAACTCTTCCTTGGATTTGATGGCGCGCAGCTTGATGTCGCGCTGCTTGCGGTCGCGGTCAGAAGCGCTTTTGCGCACCCTGCGCACTTCCTGGTCATAATCATTCAAGGTGCCGGACAGCTGGGCGGCTTCCGCGATGTACATTGAAATGCCTTCGCTGCCGCTGGCCGGTTCTTCCTGGATGCGCTTTTGCAGGGCTTTGAGCTGGTCATCCGCCAAGGAGATGGCGTCCTTTAGGACATCCATCCGGTCCATCATGGCCATGACCTCGTTTTCAAGGGTCTGCAAGCTTTCCTGCTGGTCGCGGATGTAGTCGCGCAGCTTCAGCAGTTTTTGGCGTTTGGGTGATTGGCGGATGGAATGCGCCATGGAATCGGCTTCCGTGTCCGCCAGTTGGTATTCCCATAACAAGTCAAGTTGAGTCATTCATACCTCCCCACAGGTTGTTTGCAGGCTGTATGGAGCATCCCGCGAGACATAAACCTGTAAATTATATTTTACCGTATCTGCCATGCTTTGTAAACCAAGCGCCAAAGGCTGCATCATTGGCTGCTCAGTCGCGTAATGGCCGCCATCCAGCAGCACAAAACCGCGGGCCGCGGCCTCCACAGCGTGATGGTGCTTTACTTCTCCTGTCAGCAAGGCGTCAGCGCCGCTGGCCAAGGCCTCTTCAAAGCCCTCGCTGTATGCGCCGCCAGCAATGGCCAGGGTGTGAATCCGCTGTTGCGGGTCTCCATACAGGCGAGCCGGCACATGCAGCGTGCTTGCCGTTAATATTTGCAGTTCCAGCGCGGACAGAGCTTCCGGCAATTCGCCGATGAACAGGTAATTCCCCTGTTTCCGCAGGCCGCGCAAACCAAGCAAGCCGGCCACGGCGGCGCTTGCGGAATAGTCCATGGACTGGTCGATGTTTGTGTGCACGGCAATCAGGTTGATGTTGTGCTTTATCATGAGGGCAAGCAGGCCCGGCACATGTTTGTCCAATTGCATGTCCCTGAGCGGCATAAAAATCAAGGGATGGTGGGCGATGATCAGCTCCGCGCCTATATGCACCGCATCCATCACCACCGCTTCGGTCACATCCAGCGCAAGCAGCACCTTGCTGACGGACGCTGCCATCAGCCCAACCTGCAATCCGGCGTTGTCAAACTCCTCCTGGGTCTCAAACGGCGCGACTTCATTCAGCCAATTGAAAATGGTCTCAACCGTGATTTGCTTCAAGCTCACTGATGGCCTCCTTTAAACAGGCTTGGTACACTGTCCCGCGCTCTGAACGCCAGGTGTTTGCGATTTCCAGCTGCCAGCGGTAATAATCCAGCAAGTTGGCGGTGGCTGTTCCAGTGACATTGACGCCCAGCACGCGCTGTGCTTCACTGAGGACCTGCTCACCCGGCACTGCGGTGATCACCCGGTAATACCGCCCCGCCGCTTTAACAAGCTGCTCTTTTTCAATCGAATACGTTCGTGTCATCAGGGCATCGCGCACTTCTTCCAATTCTGTGTGCGCGCTGAGAACCAGCCTGGACGGATGCAGGTCAACCTCCTGCCTTAGGATTCTGCTGACCAAACCGCCCCCCATGCCGGCGATGATGATGGTGTCCGGCTGGCCGTGCAGGGCATGCAACCCATCTTCACCGCTGAGGGTAACCCGGTCCAGCACCTCATGCTCTATAAACAAATCCCGCGCCTTGTCGCGGGATATTTTGCTGATGTCGCTGACAATCATGTGCTGGACGCGTCCTGTCTTCAGCAGCCAGCAGGAGAGCTTCCCGTGGTCCGCGCCGATGTCCGCCGCAAGCTTGCTGGTTGGTACTTCAGCGGCAATCGCGGCCAGCCTCGCATCCAGGTGGGGCAGCCAGCCCCCCGCTTCCATCATCAATCCAAAAAGTCCTTCAGTTTTTTGCTCCGGCTGGGGTGGCGCAGCTTGCGCAGGGCTTTGGCCTCAATCTGGCGGATGCGTTCACGGGTCACCATGAACTCCTTGCCCACTTCTTCCAGCGTGCGTGGGTTGCCGTCGTCCAGCCCGAAGCGCAGGCGCAGCACCTTGGCCTCCCTGGGCGTCAGAGAATCCAGGACATCCCAAAGCAATTCCTTCATCAAAGCGTTGGAGGCGGCGTCGGCGGGCGCAGGCGCGTCCTCATCCTGGATGAAGTCACCCAGGTGGCTGTCTTCCTCTTCACCGATGGGGGTCTCCAGGGAGACGGGCTCCTGCGCGATTTTGAAGATTTCCCGCACCTTGCCCTCTGTGATGCCCATGGCCTTGGCGATCTCTTCCGGGGTGGGTTCTCGCCCCAATTCCTGCAGCAGCTGGCGGGAGATGCGGATTAGTTTGTTGATGGTTTCCACCATGTGCACCGGGATGCGGATGGTGCGGGCCTGGTCCGCGATGGCGCGGGTGATGGCCTGGCGAATCCACCAGGTGGCGTAGGTGGAAAACTTGAAACCCTTCTGGTAATCAAACTTTTCCACCGCCTTGATCAAGCCCAGGTTGCCTTCCTGAATCAGGTCCAGAAACTGCATTCCACGGCCAACATAGCGCTTGGCGATGGACACCACAAGGCGCAGGTTGGCTTCCGCCAGTTCATGCTTGGCCGTCTCATCGCCGGCTTCCATGCGCTTTGCCAGTTCCACTTCCTCTTCGGCAGTCAGCAGGGGAACCTTGCCAATTTCCTTGAGGTACATCCGCACCGGGTCATCAATGTTGATGGCCTCGGGGATGGACAGGTCAATCTCGTCTTCCTCTGCTTCTTCCTTGGTGGAATCTATCTCTGACTGCGAATCCTTGGTAACTTGTACCCCCATGCCCTCCAGAGTATCCAGCACCACTTCAAACTGCTCCGGCTCAAGGTCGATTGAAGACAGGGTGTTCACCATCTCCTCGGAGCTGATGATACCTTTCGCCTTTGCCGTCTCATAAAACTCTGCGAGTTTTGCCTGCTGTTTGGGATTCATGTTGGCGTCCAAGGGCGCACTTCCTTTCTTGGTCAGGCTTTTCTGGCTGATTGCTTTACCAGTTCGGCCTGCAGTTCGCTGATCAGTTGGAGGGTGAAGAGCTTTTGCTCACCTTCCTGGGTCTTTATCTCCTGGCTAAGCTGCTTAATCCTGGCCGTGAGCCGTGTGACACGGATGGTCCTTAAGCAGTCTTCTGCCGCGGTCAGAGTGCCTTCCTTGTCCAGGTCTGGCAAACGGTTGAACAATTCCCCGGCAAGTGCCCTTGTCTGCTCGTCTTGGGCATGCTCCAGAATGTGAGAGGGGCTGCTGCCATCAAGCAAAGCATTGACGATGGCTTGAAAGCGTTTATCCTCAAAGTCTTCCGCTTCAACCAGGCCGGGCGGCAGCTTGCCGGTTGCCAACAGGGACGCCAGGGTAAACTCGGATTGGTCATACAAAGTTGCTTCATGCCGCTTCTTTTTGAATGCCGTTGGGTCCGGCTGCGCATGCTGTACCACGGATTGGCCTTTTTGCATCTGACTGAAGAGTACTTCCTTCGCAATCCCTGTTTTCAATGCTATTCTACCCAGATAATGGTCTATCTCAATCGGTTCTGTGAGGATTGTGAGGATTTTGACCGCTTCCATCGCAAAAGCGCGCTTGCTGTCATCCTGGCTTAGGTCATACTGCGCTTCTATCCTCGTCAAACGAAAGGCCATGGCCTGCAAAGGACGTAGCGCATGAAAGCCTTCAGCGCCTTTTTGTCTGATGAAATCGTCCGGGTCCAGCCCCTCCGGGAAGCGGATGACCCTGCCGGGCACCGCTTCCTGCTGCAGGATGTCCAAAGCGCGCAGGGCCGCCATCTGCCCGGGCTCATCCCCGTCATAAGCAATCCAGATTTCCGGTGCATAGTTTTTGATAAGGCGGACCTGTTCGTTGGTGAGCGCTGTGCCCAGGGTAGCGACCACATTGCTGATACCAGCCTGTGACAGGCTGATGACATCCAGATAGCCTTCCACCAGGATCAGCTGATCCAGGTTGCGCATGCGCTTTAACAGGTTGATGCCATAGACATTGTAGCGCTTGTTGAATGCCAGGGTGTCGTTGGTGTTGAGGTATTTGGGCTGGGCGTTGCCCATCGCGCGTGCGCCAAAGCCAATGGTCTGGCCGTAGCGGTTGATGATGGGGAACATGGCCCGGTCACGGAAGGTGTCATAGCGGCTGCTTTCCTTGACGGTCAGAAGCCCCGCCTGCTGGCACTCCTCCTGTGTGAAGCCTTTGGCCTGGAGGTGATTGAACAAACTGTCCCAGTCATCCGGGCTGTAACCCAGGCCAAAGCGTCGGATGACCGCGTCGTCCAGGCCGCGCTGGTGGAAATAATCAAGCGCCGCCTTGTTCTCCGGCAACCACAGCTGGTCGTGATAATATTGGGCAGCTTCCTTGTTGGCTTCAACCAGGCGCTCCCGCAGGGTGCGGCGCTGCTCCTCCTGTGGGTCATCCTCCATCACAGGCGGCTGCGGTAGATTGAATTGTTTGGCCAGGTACAGCAGCGCTTCAGGATAGGTCAGCTTCTCCATTTCCATCACAAACTGCGCCACATTGCCGCTGGCTTTGCAGCCAAAGCAGTAATACAGGTTCAGCTCAGGGTTGACGGAAAAGGAAGCGGTCTTCTCATTGTGAAACGGGCACAAGCCCCAATGCCGCCTGCCCTTTTTCTGCAGTGGCAGATAATTTGATACGACATCGACAATGCTGGAGGCGGCGTAGACCTGATCCACCCATGTGTTTGGAAACCGGGGAGCCATGAGAATACACCGCCTTTCATAAGATCATAAGATGGAAAACGCTTCGGGCATGAACAGCTGGCGGAACAGCCGGATGGCATAACGGTCTGTCATGGACGCGATGAAATCAGTCACCGCGCGCGGCGTGCCTTCGTCCGCCGCGATCTGCCGGAATTCCAAGGGCATCTTTTCCGGCATCTCCATGAAATACCGGAACAGTTCCTTGATGATGAAATCACACTTTTGTTCTTCATCACTGCGCCAGGAATCCTGGTACACATTTTTAAACAGGAAGGCGCGCATGACGTCGGTGGCTTCCTGCACTTCCTGGCTCATGGTGATGTCCGGCCTGTCCGTGCTGTGTCTGATGATGTCCATGATCATGGTGTTGATGCGCTCACCATGGGTCTTTCCCAGCACTTTGATGGCGTCTTTGGGCAATTGCTCCTCATGCAGAATGCCCGCGCGGATGGCGTCATCGATGTCATGGTTAATGTAGGCAATCCTGTCAGACTTGGCCACCACCATGCCTTCCAGGCTGGAGGCCTTGAGGGAGCCGGAGTGGTTGATGATGCCATTGCGCACTTCCCAGGTCAGGTTGAGGCCATTGCCTCCCTCCAGCTTGTCCACCATGCGCAGGCTTTGCATGTAGTGCTTGAAGCCGCCCGGGGTCAATTGGTCCAGTGTGCGCTCCCCGATGTGGCCAAAGGGTGTGTGGCCAAGGTCATGCGCCAGGGCGATGGCTTCGGTCAGGTCTTCGTTCAAAAGCAGGCCCCTGGCGATGGTGCGCGCCACCTGGGACACTTCCAGGGTGTGCGTCAGCCGGGTGCGGTAATGGTCTCCCTCAGGCGCCAAAAAAACCTGTGTCTTGAATTGCAAGCGACGAAACCCCTTGGAATGGATGACACGGTCCCTGTCACGTTGAAACTGTGTTCTGCTGTTGTCTTCGCTGATGGGGCTCGCGCGGCCTTTTGACTGAAGACTTTTGGCGGCAAAGGCTGAAAGGTTGGTCAGTTCAGCCTGTTCAAGCATTTCCCTGACTGTCACACACTATTCCTCCTGCAGTCCTCTTTCCCTCATTCTACCCACTCATGCCCTTAGTTAAAAAGCAAACAAGCTGGCTTTGCCCCCAATTTTGGCTTTCAAGGCAAGGAAAAAACCGCTGATAGCCAGCGGATCATGAGGATGGTCTGCTTACAGGAGGCCTTCTTGCGTCAGAAACGCGATGTCTTTGGGCGTTAGCTTTGCTTTTTTAAGCAAGTCCGGGCGGCGCCTGGCTGTGACCAGCAAGCGCTGCTGCCTTCTCCAGGTGTCAATCGCGGCGTGGTTGCCATTGAGCAGTACTTCTGGAACTTCCAGGCCTTCAAACTCCCTTGGGCGGGTGTAGTGCGGATACTCCAGCAGCAGGTCGTCACTGAAGCTCTCCTCCTGGGCGCTGTTGTCATCCCCCAGGACGCCTTCCAGCAAACGCACCACGCTGTCGATGGTCACCATGGCCGGCAGCTCTCCGCCGGTCAAGACATAATCGCCGATGGAAATCTCCAGGTCGATGTAGTGTTCCAGGACCCGCTCATCCACGCCTTCATAGTGCCCGCACAAAATCATCAGCCTTGGTTCCTGGCTGAGTTTTTTAACAAGGGCCTGGTCCAGCGGGACACCGCGCGGGCTCATGAAGACGCGCAGGCCTTGAAAACCGCTTCCCGTCACCGCCTTGATGGCATCCGCGATGGGCTGGGCTGTCATCACCATGCCGGCGCCTCCCCCGAAGGGGTAGTCATCCGTGTTTTTATGCTTGGACGCGGAAAACGGGCGGATGTCCGTCACCTTTATGTCCACCAGGTTCGCTTGCTTCGCGCGCGCGATGATGCTGGCATTCAAGGCGTCAAACATCTCCGGAAAAATGGTCAGGACATCAATCCTCAAAGATTGAGACCTCCCACAGCTTTGTAGCATCAGCGGTCATGGTTTTTGCGTTCACGTCCACCTGGGTGATGACATGGCGCAGGGCCGGCACCAACAGCATCCGGCCTTCCGGCGTCTTCACCTGATACACATCGTTGGCACCCGGCTGCAAAACATCGGTGACCGTACCGATCACCTTCCCGTTTGAGTCTGACAAGGTACAGCCGACCAGGTCGGTGATGAAGTTTTCAAACTCATTCAGAGGCACTGCTTCGCTGCGGGGGACATACAAGTGCAGGTCCCGCCGTTTTTGCGCGTCCTCCACGCTGGCGTCCCCGTCAATGCGCAGGTACACAAAGCCGCCGCGCACAGAGATGTCGTGCAGCGGAAGCTCCGTGGCTTCTCCCCTTGCATTGAGCGAATAGGCATGCCGCAGGGATGAAAAACGACCGGCGTCGTCAGTATCCGGTCGGATTTTCACTTGCCCTTGCAGGCCCTGCGGCCGGAGGACCTGCCCTATGGACAGGTAGTTTTCCTCAGGCTTTGCCATCACTGGATCTCCACAAACACGGGCTTGCCGCCCTTTTCCGTCGCGGCTTTGACAACGCTGCGGATCGCTTTGGCGATGCGGCCCTGCTTGCCAATCACCTTGCCCATGTCATCCGGCGCAACGTTCAATTCCAGAATGATGGCCTCAGGCCCTTCTGTCTCATTGACCACGACCTGGTCCGGCTGGTCCACGATGGACTGCGCCAGGAACAATACCAAATCTTTCATGAGCGGCTCAGCCTTCAATGGCGCCGGTCTTCTTCAGCAGCACACGGACGGTGTCAGAGGGCTGGGCGCCGTTCTTGATCCACTTGACGGCCTTCTCGTTGTCAATTTTGATTTCAGCGGGGCTCTTCATGGGATCGTAGGTGCCGATTTCCTCGATGAAGCTGCCATCGCGGGGGTTGCGCTCATCGGTGACGACGACGCGGTAAAAGGGGTGTTTCTTCATTCCGATTCTCTTGAGGCGAATTTTGACTGCCATGATAGGGTTCCTCCTAATAATTTATGAACATCAGTGGTAACTGAGATTCAGCTTACATGAATGGCATGCCGCGCATGCCGCGTGCCAGGCCGCGCTTGTTGCCCATCATCTGCTTGAGCATCTTGCGCATTTGCTCAAACTGCCGCATCAGCTGGTTGACATCGCTCACCGCCACCCCCGCTCCGGCGGCGATGCGCTTGCGGCGACTGGCGTTTAAGATGTCCGGGTTGCGGCGTTCCTTTTGGGTCATGCTCTGGATGATGGCTTCGGGCTTTTTCATGGCCTGCTCATCCACTTCCACGTTCTTGAGCTTGTTGCCAACACCGGGCAGCATCCCCAGGACGTTTTGCAGCGGCCCCATTTTTTTCAGCTGCTGCATCTGCTCCAGAAAGTCGTCCAGGGTCAGGTCCTGCGGCTGTTTGTTCTTTGCCGCGGCCTTCTCGGCTTCCGCCAGGTCAAAGGACTCTGTCGCTTTTTCAATCAGCGTCAGCACGTCCCCCATGCCCAGGATGCGCGAGGCCATGCGGTCGGGGTGGAAGGGCTCAAAATCGCTCAGCTTTTCGCCGGTACCGGCGAACTTGATGGGCTTGCCGGTGATGGCGCGGGCGGACAGCGCCGCGCCGCCGCGGGTATCGCTGTCCAGCTTGGTGATGATGATGCCGTCAATGCCCAGCTTTTCGTTGAAGGTCTTGGCGACGTTCACCGCGTCCTGGCCGGTCATCGCGTCCACCGTCAGCAGGATTTCCTGCGGGCGGATCGCTGCCTTGATGCGCTCAAGCTCTTCCATCAGCGCGTCGTCAATGTGCAAGCGGCCGGCGGTGTCGATGATGAGCACATCATTGCCATAATAGCGGGCGTGCTCCACCGCTTCCTTGGAGGTGATGACAGGGTCCTGGGTGCCTTTTTCAAGGACCTGGACGCCGGCTTTTTCACCGACCAGTTGCAATTGCTTGATGGCGGCGGGACGGTAGATGTCACAGGCGGCCAGCAGCGGTTTCTTGCCGGTCTTCTTTAGGTGGGCTGCCAGTTTGCCGGCCATGGTAGTCTTGCCGGCGCCTTGCAAGCCGCACAGCAGGTAAATGGTGGGTACAGAGGAGGACCAGGTCAGCTTGGCGTTGGCGCCGCCCATCAGCTTGGTCAGCTCTTCGTTGACGATTTTGATGACCTGCTGGCCGGCGTTGAGGGAGGACAGGATTTCAGCGCCAACAGCGCGGTCGGTGACCGTTTTAATAAAGTCCTTGACCACCAGGTAGTTGACGTCGGCCTCCAGCAGCGCCATCCGCACTTCGCGCATGGCTTCCTTGATGTTGGCTTCGTTCAGCTTGCCTTTGCCGGTCAGCTTCTTAAAAGCGCGTTGGAGCTTGTCGGATAAACTGTCAAACGCCATCTTTACCGCCTTTCAATTCCGGGGTTTCAGACAACACATCGATTGCTTCTTTGAGATAAACGCTGGTTACAGCGCTGGCATCCACCAGCTTCAACAACTCACCGCAGCGTTTCACGCGCTGCTGCATGGAAACAAAACTGCTAAAGAGCTGCAGGTGGTTTTCAAGCTCATCCAGGCGGTCATAGGCGCGGTTGAGGTTGTCGCTGACAGCCTGGCGTGAGATGGACAACTGGGTGGCGATTTCGGACAGGGACAGGTCCTCATCGCAATACATTTCAAGCATGGACTGCTGTTTTTCAGTCAGCAGGGGTGCGTAAAAAGCTGCCAGCATCCCGTAGCCGACTTTCTTGTTCAACCTGTCCTTGCCCATGCACGCCTCCTTAAAAACAACACAAGTGGCATTATACATGCCCTCTTCATCTTGTCAAGTGTTTTTACTTGACAGCCTTTGCTTGCCTTCTCAGGGGCGTACATCGATGATTTCAACGCCGTCAACGGCCCTTTGAATCATCTGTTCCAGCAGGTTTTCTTCCAGCAACGGCCTTTCAGCGTACTCCGCCTGCTTAAGCTTGGGGTGGGTCACCGGGTGCCGGGGCGTGAACACGGTGCAGCAATCTTCATAGGGTAAAACGGAGGTCTCATAGGTGCCAATCCTGACGGCCTCCTGGATGATCTCCAGCTTGTCCGTGCCAATCAAGGGCCGGAACACCGGCATGCTGACCACGGCGTCTGTGCAGGACAGCGCTTCCAGGGTCTGGCTGGCCACCTGGCCGATGCTTTCACCGGTAATGAGGGCCAGGGCCTTTTCTTTTTGCGCCAGCTTTTCCGCGATGCGCATCATGTTGCGCCGCATGATCAAGGTGGTGTAATCATCCGGGCATTGCTGGTGAATGCTCTGCTGGATTTCCGTAAAGGGCACCACGTACACGCGCAGGGAGCCGCAATAGCGGCTAAGCAGCCTGGCCAGGGTCAGCACCTTGTCCTTGACCGGTTCACCTGTATACGGGAAGGAGTGGAAATAGGCAGCGCTCAATGTCACCCCGCGCCGGGCGATCCGGTAACCGGCCACCGGGCTGTCGATGCCGCCGGACAAGAGCAGCATGGCCTTGCCGCTGCTGCCAGTGGGCAGTCCGCCGTTGCCTGGGAAGTTTTCCACATACAGCAAGGCCTGGTCCCGGATTTCGACTTGCAGCACATGCTGCGGGCTATGGACATCCACCGTCAGTTTGGGTGTATGTGACGAAACATAGCCGCCTACCTCCGCCGCGATCTGAGGCGAATCCATGGGATACAGCTTGTCGGACCGCCGGGCGATCACCTTGAAGCTGCCTTCCAGGTGGGCCATCATGGCTTGTGCCTGAACGCAGAGCCCATCAAAATCAGCCTTGTCCAGCTCGACCGCGGGACTGACGGCGTGCACGCCAAACACGCGACGGATGGCGTCAACACAGGCTTCCTCATCATCATAGCCGCTGACCAGTATGCGGCTGTCATGCAGCCTGACGCCGGCGCCAAAGGGCCTGGCGGCCTCCTTGATGTTCTTTGTCAGCAGGCGCAGGAAAAAAGGGCGGTTTTGCCCTTTGAGGTGGACCTCGGCGTACTTGACCAATAAGAGTTTCTTCATGCGGTTTCCTTATCTGTGCGTGTAGGGGCGCAGGGTTTGATAGGCTTTTACCAGGGCATGGGCAGCGAACTGAACATCCTCAAAGCTGGTGTAGCGGCTGAAGCTGAAGCGCAGCGCGCTTTCTATGCGGGCTTTGGCAATGTTCATGGCGCTGAGCGTGGCACTGGGCGTCTTCTTTTTGGAGGAGCAGGCGGAGCCCTGGCTGACCATCACCCCTTCCCCTTCCAGGGCGTGCATCAGGGTCTGGGCGCGCACTGGCGGGAAGGACAGGTTGATGATGTGCTCACAAGCGGAGGGGGATTCCGGTTGCGGGCCGTTGACCATGGCGTCCGGAATCAATTCCTTGACCAAATGATAGAAGGCCAGCTTTCGTTCCCGGATGGTGTTTTCCTTGGGATAGGCCTCAATGGCCGCTGTCAGGCCAATGATGCCCGGGGTGTTCTCCGTCCCGGAGCGCAGGCTATTTTCCTGGCTTCCCCCAAAAATCATGGGTTTGACGCGCATCCGTTTGCCCAGCGCCAAAGCGCCAATGCCTTTGGGGCCATGGATTTTGTGGCCGGACAGGGCATAACTGTCTACGCCATCCGTCATGGCTAATGGCAGATGCAGGAAGCCCTGCACCCCATCCACATGCAGCAAGGCATCCGGGCATAATGAATTTCGCAGGCTGATGACCTCCTGTAGCGGCTGGATGGCCCCCACTTCATTGTTGACCTGCATGACGCAAATCATCAAGGTCTCCGGGGTCAGCAGCGGCCGCAGCGCTTCAAGGTCAATCAAGCCTTCCTCCGTCACCGGCACCTTCAATACTTCATGCTGCCCGGACAGGCTTTCACAGGTTTTGGCAACCGCTGAATGCTCCACAGCGGAGTACAGCACCCTGCCAAATTTTCGCACGTTTTGCAGGCTGCCCAGGATGGCCAGGTTGCTGGCTTCCGTACCGCCTGAGGTGAACACCAGGTCCTCCGCCCGCAGCATTTGCCTGATCATCAGCCGGGACGCCTCAATCTGCTTGCGCACGGCAAAGCCAGAGGCATACAGGGATGAAGGGTTGAAATAGCTTTCACGCAAAGAAGAAGTCATCGCGGTGATGACCTCTTGCGCCGGGGCGGTGGTGGCGGCATTGTCCAGGTAAATCAGCTTTCTCAATTGGTTTGGAACTTCCCCTGGCCGACGTTTTTGCGGATCAAGGAGACCATCTCTTCACTGGGCTCTATCACCATCAGGGTCTTCTTGCTGTCTTTTACAAAATAGAAGTAGAACAGCTCCGCGTCGCGGTTTAAAAACCAGTTGAGGCGGTTGACATTGGGGGTGCTCAAATAGCGGTGGAAGGAGCCGGAGCTGACCAGGCCGCAGGCTTCCACATTGCGGATGTTCATCGTCCCCAGCGCCTTGCGTTTTTTGTTGTTGAACACCTGGGCAAAGTCCATCGTGCCGTTGGTGAAGGTGTACTCATATTCGGTCCTGATGCGGTCCTTGAACAGGAACAGGAGCACCGCTGACGCGATCAACAGCAAAGTAACCAGGATGGACAGGATCATGCCGGTGCTGAAGCCCTGGGTGGAAATCATCATCATCACAGTCTGCAGCATAAACATGGCCATAATGCCCGTCAAAACCATGCTGATGTTGGCAAAGGCCATCATGACATTCTCCATGGTTTTGTTCTTTTTGGTCACAACCTCTTCCCTGAATTGATCTAACATCAGTTTGTCTCCTATCTGAAAAATAATGGCACAACAATGCCGATGACAGCGCCAAAAAAGGCTTCCGTGGGCGTGTGCCCAACCAGTTCATGCAGGGTCTCGTCCGTCAGGGGTTCGCCCTCCACCAGCATACGGTGCAGGATTTTGTTGATGACCTTGCTTTGTTCCCCCGTGTGATAGCGTACCCCCACCGCGTCGTTGATGACAATGGCAGTCAACGCAACAGCGATGGCGAACGCTGTGGACGCGATGCCTTCGCGGAAGGCAATCATCATGGCGAGCGAGACAACGACAGCAGTGTGCGCGCTGGGCATCCCGCCATTGGTAAACAAGCGCTTGTAGTCAAACCTGCCTTTCATCCGCCAGTCTATCGCCGCCTTGATCAGCTGGGCAACCAGCCAGGCGGTCATCAGGCATAAAAGAATGCCATTGTTCAACAGGTCCTGCACAGTGTCCTCCGAGAATGTAGGTGATTGCTTATTTTACTCGTTTGGGGATTGACAACGCAAGCGCTTTGAAAAAACCGGCGGATTGACCCAGGTGTTCCGCGGCCGCAAGCGCACGGTCAATCGCCTTTTGCGCGTCCTCACGCGCCTTTTCAATGCCGACCGCCGCAGGCCAGGTTAGTTTGCCCAGCTGGGCGTCGCGCTGGCCGGCCTTGCCCGTCACCGCCTGCTCCCCCTCAAGGTCCAGCAGGTCATCCGTAATCTGGAAAGCCAGGCCAAGGTGGAAGGCATAATCTTTCCCATGCGTTATCATTCGCGCGTCCGCGCCGCCAAGAATCAAGCCGGCTACAACCGCCGCGGTGATCAGGTCCGCTGTCTTGTGGCGGTGGATGTAAGCCACTTTTTCAGGCGTAACCTGCTCACCGGCCATGTGGATGTCCGCCGTCTGCCCCGCGATCATGCCGGAGGAACCGCTGTATTTTGAAACTTCCCTCATGGCATTCAAGGTACCTGGCAGGCTGCAGGACGCCATCAGCTCAAACGCGAAGTTCAACAGCGCGTCCCCCGCCAGGATGGCCATGGCTTCCCCAAAGACCTTGTGGTTGGTGGGCTGGCCGCGGCGCAGGTCGTCATCATCCATCGCGGGCAGGTCATCGTGAATCAGGGAATAGCAATGGATGCATTCCAGCGCCACCGCAAAGGGGAGGGCGGGCTTGACATCGGCATTGACGGCTTGGAAAGCGGCCAGCAGCAAGACAGGCCGGATGCGCTTGCCGCCGCTTAGGAGGCTGTAGCGCATGGCTTCCGACAAATGCTTTGGAATCCCATCCTCTGGCCAGTCCTCCCTGGTGAGGGGAAGGTACTCACTCAGAGCATTCTCAACAAGGTGTTGAAAGTGTTGATACTGCCGGCTGTAATCCATCATGCTTCGCCTTCAACCGGTTTGAGTTTGCCGTCCTTCAGCTCGGTCAATGTGGTCTGTGCCAGCTCCAAGTCTTTCTTCAAACCTTCAGACAGCTTGATGCCCTGCTCGTACAGCTTCATCAGTTCTGCCAGGTCCAGCTTGCCTTCTTCCATTTTCTCGGTAATCTGTTCCAGTGTTTCAAGCCGCGCTTCAAACCCTACAGTTTCCTGTTCTTTCTTCAAAGCGTGTTTTCCTCCTCTATCCTCAAGGTCTTTACAAAGGCTTTGCCATCATAAAACTGCAGGGTCAATGTTTCCCCCACCTGGGTTACGCTTTGCAAAGGCCTGCTTTCATCCAGCGCGATGACATAGCCGCGCCGTAGGGTCTGCTCCGGTCCGGCTGCCTTCAGGCGTTGTATCAAGCCGCTGACCCGGGTGTCAAGCTGTCTCATGGATGTGTTCATGCCGCTTGTCATCCGCTGCATCGCGTTGTCCAAACGCAGCAGCAGGACTTTTAGCTTGTTGTCGGGCCTGTTGTGCTGCAAGGCGGACAGCGTTTGCTGAAGCTTTGCTTGAAGAAGGTCCGTCTGCTGCCTGGCAGCCTGATACAGCAGGCTGCGCTGCGCTTCAATGCGCAGGAGCAGTTCTGTTTTTAATGGCACAGCGATTTCAGCCGCCGCGGACGGCGTGGCGGCGCGCACGTCCGCCGCGAAGTCAGACAGCGTGACATCCGTCTCATGGCCAACCGCGGAGATGACGGGAAGCGGGCAAGCGGCAATCGCCCGCACCAGCACCTCTTCATTGAACGCCCACAGGTCTTCCAGTGAACCGCCGCCGCGCCCGATGATGATAACATCCACTTGCGGCAGGGCTGCCAGCTCGTTTAAGGCAACGACCAGGTCCGTTTCCGCGCCTTTCCCCTGCACCTGGGCCGCGCGCAGGTACAAAGGCAAGCCGGGAAAGCGCCGCTTGGCCACCGTCATGATGTCATGCAGCACCGCGCCGGTGCGCGCGGTGACGATGCCAACGCCCCTGGGCAGCAAGGGCAGCGGTTTCTTGCGCGAGACATCAAACAGGCCTTCCTTTTGCAGCCTGTCCCGCGTTCTCAGGTAGAGCTCATACAAGGCGCCGGCCCCGTCACTGGCCATGGCTTCACCATAAAACTGATAGCTGCCGCTGGCCGTGTACAGGCTGACAGAGCCGCTCAGCAACACTGACATGCCGTCCTGCGGCGCGAAGCGCAGCATTTGGGCATGCTGGCGGAACATCACACAGCTGATGCGGCTGGCCTCATCCTTTAAGGTGAAGTACAGGTGGCCGGAGGTGTGGCGCTTGAAATTGCTGATTTCCCCACGGATGGCAATGCCTTGCAGCATCGGGTCCCCCGCCAGGGAGCGCCTGACATATTCGTTGAGTTCGCTGACGCTTAGCGGGCTTGCGCGCATGCCGCTTCCAGAGTGTTCTCCATCAGCATGCTGATGGTCATCTTGCCCACGCCGCCGGGCACCGGGGTAATCCATCCGGCGACCTTTTCAACGTCCTCATAAGCAACGTCGCCCACCACTTTGCCATCCAGGCGGTTGATGCCCACGTCTATCACCACCGCGCCAGGCTTGACCATGTCGGCGGTAACAAAATTTGGCTTCCCGATGGCTGCCACCAGAATGTCCGCGCGGCGGGTGTGTTCAGCCAAGTTCTGGGTTCTGGAATGGCAGATGGTCACCGTGCAGTGCTCATTCAACAGCAGCGTGGCCGCCGGCTTGCCGACGATGTTGGACCGCCCGATGATGACCGCTTCCTTGCCCTTTAGGTCAATACCCGCTTGCTTGAGCATGTACAGCACGCCCTTGGGGGTGCAGGGCACCACACCCGTTTGGCCGGTGGACAGTTTGCCGACATTCATCAGATGGAAGCCATCCACGTCCTTTTCCGGCAGGATGGTGCTGAGCACCTCTTCTTCATTGAGGTGTTTGGGCAGGGGCAATTGCACCAGTATCCCGCTGATTTTGGGATCATTGTTCAATTTCTGGATGGTATCCAGCAGCTCTTCCTGGCTGCAGTCCTCCGCCATGCGGATGGTTTGCGAATGGATGCCAATCTTTTCACAGGCAATCCCCTTGTTCCGGACATAAATCTGGCTGGCAGGGTCCTCCCCCACCAAGACTACCGCGAGGCCGGGAAAAATGCCCTGCTCATGCAGTTGGGCAACCCGGACGGCCTGTTCCTGAATCAGCTGTTCTGACATCTCTTTTCCGCTTAAAATCTTCGCCATGGTCACGCTCCTTTGTGCTTGTTGATGATAAAAACGGCCCGCATTCGCTGGCCGTAAGCTTCCATTGTTACGGTTGAAGAACCCAGTAATCCCGCTGTTTCACTGCGCATTGCCGCGGACATAGGCACCCAGCAGGCCGTTGATAAACCTGCCATCGCTTTCATCCCCGAAGCGCTTTGCCAATTCCACAGCTTCATTGATGATAACGCCCGGCAAGGCATCCGGCAAGGACAACTCATGCAAGGACAGGTGCAAAATCGCCCTGTCCAGCACCGGAATCCGCTCCAGCGCCCGCTGGGGGCTGAAGGACTGGATAATGTCGTCGTAAGCGTCCCGGTTGTTCTGTGTGCCTTCAAGGGCCCGGTCAATAAAGCCCTGATCGTCTTCCACACCCTGCAAGTCTGGCTGGTCTTCCAGCACGCTGTGGCAGTCATCGCCGGAAAACATCCTGGAGTAGATCATCTGCATCGCGACACGCCGTGCCGCATGAAGTGCCATTTATGCTTCTTCCTTCGCTTCCTCAGTTTTTTGCTGGGCCTGGCGTTTCAATTCCGCAGCCTTCTTCACTTTTTCAAGGTCTTCCGCGGTATAAACAATCTTCTTGTTTTTCTCAGGATACACCTTGTCAATCAGCTTGCTGGTGGCTTTTCCAAGGGTTTCCGCTGAGCCAATGAACACGCCAAGCAAAGTGATGACGGCAATCAGCAAGGTTTTCCAGAACCCAAAAATTACAAACAAAAGGCCAATGAGGAAAAACAGGATGCCAAAGGAAACCTTCCCGCTTTTAGTCCCGGGCTTAAAGGCATCTTTCATCTTTTCGTTGAATGTGTCCATAATCAGCTTCCTTTACTTGTATTTTCGGGCTTGTCTTTAAGCTTGCTCTCTTCTTTCACCAACTGTAGATTTTCCGGAACGATCTTGTATGGGGAAGAGGACGAGGTCAGATCGGCTTTGTCAACAAAGATCCGCACTTCCTTGGCGTCGATGTCCAAAGTTGCCTTCAGCTGCTGCCGGATGTGCTTTTGCAGGGCGGTGACCGCCTGGGGGATGTTGATGTTGTTAGCCAGAGATGCCCGCAGATCCAGCTCCACTCCGCTTCTGGTGTTGAACACCTGCAGGTGCTGCAGCTTGATTTCCTCATACTGGGACAGGCTCTTTTGGGCGATGGTCTCAATCGCCTGGACGTTGATTTTCAGTTCCCCCGATGGCGTCTTCTGGGTGACAAAGTCCGCCTTCCCCTGCTTCATCCTGTGCGGCAAGGTCAGGAAGAAGGCGCCAAAAGCCAGGCACAGCAGGCCGCCAAGCAACAAGAGCAAGCGCGTCAGCGTGAAAAAGCCCTGCCCTTCCTTGCGGATGGGAATCTCGTTGAGCTGCAATCCGCCCAGCAGCATGGCAATGCCCATTACCATGATGAACAAGGCGCCAATCAGCAGCAGCAGGCGGTGGGTGAACTTCAGTTTCATTGTCAGGAGCCTTATGCCTTACGGCGTTTGGGCGCTGGCTTTTTGCTGTCAGCCTTGGGCTCTTCCTTGGGAGCTTCACTGCCTTCCGGCTGTTCCACCGTCTCCTCTGCAACAGGCTGCACGGCTTCTGTTTCAACCACAACCGGTTCTGCTTCCTTGGCTTCCGGTTTGCTCTCTACCGCGGCGGCCTTCCTGGATTTCTTTTCAGGCGCAGCCGGCGTCAGGTGCTGGATGTTGGCCGCCTCGATCCTGCTTTGGATCTCCTTCTTGTCCTTTTCAAAGCTGACGCCCTGGACATGGATGTCCACGCGCACAACTTTGAGCCCGGTCATGGATTCGATAGACTTGCGGACATTTTCCTGCACTTCCGAGGCGACCTTTTGGATGGGCTGGCCGTATTCCACGATGGTGTACAGGTCCACCGACACTTCTTCCGTGCCGACTTCCACCTTGACCCCGCGGGTGATGTTGCGGTTCTTGCTGATGATTTCCCCCAGCCCGCCGGCGGTGACCATGCCGGCGATGCCTTCGATTTCGCTGGCGGCGATGCCGGAAATAATCGCGATGACTTCATTGGCATAGGAAATCGTGCCGCCATCCTGGACCAACGCTTCGGTGTTGACGGGAAGATTGTCTTTCTTCTGTGCCATATTTCCACCTCCTTGAGGATTCTGGTTCAGTATAGCAAAATCAGCCCTGCTTGACAACCAAGGGCTACTTGGCGTCTGGGGCGGTCTCCTGCTTCAGGTGCAGCATTTGCAGCTGGTCCTCGCTCACGGTGGACGGAGTATCCATCATCAGGCAGGAGGCGTTTTGCGCCTTGGGGAAGGCGATGACATCACGCAGGCTGTCCGTGCCAATCAGCATCATCATCAAGCGGTCCAGCCCAAAGGCAAAGCCGCCATGGGGCGGGGTACCGTACTTGAAGGCCTCCAGCAGGAAGCCAAAGCGTTTCCAGGCTTCTTCATGGGTAAAGCCCAGAAGGCTGAACATCTTTTCCTGCAGGTCTGAGGAGTGGATTCGGATGGACCCCGAGCCCATCTCCACGCCGTTTAAGACCAGGTCATAAGCCTTGGCGCGCACCTGCTCAGGATGCTCCTCAAGCAAGTGGAAGTCTTCCTCCATGGGCATGGTGAAGGGATGATGGGCCGCGGTATAGCGCTTGGCTTCCTCATTCCACTCAAGCAGCGGGAACTCGGTCACCCAGAACAGTTTGTAGAGGTCAGGCGCAATCAGGTTCAACTGCTTGCCCAGGCGCACGCGCAGCTGGCCCATGGCGGTCAGCGCGGTCAGGCGCTTGTCCGCGATCAGGAAGAGGGCGTCGCCGGGCTTGGCATCCATGGTTTTCAGGAAGGCGGCCATCTTGTCTTCGGCGATGAACTTGGCAAAGCTGGAGCGCAGGCTGCCGTCCTCGTTGATGGCCAGCCAAGCCAGGCCTTTAACGTGATAGGTTTTGGCAAACTCTGCCAGCGCGTCCATTTCCTTGCGAGACAGGTGGGCAGCCGCCCCTTCAGCTTTGATGGCGCAGACGGTACCGCCGGACGTCACCGCGGACTCGAAAATGGAGAAGCCGCAGTCCTTCGCCCAGTCGTTGTGTTGGCTGATCTTCATGCCAAAGCGCAGGTCCGGCTTGTCGCTGCCATAGGATTCCATGGCTTCTTTCCAGGTCATCCTGGGCAAGGGCAGAGCGATGTCGACGTTCTTGACAGCCTTGAACACC
The DNA here is from genome assembly GCA_012521895.1 of Clostridiales bacterium. GTDB lineage: Bacteria > Bacillota > Clostridia > Christensenellales > Aristaeellaceae > UBA6115. The sequence continues at coordinate 86,966 of JAAYLK010000013.1, forward strand.
TCATGGAAGGCGCCTTCCACCACCGTTTGCACGTCAATAGGCTCCACAAAGCTCATCTCCAGGTCCAGCTGGGTGAATTCCGGCTGGCGATCCGCGCGGCTGTCCTCATCCCGGAAGCACTTGGCGAACTGGAAATAGCGGTCAAGCCCGGACAGCATCAACAGTTGTTTGTAAATCTGCGGGCTTTGCGGCAGGGCATAAAACTCGTTGGGGTGCAAGCGGCTGGGCACCAGGAAGTCACGCGCGCCTTCCGGGGTGGATTTGGTCAGGACGGGCGTTTCCACCTCCACAAAGCCACGGCTGACCATGTGGGTACGGATGGCATTGACGGTGCTGGAGCGCAGTTTCAGCATGTTTTGCATGCTGGGGCGGCGCAGGTCCAGGTAGCGGTACTTCAGGCGCACCGCTTCATTGTCATTCATGCCGTCTTCGGTATAGATGGGTGGGGTGGCCGCTTCATTGAGCAGTTTGGCCTGGTGGACCTGCACCTCGATGGTGCCGGTTGCCATTTTATCATTGATAGCGGTAGTGTCCCGGGCAATCACCTTGCCTTTGATGGCCAGGACATATTCCCCCCGCAGGCTTTCCCCCAGTTTGTAGGTCGCTTCATCCATGTGGTCCTGGTCAAACACCAGCTGGATGAGGCCGCTCCTGTCGCGCAGCCACACAAAGAGGATGCCGCCCATGTTGCGCACACGGGAGACCCAGCCCATCAGGGTCAGCTCTTTGCCGATGTCCTTTTCTGTCACCTCCGCGCAGCGCAGGTCCCTTTTCCAACCACCCAATAATTCTGCCATATGATCCTCCCCCTCAAGCTTACAGCAGCTCTGCCACGCGGGCACGGAGCTGTGAAAGCTGTACTTCTTCTTCGGTTCCTTGTTTCATGTCCTTGATTTTTATCACACCGCGCTCCAACTCATCCCCGCCGGCCAGGACAATCAGCCTTACGCCCAGCTTGTCCGCGTAGCGGAACTGCGCCTTCAGGCTGCGGTCCAAGTGGTTGCAATCGGCCTTGATGCCTTCACGGCGCAGCTGCGTGCTCAACTTGAAGGCCGTGGCCTTGGCTTCCGCCCCGATGTTGGCCACAAAGACGTCCACTACGCTGGCATGAGGCTCTGTGATGCCCTCGTTTCCAAGCTGCAGGATGATGCGTTCGGTGCCAATGCCAAAGCCCACACCGGGCAAGGAAGGGCCGCCGATTTGTTCCACAAGGCCGTCATACCGCCCGCCGCCGCA